>JBGUMF010000093.1:0-37577 GCA_045116675.1 Bacteroidales bacterium
ATGGTATCTTCAATGTTGACGAACTTGCCAGGGATGCCGGTGAACTGCTCGGCCACGAAGAATGGTTGCGACATAAAGCGCTGCACGCGGCGGGCGCGGTGCACGGTCTTGCGGTCCTCTTCGGAGAGTTCTTCCATACCAAGAATGGCGATGATATCCTGCAGTTCCTTATAACGTTGCAGACTTTCCTTCACGCGCTGAGCGGTCTTGTAGTGCTCCTCGCCCACGATGTCGGGCGAGAGGATGCGCGAGGTGGAATCCAGCGGATCCACGGCGGGATAGATACCCAGCTCGGAGATCTTACGGCTCAACACCGTGGTGGCGTCCAAGTGGGAGAACGTGGTGGCAGGGGCGGGGTCCGTCAAGTCGTCGGCGGGCACGTAGATGGCTTGCACGGAGGTGATGGATCCGCGCTTGGTGGAGGTGATGCGCTCCTGCATGGTACCCATCTCCGTGGCCAGCGTCGGCTGGTAGCCCACAGCGGAGGGCATACGGCCCAGCAAGGCGGAGACCTCGGAGCCGGCCTGCGTGAAACGGAAGATGTTGTCCACGAAGAAGAGGATGTCGCGACCACCGGTGGTGTCGTCGCCGTCGCGGTAGCCTTCGGCGACCGTCAGGCCGGAGAGTGCCACGCGGGCACGCGCCCCGGGCGGCTCGTTCATCTGGCCGAACACAAGGGTGGCCTGCGACTTGGCCAGCTCATCCTTGTTGACCTTGGAGAGGTCCCAACCGCCGGCCTTCATGCTCTGCAGGAAGTCGTCACCATAACGGATGACGTTGGACTCGAGCATCTCGCGGAGCAGGTCGTTGCCCTCACGCGTACGCTCACCCACGCCCGTGAAGACCGTCATGCCGCCGTAGTTCTTGGCAATATTGTGGATCATCTCCATGATAAGCACCGTCTTACCCACACCAGCACCACCGAAAAGCCCGATCTTACCGCCCTTGGCGTAAGGCTCAATCAGGTCGATGACCTTGATACCGGTATAGAAAACCTCCTGTGATGTGGAGAGGTTGTCGAATGTGGGCGGGTCGCGGTGGATGTCGCTGCGGCGGGTGCCAGCGTCCACCTGGCCAATGCCGTCGATGGTGTTGCCGATCACATTGAGCAGACGCCCGTTGATATTTTCCGTGGGCATGGTGATCATACGCCCAGTGGCCACCACCTCCATGCCCCTGTGCAGGCCGTCGGTGGAATCCATGGAGATACAGCGCATCGTGTTCTCGCCGATATCCTGTTCACATTCCAGAATCAGCTTCTCGCCATTGTCCCGAACCACTTCAAGAGCGTCGTAAATATTGGGAAGCACACAATCCTCATCGAAATGCACATCAACGACGGCACCGATGATTTGGGATATTTTACCTTTAACTAAATCAGCCATATACGTGAGTTTACAGTTCTATTTTTTTGAGCCGCCAAAGATAAGAAAAAAATTCAAACTATTTCTTGATCACCTTCCCTACATTCTGACCCACTTTCACCACATACACGCCCGATGCGTAGGAGCTCAAATCAATCTGTTCGCGGGTGCTGGTCAACGGTTTTCTAAACAATAATTTACCAAAAATGTCGAACACCATCACAGACTCGTGATTTTGTACCATTTCCTCATCCTCCACCTCAAGCGTCACAAAGTTGGTAGTCGGGTTGGGATAAAGGTTGAAAGATGTTTTGGAAGGATGTTCCCCCACGC
The DNA here is from genome assembly GCA_045116675.1 of Bacteroidales bacterium. GTDB lineage: Bacteria > Bacteroidota > Bacteroidia > Bacteroidales > WCHB1-69 > F23-D06. The sequence continues at coordinate 1,698 of JBGUMF010000093.1, forward strand.
CTAACGGAGAAAGGTAAACCGGGTTCACGTGATAGAGGCTGTCGAAGACAATACCGTTTGTGATATTTCCGTTTATGGCCCAATTGTGCGGGATGGTAACAAGACAGAGTTCCAGCTCCTCCGTGCCGCCAGCCGGCAGGTTGAAAGGCCCTACAGAAGCAAGGCCTCTACGGTCAGCGGGAGAATTGCCCACGTTATATTCCGTCCATCCGCCAACGCCGTACATGTCGGGGTTGGGGTCCATACCGTATGTTCCAACGTTACAAGGATCGCTCAGGCCAGGAAACATAAAGTTACATTCTGGACCATTCCCTCCATTTTCGGTATGACCGTTCCCACCATAGCGCATCTTCGTGTAATCTTTCCAAATTCCACGCAGGGCATTATAATACTCAACGGCAACCGTAGGGTCGCCATATATCGAATTATCGTTGTTATGACGGATAAAACCAGTCATACCGTAGCGCTCGTTATCTACAATGCCGTCGCCAAAACCGGAAGTTCCATTCATGGCATATCGGTCAAACGTATTTCCACTATAAAGATAAGAAGCACAACCGGCAGATTCACTGTAGGCAGGGTTGTCAACACCATCGGCGGGCATCAGCGGGCCCGACAACAGCGTGAGCGTCTGCACAGGCCAGTCGGCACCATAGCTATTACTTTGACCGGAACCATCTATTCCTGTTCCGTTATAACAATAAACGGTGTTCTTCATCACATCGCATCCCACATAGTCATCGCCATAATATCCTAAATCCCAATCACTCCACAATCCGATGTATGCGTTATGATAGTTGTTCTGCGAGCGATTGAAGATTTTGTATTTCAAAAAGATAGTGTTATTCATAATAGTATCTTCGGGGACATTGTACGCATACGCCATCACGTGGGCTTCCACGCCTAACGGAAGTCCCTGGCTTTCCGTGTGCGTGCTATAATTGTCATTAAAGATGATGAATTGCGCCATGTCGCCGGGGAAAGCCGGGTAGTCGCCATGTTCCGGCTCATAGCGGTTGTTGTAGTCCACATCCACAAACGGGGCGAGCAGCCATGCTTGGCCTTTGGTCGTGTCGCCGTGCGCAGGCCAGTCGAGGATATGCTGCGGGATCGTGTAACCCGAGGTGAGCCTGTTTTCCAAAAAGTCCAGCACCTCCTGACGGGTGATTTTGAACGTGCGGTCCCACTGCTGGCGGGTGGTCTCGTCAATGGAAGCATCCACTGTGGAGAGCGGCCCGGGCCAGGTGTCGTGGCCCACCTGATTGTAACGGTCCGCAAACAGATGGAGCAAGGTGTCGGCGTCCAACGCGCCCATCCAGAACGAATAGCAGAAATAGGTGGACTGCTCCGAGCCTTTGGGGACACGGAAACCATCGTTGTTCTCCGAAAACCAACCGCCCCCCTGAGGTCTGATGGGAGCATCCACATTATTGATATCAAGATGGTTTTCCTGCGCCTGCGCAACCATTCCGGCCACGCACAACAGGATGTTGAGGAATAAAATTGTACGCTTTCTCATATTATTTGTGTTTTTGAATATTTTGCAAGAATCAAAACATCTTCCGATTTTCTTGGAAAATCATGTTGCAAAGATACATCTTTTTATCGATAGCATCATTTTGTTTTTCCGATATTAGCCAAAACAAAAATTATTTTATACTCACAATCAATAAGTTATAAAATATGGTCAAAAAAATTTTTTCAAAACCATTGACATATTGAAAAAAAGTGTATTTTTGCAGCCGAAATCACAAGCGGAAGTAGCTCAGTTGGTAGAGCACAACCTTGCCAAGGTTGGGGTCGCGAGTCCGAGTCTCGTTTTCCGCTCAAAAAAAGAGACGCAATACTATTGCGTCTCTTTTTGTTTACCTTCGGAGCTCATCATTCGAAGAACTCCAACCCGCTGATGGCGTTCAACATTCGGTCGACATAGTCCCATGTGGTGGCCGACCACTTGAAACCCAATCGGTAGAGCACCTGCGAGGTGTACTGGTTCGCGATATTCACAAACTCCGCCTTCATGCCATGCGCCATATCCTGGTATGCCAGCAAGCTGGACAGCATCTTGGCCTTCTGTGGGTCGTTGCCCGCCTGTTCCAGCGTCTCCTCATACTCCTTGTCTTCCACCAACTTGATGTCGGTGCCCACATTGCTGAGGCCGCTGAGCACATCGCCGAAGAACTGCGAATGATTGTTGTAGGCGTGAAACACACAACAGGCCTTGGGCGTGGTGGCAAGCAGGATGATGGCATGCGCCACCTCGTTGATGGGCGAGAACTCGACCTCCTGCTCGTATAACGAGTACGGGAAACAACCTAACATGTTGAACACTTTGATACGGCCCATGAAGGCGTTGGTGGAGAAGTTGATCTGGAACTCGCCGTCTGTGGAACGTGCCGACAAATTGCCGACACGGATGACCTTCGCGACAAGTCCTTTCTCGGCAACCGCCTGCAGCACAACCCGCTCCGCCAAGAATTTGGAATGGGTGTACTGGTTTCCGAGGTACTGGCCGCCATAGAGTCGTTGCTCGGTGAACACATAGCCGGGCTCCATCGAGCTGTTCACGTTCAGACCGCGGGTGCTGGCTGTGGAAATATGCACCAGCTCTGCGCCCGTGGCCACGCAGAAATCGACACAACGCTGCGCCCCGCCGACATTCACATCCTCAATCTCGGTGCCTTCGCTGAAGTGCTTCACCACGGCCGCGCAATTGAAGACGGTGTCGATCTTGGCCTGCACGAGCGTGGTCAAGTCGTTGGTGACGTCGCCAAGGACAATGTGGAGGCGCTTGCCGAAGAGCTCGTCGTACGTATTCTCGAAATAGTAGAACAACAGCGTTTTCAGTCTATGCTCGGCGCCATCCAGATCTTTGTCGCGCACCATGCAGTAGATATCCTGGGCATCCGAGTCGATCAGCTCTTTCAGGACGTGGATGCCGAGATAGCCGGTCGCACCAGTGAGCAAGGCGTTGCCCAGCTGCAGGCGCTCTCCCCTACCGAACTCTTCCAGACTATTGTTTTCCAGCACTTTGTTGATGTCCGCATAGTCAAAATCGGCAATATCCTCTTCCTCGGTGCTGACCGTAGTGTTGCCCGTGACGAGGGCGGCGAGTTTGCGCGGCGTGGGATTGGCGAAGACGTCGCCGTAGGCCACATGCACCCCTTGCTTGTCGGCTTCGATGATGACGCGGGTCACCATGAGCGAGGTGCCGCCCAAGTCGAAGAAGTTGTCGGTGGCACCGATTTTGTCAATGGCCAGGATTTCGCCGAAGATGCGGCAGAAGAGCTCCTCAGCCGAGTTGGCCGGCGCCACATAGTCGCGGTCGGCAGCCTGCAACACCGGTGTCGGCAAGGCCTTCCGGTTCACCTTCTGGTTCTGGTTCAGCGGGATGCTGTCGATCTGCATCGTCGCCGCCGGAATCATATACGGCGGTTTCTGCTGTCCGATGAACGCGTTGAGATCCTTCACGTCAACCTCTTTGTCGCTGACGATGTAGGCGGCGATGTATTTTCCTCCCTTCTCATAATCAAAGGCTTGTACGGTAACATCCTTGATGCCCGGATACTGGCGGATGACTGCCTCCACCTCTTTCATCTCGATACGGAAGCCGCGAATCTTCACCTGCCCGTCCTTGCGCCCCACAAACTGGATGTTGCCGTCGGGGAGGTAACGCACGATGTCGCCGGTACGATAGACGCGGGCGTGCTTCGGGTCGTCACTGAAGGGGTTCTTGAGGTAGGTCTCGGCGGTCTTCTCGGGACGGTTCAGATAGCCGCGGCTCACCTGCGGGCCCGTGACCCACAACTCGCCAGCGGCACCAAGAGGCAATCTATTGAATTGTTTGTCAACAATATAGAGTCTCAGATTATCTAACGGTTTGCCGATAGGAATGTCCATCTCATAATCCTTCACCCAATAGTTGGTGGTGAAGATGGTACACTCTGTCGGGCCATAGCCGTTGTACATCTTGAAGCTGGTCGGCGGGTTGAGGGCGGACAGCTTCTCGCCACCCACGGCAAAGCAGCGCAGCGAGTGGTTTTCCACATTCGTCACGAACTGGTAGCCCACCTGCGTGGTGATGAACGAGTGGGTGATGCCCTGCTCGTTGAAATAGTTGTTGAGGTCGGGCAAGTTGAGACGGATGTCTTCCCCGATGATATGGACACAGGCACCGCATGTCAGCGCCGGGTAGAGGTCCATCATGCAGGCATCGAAGCCGTAGCTGGCATACGCAGCCACTTTGTCGGCGGCCGTCAGCCCATAGAATCGCTGATACCAATGGCAGAAGGCCACGAGGTTGCCGTGCTCCAGCTGACAGCCCTTCGGCGTGCCCGTGGAACCGGACGTGTAGAGCATGATAAAGAGGCTTGACGGGGTAATGTCTGCCTTTACGGACTCCACAACGGGCAGCGTGTCAATATCCTTGGTCAACAACACTTTGCCTTGGTACTCATCCACCACAGGACGCAACTCTTCATCGGCAATGAGCAGCTTGGCATCCGCATCTTGCATCATAAAATTCAGACGCTCAGCAGGATAGCTCGGATCGAGGGGCTGGTAGGCACAACCGGCCTTCAACACACCGAGGGAGACGATGGCCATCCATTCGCAACGCGGAATCAAGACGGAGACCACATCTTCATTGCCAAGACCTTGTGATTTCACATAACCCGCGATGCGCTCCGAGATCTCATCCACCTCGCGATAGGTGTAACGATGGTCGTGATAGATCACCGCGAGATTATCGGGCGTTTGCGCCACCTGACGGCGGAAGAGCGACACGATGTTTTGGGTGTCGTCGTAAGGCACATCGGTCTGGTTGAAACTGTCGAGCAAAGCGGTTTGTCCGGCATCCAGCAAAGAGACCTGTTGCAGCGCCATCTCAGGATGGTGGATGAACGCATTGGCCGCATTGCTTACCGACTGCGCCAGACTTTGCATCAGTCCGTGACTGTAACGACCATTGTCGTATTCAACCATCACACCCGGCACGCCTTCCTTCTCTTGAATGTAGAAAGCGATGCGGAACTTCGGCGTATTCAGTTCCAAAGACTCTATCTCAAGCTTTTGACCCTTGACCACATATTGGTCGATCACTCCCATCTGATAGGCGAACATGATTTCGGCCGACAAGTCGTAATCGGCGGCAATCTGCGCGAAGGGATATTTCTCGTGGGTCAACGTTTCGTCAAAGTTCTGGCTGGTCTCTTTCAAGAAGTCCATCACCTTTTGTTCGCCAATCTGGGCACTCAAGGCCAAGGTGTTGACGAACATGCCAGTCGTGTTGCTAATGCGCAAGTCGGAGCGGCCGTTGCTGATGGTGGTGATGCAGATCTGCTCGTTGTTGGTGAAGCGCGAGAGCGCATAGAAGACCGCCGCCAAGGTGAGATGCGCGGGCGAGAGGTTGTTCTTTCTGCAGAATTCCTCCATCGCGTTGAAGTCCATCGGGCAGAAGGTCTCGCTGACGGTGCCTTGCTCCAAAGGATTGGTCAAGTCGGCAGGCACTTCGGTGACTCCTTCCACCTTGCCCAAACGCTCGTTGAAGAAGTTCTTGGCCTCCAGGTAGCTCGGAGTCCCTTCGGCAGCCTTCTCGTCGGCCACGAAGCCGGCATAGCTGATGGCTTCGGCCTCGATTTCCTTGCCGTTCATTAGATCGCACAACTGGTTCAGGAACAGATCGAAAGAGCCACCATCGAATATCAGGTGATGCACATCGGCCAAGAGGTAAACATCTTGCTCCGTGGTGACGATTTCCATGCGATACAACGGTCCTTGTCTCAAGTTGAACGGCTTGACAAATTCCAACTTGTATTTCTCCAGTTCCGTTTCGCTCAGCTGGCTCTTTGTGATGGCAAGAGGTTGATTGGTGTCAACCATTTGCACAATCTCGCCTCCTTCGCTATCAAAATGCACAAAGAACTGCGGGTGCGCCTTGATGAGGGTCTCAAGGGACTTTTCCAGCATCTGCACCTCTGTGCCTTTGGGGAAGAGGATGAGCGAAGGAATGTTATAGACCGTTGAGGTGGGCTGTTTCATGCAATCCACATAGACGCCCATCTGCGCGTAGGACAGCGGAGCGTTCTTTAATTCGGAATCGTTGGCAGTGGAAACAGCCTGAACAGGAGTTTTGAGGAGATGGTTTAGAATCTCATTCTCAATCGTTTGTATGTTTCCGGTTTTGACCAAGGATTTGGAATCCACGGTGATACCGTATTTCTTGTTCAGCTGTACGGCCAGTTTGATGGCGGAGATGGAGGTGAGTCCAACGTAGCCGAGCACGGTGGTCACGCCAAAGTCTTTGGTGCCCACGATGCCTGCCACGATCTCGTGCAGTTCCTCTTCCAGGATGTTCATCGGCACGTTGCTCTCCACCGCAGTTTCAGAAGCTTTCTTTTCGGGCTTCGGAAGGGCTTTCTTGTTCACCTTCTGGTTCTGGTTGAGCGGAATCCGGTCGATTTGCATCGTTACAGCAGGCACCATGTAGGGCGGTTTCTCCTCCATGATGAAGTTGTTCAGCGCTTCGATGTCAATCTGCTCATCAGCCACGATATAGGCAGCGATGAACTTGCCGCCACCCTCTTCGTCGAAGGCTTGCACGGTGGCATCCTTGATGCCGGGGAACTGAAGGATGACGCCTTCGACCTCCTTGAGTTCGATGCGGAAGCCGCGGATCTTGACCTGTCCGTCCTTGCGTCCCACGAACTGGATATTGCCGTCAGGGAGATAGCGCACGATGTCGCCCGTGCGGTAGATGTGCGCATATTTCTCGCTGGAATCGAAGGGGTTGTCGAGATAAACCTCGGCGGTCTTCTCGGGACGGTTGAGATAGCCCCGGCTCACTTGCGGTCCGGCGACCCAGAGTTCTCCCGCCACGCCCACAGGCAGACGGTGACCTGCTTTATCGACAATATACAACTTGATATTATTCAACGCCGAGCCAATCGGGATATCCTTCATATCCTTCGTCACGTCAAAGGAGGTAATGCAGACCGTGCTTTCGGTAGGTCCATAGAGGTTCACCAGCGTGTAATTCGTAGGAGGAGTCAGGCGTGCCAACTTCTCGCCGCCCGTCAGCAGATAGTGCAAACTGTGATTCTCCATGGAAGTGGCAAACTGATAAGCCACCTGCGTCGTCATGAATCCGTGGGTGATCTTCTCTTTCTCAAAATATTCGTTTAACGCCACCATATCCAAGCGCAGCTCTTCCGGGATAATGTGGAGTGTGGCGCCACTGGTAAGACATGGATACGTCTCCATGACATTGGCATCGAAACCATAGCTGGCGTAGGCCGTCACGCGACAGTCAGGGGTGAGCTTAAACCTGCCGTGATACCACTCGCAAAACGCGACTATGTTACGGTGCACTAACTGACAGCCTTTGGGCGTGCCGGTAGTGCCGGAAGTATAGAGCATGATGAACAGCGAATCGGCTTTGGGCGCACAGGCGGTCAAATCCGTATTAGCGGCAGGAAGCTGCGGTATATCGTTAGTAAAGAGCACGTCTCCCGCATATTGATCAACGATGCCGCGCAGTTCCGGATCGGCGATGAGCAGCTTGACAGAGGCATCTTCCATCATGAAGTTGAGGCGCTCCGAAGGATAGCTCGGGTCGAGGGGCTGGTAAGCACAGCCGGCCTTCAACACACCCATGGATACAATAGGCATCCACTCGCAACGGGGAATCAACACGGAAACGACATCCTCTTCATGAAGCCCTTTTCCATGGATATAAGCGGCAATACGGTCGGAAATCTCATCCAATTCCTTGTAGGTGAAACGTTTATCCTTATAGACCACCGCGATGTTGTCGGGCGTTTTCGCCACCTGCTCACGGAACTTGGAGACGATGGTAGCATTCATATCCAAATCCTTGTCGGTCTGGTTGAAGCTGTCAAGCAAGGCGCGTTGGCTTTCGGTGCAGATGTCGATGTCGCGCAGGAGAGTTTGGCTTAGGAAGCCCTCCAAGACGGCCTCGTAACTCTCCATGAATTGGTCAACCAGCGTCTCGGAGTATTCATTGGCGCTGTATTCCGCTCTGATATGATATTTTTTGCCGACATAGAAGGCCATCAGATAGAACGACACTCCCTCGTTGTGTTTGCGGAGTTGAATGGCCTGCATGGATTTGCCCATCAGTTCGGTGTAATCCATTAAGAGTCCGTGCCATGCAAAAATGGCGTTGGTTTGCAGGTTGAGATCTTTCATTATGTCGGTATAGGAATAGAGGTCGTGCTTGCGGCAGCCTATCATCTGTTCCTCACCGGCTTTCATGAAATCGAGCACCGTGGTTTCTTCCGTGAATTTGGCATAAACGGGTAGCGTTTTCACCGTCATGCCGACAGAATGTTGGAATTTCGGCTCAGTTCGGCCGTTGAAAACCGTGGTGAACAGCGATTCCTGCTCGTTGTTGTATTTGGCCAACAAGAAGGAAAAAGCCGACGTGAAGAAGGTGCTTTTTTTGATGCCGTTGGTTTTGCAGAAGGCATCCACCCGATCCATTTCGACACTGAGAACGCGGAGTTTATTGGCGTCCGTGTGTTCGGGAATTTCGAGATCGGGCATGAGTTGGGTGAACGTGTCGCCGCAGTCGAAGTTTTGGGCATACCATTGTTTACCCTCCTCGAAAGCGGGCGTTTTGCGCATCTCCGCTTCGGCAAGGGCAAATTCCTGCATCGACATCTCCTCGGGAGCAAGCGTGCCGCCGTTGTAAGCCGTCTCCACATCGCAAATGATAACATGGTACGAGGAGCCGTCGCTGATAATGTGATGCATGTCGAATAACCAATAGACATGCTCTGCGTCGCGCATCACTTTGGTATGGAATAGTCTGCCACCATGGAGTTTGAAAGGCTCGATGAATTTTTGCTTCTCAGTCTCAAGGTCCGTAACTTGTTCGACGGAAAGATGAAATTCCTCTTTTTCCAAGTCAATAGTCTGCACGGGTTCTCCCTCGTCACTCAGCTCAATGCGTGTAAAAAACACGGGATGGGCCTGTACAGTTGCTTCTATGGCGCGGCACAAACGGTCGGCGTCGAGACTGCCGTCAAAGACATAAAGAAAAGGGAGGTTGTAGAAGACCTCGTTTTCATGTTGTACGCATTCGGCATATATACCTAATTGCGATTGGGATAAAGGTGCGGTATTCTTCATTATTGCAAATCTAAATTTCTATCAATCAAAAAATTAACATAGTGGCGACAATATACTTTCAAGGCTCCTTTCTTTCTTTTTGTCATTCCAAGGCATTGTAAAAATCGTCGGGTTGACGGTCAGCATCACCCAACCCCAGTGCAGACGGCGGTTTTGGGAGACCTGTTGGAGAATATCCATCGTCTCTGTTCCTCTCATGTAGGAATACCCGGCTGCCACCTTGACAAACTGCGCGAAAGTATAGCTTATACCGACTTCGAATTCATGCCCCAATGGTTTCTTTATTTTATTAAGATTGGCGGCGATGGCGTAGAAGTGATAGGCGGCATCAATTTTCAGGCCTTTGACAGGGTTAACGTAGCCTCCGGCATAGAGATTCTGCAAGCCGGGAGAAAAGTTGCTTACATAACTGTCCATATAGAAGAAGTCCATGGCGCCATAGAATTCGTGGTGTGATCCAAACAAAGGGCTGAAAGCACGGGCTTTGTCATGGAATATGAGGCCGAAACCTCCGTTGATCCGGACAGGGAATTGGTCACCGCTCAGGTAATCGTAGCCGGCATAGAGGGAGTACATATCACTGGGCGTAACCTGTAGTTTCGCACTTCCCATGAAGGCGTCCAGCTTCATTCCGTTTTCCTCTCTTCCCATCTGATAGTAGAAGGAGCCTTCCAACGTGACGATGCTGGGGTTCAATTTCACATAGCCTCCGAACAGCTGCTGAAAGAAGGTTGTGTCCGGAAAATTGGAGCTTTTGCTCTGGACTCCGATATTCATGCCAAGCAGGGAAAAACCGAACAACGACTTCGGTGTTTCGTAGTGATACCACAGTGTCTGCATGGTCTTATAGGGCTGAATTCCGCCAGCATAGTAATTGGTGCCTTGTGATATGTTTTCCGAATTCTGGTTGTAGGCGAGGAGTACGTGTACTTTGTGTCCGTAGCCTTCAAAGCCTAATTTCAGAGCATCGTGGGTGGGCGCGGTCATCGTCCAGTCATCGTAACCGAGAATACGCTCGTCGTCATATTCAAAACTTTGCCGGCCGATTTTGGCAAAAAGCCCAGTCTTGTTGTGCCTCATCGAGAGCCAGCCCTCTGACAGGCTCAGATTCCCGCCGGCCTGTCCCCACACCCCGGAAAACTGCGGCGAGAGCCTCAACTCGAACCAGTCGGACCGCTTGTATCCGATGTTGAGCCTGTACTGTCCCATGATAAAATGGGCCATCCGCTCGTTTTCGTCTTCTTCCAAGACGTTGAATCCGCCGACACGGATCTCACCACGGGTGTTCAGCTTGGCGTCAATGGTGAACTCGTTTTGAGGATCTTGCGCCTGCAGGTCTTGGATCGCCATAATGGCGACAACGACCCATATCCATTTGATGAATTTAATACAATGAGAATGCATATTTGATGTTTTATTTCAGATTTTACGATGGTTTACGATGGAATAGATGTAATCACCCGTCTGTATAGTCTCAAAATGACAACCGTCCGTTTCACAAAGCACCATTTTCATATCATTGCGGATCCCTTCGCCGGTGAGCTTGAGCAGAGCCTCCTTCCGGGTCCAAAAGTGGAAAAACTGCATCGTGGGATTTGGAGACGCTTCTATTTGCGCCTGCTCCTGGTCGTTCATCGTGAAGCGGATCAGCGAAGGGGAGACTTGGCGGGGGACTTCCACATCCGCGCCCACGGGCTGGTCGCTGACGGCGCACAAGGCGACATGGCCGGAATGGCTGAAGCTGAAATGGATGTCCGGATAGTCGATCAGGAACGGCTTCCCCCCGGCCTGATAGCCGAAAACGGGATTGTCCATGATGCCATATTCTTCCCGGAGGGCCTTCTTCAGCAGCAGATAGACGGCCAACGAGAGACGTCTTCCGCTCTCAAAGCGGAACTTCAACGCCTGCTCACGCCGCTGCGCAGAGACTTCAGCCAAGGCAGCTGCCAGATCCAGTTCGGAGATGTTTTCGTCGATATAAACCATGTTATCCGATGGTCTCGAAAATGGCGTCCAACTTGGTCATCTTGAAGACCTGCATCACATCAGGACAGACATTCCTCAAATAGACCTTGCCTCCTTTGGCTGCCACCTCTTTTCTGATCTTCAAAAAGATACGCAACCCAGAGCTGCTGATGAACGGCATCTTCTCACAATCCAGAATGATATTCTGGTCGGCATGTTGCAACAAAGGGTCAATGGTCTCGGCAATCTGCTGTGCGGCCACAGTGTCCAAACGCCCGTCAAACGCGGCTATGATAGTAGCACCCTCTTCAGTAATTGTAATATTCATAATCTGATGAATTATTGATTATCTATAATTTATGCCAATGGCTTAACACGATCAAACACTTTTCCTCATCCTCAACACATTCCGCCCATCCTCACGCACATATTCCACCTTGTCCATGATCTCTTTGATGATAAAAATACCCAGACCGCCGATCTGCCGTTCCTCCAGAGGGACATCCAGATTGACTTCCTGTTGTTGCAACGGATTGAATGGAACCCCCATATCCTTGATTTCCATAAGGATATCCTCATTATCAATTTTGGCAGAGAGGGTCACTTCGCCTTGGGAGCTCTCCGGGTAGGCATACATGATGACGTTGGCCAGCACCTCCTCCAAAGCAAGGTTGACACTGGGCAGGAGAGCCATATCCAGGTTATGGCAATCGAAGAATTTCATCAGAAACGGTTCCAGCCGTTCCAGCTCATGGATATTATTGGTCAAAGTAAGCTGCTCTTCGGCAGACAGATAGCGTATGGAGAGCAGTGTCAGGTCATCGCTCTGCTCGGCGTGGTCCACAAATTGGCTCACGCGCTCCCGGATCCGGGACAGCTGCTCTTTGGCGGGCAAAGCGCCGAACTCGACAGCGGCGGCGAGGGCTCTCTTCTCTCCGAAGAGCTCCTTCTGGATGTTCTCCGCCTCCGTCAGGCCGTCGGTATAGAGCAGCAGCGTGTCGCCGGGAGCCAGGACCATCTCATGGGCCGTGTATTGGGCGGAGGGCTCCACACCCAGCAGCAGGGACGTCTCCGTGGACAAGAATTCGGCACTTCCGTTTTTCACCAAAATTGGGGGATTGTGCCCGGCGTTGCAGTAGCGGATTTTCCCAGTGGACAAGTCCATGACACCGAGGAACATCGTGATGAACATGATGTCCGGGTTATTGTCGCTGACAGAGCTGTTGAGGGCCTGCATGATGCTGTCGGGGCAGTCGTCCCGGGCCGAGAGGGTGCGGAACAGACTATGCGCGATAGCCATCAGCAGTGCGGCAGGTACGCCCTTGCCGGAGACATCGCCAATGCAGAACAGCAACTTGCCATCCCGCACATAGTAGTCGTACAAGTCGCCGCCCACAAACTTGGCCGGCACCTGTAATCCGCCGACATCCACATATCGGCCCGCATCCGACAGAAGAGTGGAAGGCAGTAGCGACTGCTGGATGTCACGGGCGATGGCCAGCTCATCCTCGATATGTTGCTCCTTGGCACGTACCTCGTTCAGCTTCCAGAGGTTCTGGATGGAGCGGTAAGCGATGAAGAAGACCGTGAGGATGCCCGTCAAGGCCAGGAGGACGAAGAAGAGGGTTGACCGCCGCAGGCGGTTATACATGTCGGAGTCGGGGATTGTCAGGATCAGGACCAGATTCTTGCCGTCCACGGCTTCGGAGAAGACATGGCATTTACCTTTGGGCTTTGTCGGGGGCGTCACCACGCTGGCCCCGCTTTGGGTCACCAGGGCGCAGGTGCTGTGGGGGTAGAGCGTGACGCTTTTGACAATGCTGGCGAGCGTGTCGATGGTGACATCCGCGTTGATTACGCCCACCACCTCGCCGAGGCTGTCGCATATGGGGAGGCCATAGGACATCATATAGGCCTTCCCGCCGGCGTTGTCGTAATACGGGTCGCTCCACCTACCCTTTTCGGAGGCCATTCCCTTCTGGAACCACTCCATCTGGAGGTAGTCGTGGGTGGGTCCTCCCAGCTGGGCGACCACCATGGTGTCGCATCCCTTCTGATACCCCACGTAGGGCTCGAACCAGCGACCTTTCTCGGGATAATAGTTCTCCTTGAAGGCGATGCCTGCACCCATGATGCGGGAGCTGGACTCCACGGTGTGACGGGCAATATCGTACATCGCCTCCGGGTCGTCCAGGGCATATTCCGCCATCGGCTGGATGGAGTTGACGACCGTCTCTATCTTCCCCATCCGGATGGAGATCATCATCTCGGCGTTTTTCAGGGTAGAGTCCGCCCGTTTCTCGGCAATACGGAGCGACTCCTTCCGGATGTGGAAATAGTAGGTCGCACTGACCATCGCCAGAACGACGATAGCAGCGACAATCTTCAGGAGTTCCTTCTTGGCGAATGCGTATTTACCCGTTTTGGATGACATGAACGTTTAAGATAGAGGGTGCAAAAATAAATAAAAAAAAGATAGGCTTGCAGATGAGGCGACAAACAAGATCAGTTCTGTAATCTGATTACGGGGATGGATTAGAGCCGCACTTAAGCAAAAAAGCACCTCAAAGAAGGTGCTTTTTTTGTGTGCATAACAATATTATGCGGGTTTGCCCAAATCCCCCCCTATTTGTTCGGGTAGGGCACCACAATGTCGTCGCAGTACTCGCAGCGGTAGGAGCGCTTCTCCTTGTCCACCAGATGGAACACATGGTCGAAGTAATGCTCCACGGAGGTCACGCAGCGCGGATTCTTGCAATGGATGATGTTCGTCACCGTCTCCGGCACTTCCAGTTTCACCTTCTTCACCGTCTTGCCATCCTCAATGATGTTCACCGTGGCGTTCGGGTCGATGAGGCCAAGGAAATCGTAGTTGATGTCGATGACGTTATTAATCTTGATGATGTCCTTCTTGCCCATCTTCAAGCTGAAGGCGTTCATGATGAGGGCCACATTGTAGTCGGCCTTGTCCAGGTGCAGGTAGTTGAACACGGTCATGCCGTAGCCGGCCTTGATGTGGTCAATGACGATACCTTTTTCTATACTGTTTATTTCTAACATGATGTTTCTAATTTTTATGTTTTTTGACTTTGGCTTTTGGGTATTGGCTTTAGAAATAACGGCCTATAGCCAATAGCGATATCGGATTAGTATATTCCCAACAACTTCAAGATGAGGGCCATGCGGACGTACATGCCGTTTTTAGCCTGGTTGAAGTACTGTGCGCGCGGGTCGCTGTCCACCTCGGTGCTGATCTCGTTCACGCGGGGCAGCGGGTGCAGGATGTACGTGTCGGGGCGCGCGTAGGTCATCTTCTCGGCGTCGAGGATGAAGCGGTCCTTGAGGCGGATGTAGTCTTCCTCGTTGAAGAAGCGTTCGCGCTGCACGCGGGTCATGTACAGGAAGTCAAGCTGGCCCATGTAGGGTTCCATCTGGTCCACCTCCTCGAAGGGGATGCCTTTTTTGCGCACCACCTCCTCGCGGATGTACTCGGGCACGCGGAGCTCCTCCGGGGAGATGAAGATGAAACGCACACCCTCATAGTTGCTCAGGAACTTGACCAAAGAGTGGACCGTACGCCCGAACTTGAGGTCGCCGCAGAAACCGTAGGTCTTGTTCTCCACATTGCCGCGCAGACGTTCCACGGTGAGGATGTCGGTCAAGGTCTGCGTGGGGTGCTGGTGACCGCCGTCGCCGGCGTTGATGAGCGGCATCTTGATGTAATGGCTGGCCATACGGGGCGCACCCTCCTTGGGATGGCGCATGGCCGCAATATCGGCGTAGCACTCGATGGTGCGCAGCGTGTCGGCGATGCTCTCACCCTTCGCAGTGGAGCTGGAGTTGGGCTCCGAGAAGCCGATCACCTTGCCGCCCAAACGCAACATGGCCGCTTCAAAGCTGAAGCGCGTGCGCGTGCTCGGTTCATAAAAAAGAGTTGCCAGAATCTTACCCTCGCAACTCTTGCTGTATTTCTCCGGATTGTCCACGATCTGATGAGCCAAATCGAAAATCTCGCGAAATTCTTCGCGTGTGAAATCCGCAGGGTCTATTAAGCATCTGTTTTTTAACATAATAAATCCTTCCTATATTTTTGTAATTATTAAATGATGACGTGATGAATATCCTTCCCGAAAAACATTTGCAAAAATAGAAAAATAATTTTTTTCAAGCCCCAGCCTTTGTTTTTTTTTGCAATTTTTGATTTTCAAGACAAGATTAAAAAGATGATGTCAAGGACTAACGGCCAACCGGCAGCAGCTCCATCCGGTCAAACAGCAGCATGTTGGGGACTATCACACTACAGGGAACCCCGTTCATGGGAGGAAAAATGCCACCAGACCAAGAGCCTTCTACCATCAAATTATAGGCAGCACTCTCTTTGGTGGCTGCCGAAACCTGCATGAAATCAGATACATGATAACTGTCGGAGACCATCCGAACCGGTGTCTCCTTGCCCGTATGCACATCCACCTGCACCATATACAGGGGTCGGAAATCCTCCACGCTCCAATATTCCGACATATTCCGGCTATGGAATTTGCGAATGATATAGGCGTAATGATAGCCGGTAGCGCGGGCCTTTTTACAGAGCATTTTTTTCAGATTCTGTGTGTTCGCCGTTTGGTGGCAGGTCAGGCGCAACACGCCGGGACCCACCATTGGCCGCAAACGATTATTTGAAAGGGCCAGCCTCCGATGACCGTTGGATGTCTTGGAAGAGAGTGTGGGCGTACGATCGGAGAGCAGGCTGTAGAGTTCGCCACGGTGGATGATTTCCATGTGCGGGGGAACCTTCACCCCCTCGGCATCCACGTTGTACTGGCCGATAAGCCGCATACCGCCGTAACTTCCGAGGGTGTCTAACGCATCCACATCACAAGAGGCGGCAATCACCTGTTGCGACAGGCACTTTTCCAACCGGCTGCCTACAAGATTATGTCGGACATGTTCGCTCAGTGGGATACGAAACGCATATATGCTCTGACTGGTGTTTTCAGTAAACACATGGGCAAAAAGTTGGGCCACAGCCTCTCCTTCCACCAACACCGGCCCATCGTAATATTGTGTGGGTTTGGATGCCTCTGCCATCATTTTCAACCGGTTGCTCAGCAATTGCATCCGGTCCTGCCATCCGGCCATATCAGGAAAATCCTCTAAATCACGTACATATACAAGATCCTCATCGGAGAATTCTCCGCCACCGGGTGTCTTGGTTTTCGCATAAAGGCGGATGCAGATGACCGAGAAAGGCTGCCGGTATTGGAGACGGTCGCTGGAATAATAGCACACTTCCGCCTGATAGGCATACGCATCCACATTGGATTCTATTGTGGAGTCCTGATCAAGCATCGACGACAGTTCGCAGACCAATGCCGTCATTTTGTCCTTGTCAACAGGCACATATTTCTTCTCCGCATCATAAAAACGAGGCTCTTCCCGATAGCCGTCGCGGGGACGTTTTATGCGTTCCCAAGAATCAAACGAGCTCATAACCACATTCTTGTATTCGAGCTCTTTCCATGCCTCCCGGTAAGCAGCATCCAACGAGCGGCGCAACAGCATCCTGAAATTGTCGTAATGGCTGTCCGCCGGCAGGCTCACGGGTTTCGTATGCCCGAGGAAATCCGCCGACACCCCTTCATTGTTCAGCATTTTGTCACCCAACAGCACCCGGCTGTTGAGCGTCCGGGTGGGCGTCTCCTCCATATAAAGCAGAGTGCCGGCACGGGCTTCCATCTGCAGACTCCGACCATCCACCCAATAAAATTCCGACCGGTAAGGCACGGGCATCCCCTTGTCCTGTAATTCCAAGTCTATCTCTTCCACCTCATCGCGCACGGCACGGAAGAACATATCGGAAGCTGTTTCGACCGCGTGGTCATGGTGGGTTTCGTAGGGCGACAATACAAGACGTTCCTTATTTTCAGTATAATTATCCCCTGAAAGGGACGGCTTCTCCATTTTCTCCTGAAAATCCCGAATCAAGCTGTCGGCCACGTTGTGCCACTCGTTTTCCGATGGCACAAGATTCGGGCTTACGGTCTCCAATTGTTGATCCACCTTGAAATATGAACCATCGGGCCGCCACCCCCGGATCGCAAACTTGTAATCCGCTGTTTCTTTATTTTCAACCTCATAGCTTCCTTCACTATCCACGAACCACGATCTTCTACATTCGTAATTCATTATAGCCTCACTCTCCCCATTGGACATATCCCGCACATGGGCCGTAATCTGTCCGAGCAAGGCAGAGCACACCTTCGGATCAAAAGATTCCGGCTGTCTCGGCTGGTAGCCAACCCGTTGCACAGGATGAGTGAAGACATCGTCTTCTGATTGGGCCATAAAATGTTTCCGAATGCGTAACGTCTGGTATTCTTTACGTGCCGCTTTATAGGCCTTATCCACCTCTGAACGGATGATACTGCGGACGAGTGGTTCATTTTCATCGTACAACGGCAACAAGACATTGCGTCCTTCATGATAATTGCAGGCCCTATCCAAGTCGCCCACAATAATTTCTACGTAAAGCCAACGCCCATATTCCGGGTTCGGGGCACCAGGACTGCCCATATAAGCGGCCAACAAACACGAATATTCCTCTACAACCGAAAGCGACATATAGGTAACCGGAGCGTCGCCTTTGGACAAATTAGTAAATAAGGTATTCTGTTCTTCCTGTAAAATGGTGCCCATAAAATCCTCTTCCACCTCCGAAGGCTGCGCCCAAACGGCATTCGCCATACCAAAGCACAGCAACAGGGTGCAAAACAGAATTTTACGCAAAGTTTTCATCCGAATAGGATCCTATGATCTGAAAATGGTGGCCGCACGGTCCGGGCCCACCGACACGATGCTGATCGGCGTATGGGTCTGCTCCTCAATATAATGGATGTAATCCTTGAATTCGGACGGCAGTTCCTCGTACGTCTTACAACCGCTGATGTCGGTTTTCCAACCCTTGAGGGTGGTGTAAACGGGCTCGATGACAGCGTCGGTGGCGGCGGGCATACGGGTGGTAAGCTCGCCGTTGACACGGTAGGCGGTACATATATTTATTGTATCAAAATCCGACATGACATCCGCCTTGGTGAGGGCGATGTCGGTCACGCCGTTGACCATGAGGGCATATTGGAGGGCCACCAGGTCGAGCCAGCCGCAGCGCCGCGGGCGACCGGTAGTGGCACCGAACTCGTTGCCCACGCGGCGCAGTTCCTCGCCCGTGGCGTCGAACAGTTCCGTGGGGAAGGGTCCGCTGCCCACACGGGTGCAGTAGGCTTTCACAATGCCGATGGTCTTGCCGGCCAGGTGCGGGTCAAGGCCAAGGCCCGTGAACGCACCGGCAGCGATAGTATTCGATGACGTCACAAAAGGATATGCGCCGAACTCCAGATCGAGAAGCGTGCCCTGCGCACCCTCCGCTAACACGGACTTGCCCTCCCGTAAATACTCGTGGAGAACATACTCGCTGTCAATGCAAGTGAAGCGGCGCAGCGTGGCCAGCGACTGGTGCCAACGCTCGTCCAACTCGGGCAGCATTTTACTGTAATCGAAACCATACTGGTCCAGAATCTCCTTGTGCTGATCCATAAGATGCTGGTATTTCGCCTCAAAGTCCGGCGAGAAGACATCGCACACGCGCAAACCCACACGCGCGGTCTTGTCGGTGTAGGTGGGTCCGATGCCCTTCAGCGTGGAACCGATCTTCTGCTTGCCCTTCTTGGATTCGTAGGCGGCATCCAGCAGCTTGTGCGTCGGGAGAATCAGATGGGCTTTCCGGGAGACATAGAGATTGTCGGTCGGGGTGAGGCCCATCTTCACCAAAGCCTCGATCTCCTCCTCGAAGATGATCGGGTCGATGACGACGCCGTTACCGATGATATTGATTTTATCCTTGTGGAAAATTCCGGAAGGGATGATATGCAGCACGTGACGTATGCCATTGAATTCCAACGAATGACCGGCATTCGGGCCACCCTGGAAACGGGCCACCACATCATAATCCGGCGTCACCACATCCACAATCTTGCCTTTCCCCTCATCGCCCCACTGCAAACCAAGCAGAATATCAATTTTATTCATACTGACCTTGTTTTTATTTACGCTGCAAAAATATAAAAAAGGTTTGGACATACGGTGATATATCTGCACCTTTTTTGTACTTTTGCGACCTCAACTTTTTTTAATTAAAATTGGAATAATGAAAAAATTTGTATCTGTTCTTTTATGTCTTTGTCTGATTGGATTTTATAGTGCAAATGCCCGCGACAACGGGCCGGACATTCCCAAAGACCCGAAGCCAAAGAAAGAGAAAAAAGAGAAAAGCGAAATCCGCACGGGATGGACATTCGGCATTTTGCCGAGCGTGGCCTACGATGCCGACAAGGGTTTCCAGTACGGCGTGCTGGCCAACGTGTATGACTTCGGCGACGGTTCCATCTATCCCGAATATTTCCACTCCCTCTATTTCGAAGCCGCCTACACCACAAAGAGGTCGGGTTTGTTCCGTTTCGCCTACGACTCCAAGAAGCTCATCCCGAACCATCGTCTGAAAATCGACCTGTCGTACCTGCCCGATGCGCTGTGCGACTTCTACGGTTTCAACGGCTACCAGACAGTTTATAACAGCGGATGGGGCAAGAAAAAGGCCGACGACTACATCAGCCGTGCCTTCTACAAGTCGCGCCGCGACCTGCTGCGCTTCGCCGCCGACATCGACGGACACATCGGAGGCAACTGGCTGTGGAACGCCGGCATCGGTTTCTTAGGCTACCAGATCGACCGGGTGAACCTTGCCATGATCAACAAAGGCAAGAAGCCGGAGAACATCCTGCCGGATGTGGACGGTCTTTATGAGAAATACACGAAATGGGGCATCATCGCGCCCAACGAGGCCAACGGCGGATGGCATCCCTACCTGCGCGGTGGCCTTTCCTACGACAGCCGTGACCGCCAGCAGAACACCCGCAAAGGTATGCACGCCGAGATTTTCTGGACCTATAACGCTGCCTTCGGCGAGGACAAGGAGTTCAACAACCTGATGTTCAACGCCAGCTTCAAACACTTCGTGCCTGTCTATCAAGACTACATCACCTTCGCCTACCGCGTGGCCACCCAGCTGACCGTGGCTGGCAACTCGCCGTTCTACCTCAGCAACTATTATAACAACTTATTTATCCAAAGGGTTTTATACGAAGGATTGGGCGGTGGCAATACGCTGCGCGGCATTATGCGCAACCGCATCACTGCGCCCGGATACGCTTTCGCCAATGTGGAATTCCGCTTCAAGATCTGCAAATTCGACATCGGCAAAGAGCATTTTTTCATCGGTGTCAACCCCTTCTTCGATGCCGGCATGATTCTCCAACGCTATCGCATGGATGAAAATACCATCCGCGCCTCCATCGCCGAAAATGACCCCGAATTCGACATGAACGACCTGGACAAGTACATCCTTTTCGGCAAGGATGCCCAAGTATATCGCCCCCATCTTTCCGCCGGTATTGGTCTTAAGCTGATGATGAACGATAACTTCGTGCTCTCCGTGGACTGGGCCGCCCCGTTCGACAAACGCGACAACGGCAGCCTTGCCAACTTCTACGTGAAAATGGGCTACATGTTCTAACCAATCTGTTGTTTCCAAGAAAGTATCAGCTCTCCTTTTATGATAGTCTATCGGAATCATTCGTTAAAAGATCACAACACCTTCGGCATTGACGTGCGGTGTACGCAGTTCTTTGTCATGGATCAGCTTGACGATAGGCATATCCTGCAGAAGGAGAAAATCTTTGCCCTCCCTCACTACATCCTCGGTGGTGGCAGCAACGTCCTGTTCACAAAAGATTTTGCGGGCACCATCATACATCCGGCCTTCAAGGGCATTGAGGTGATGGAGGATTCCGACCAGAGCCGCCTGATCCGTGTGGCCGCAGGCGAAGAGTGGGACGATGTGATTGACTACTGCCTCCGCAACCGGCTGTACGGACTGGAAAACCTTATCGGCATCCCCGGCTGCGCGGGTAGCGCCCCCGTGCAGAATATCGGCGCGTATGGCGTGGAGGCCAAAGACTGCATCGAGCGCGTGGAGGGCTTCCTCACCGACAATATGCAACCGTTCACCCTATCGGCTGAAGAGTGCTGCTTCGGCTATCGGAATTCCATCTTCAAAAAAAAGCTGAAGGGAAAATGCCTCATCACCCACGTCTGGTTTCGACTCTCCAAAACAGAACACTACACACTGACCTACAAAGCGTTGTCCGATGAGATGGCCCGACAGGATATTTCTTTGGAAACCATCACGCAAAGCATCCTCCGCATACGCAACAGCAAACTGCCAGACATTCGCAAAATCGGTTGTGCGGGCAGCTTTTTCAAAAACCCTGTCATCACGGAAGAACGATTCCAAAAACTGCTGGCCCAACATCCCGACCTAGTCTCCCACCCTGCCCCAGGCAAGAAAGTGAAATTGTCTGCCGGTCAGCTGATTGAAAAGGCCGGATGGAAGGGCAAGCGCATCGGTGATGCCGGCATCTACCCCCTACAGGCCCTTGTACTCGTCAACTACGGTGGAGCCTCCCCTGAAGAAATCCAGCATCTGTACAAACAGGTGTATTCGGATGTGAGAAAAATGTTCAACATACGCCTAACCCCTGAAGTCAACATCCTATAATGAAACATACTATCCGACTGATTCTGCTGATTGCCATCCTTGTCCCCCTCTGCTGCGGATGCGACTGGTTTCACAAGCCCAAATTCGATGAGGCGTTGCTGGCGGGCTATTGGGTCGAGGGCACCGTGCACGAGTACTACAACGCCAACGGCACCGGCTACACATGGGACACCGCCGATGACGTGACCGAAGAGGAGGCGCAACCCTTCACCTGGACGCTGGACGGTGCCACACTGACACAGAACCATAAGATGACCATGGGAGGCATCGTACCCAAGACCTACACCGTCACCAAGCTGACCGCCTCCACACTCATGTATCACGACAACTTCGGGACTTTCCACTCCTTCATCAAGCAGTAAAACCATGCGCAAAGGCATCAAAATCACACTCATAACCCTCGTTTCGCTCCTCGGTCTTCTGGCGGCGGGCATCGGTATTGTGCTGCTGACCGTCTTTTCGCCCGCGCGCCTGACAAAAATCGTCAACCAGGAAGCCCCCAACTGGCTCACCTGCGATTTTCATCTGGACAGGGCAGAACTCACCTTCTTCAAATCGTTTCCCCATCTCGGCATCGACATTCAGGATGTAACGCTCATCAACCGCATGTTCGGAGCACCTACCGACACGCTTCTACATGTGGACCATTGTGTAGCATCCCTCAACGTTCGCAAACTGATGCGCGACAAACACGTTGAAGTCAATGAGTTCCTGGTCAAAAACGGGCAACTGAACGTCTTCACCAACAATTTGGGCCAATCCAACCTCAACATCCTCAAACCTTTTAACAAAGACACCACGGATACCACCTCATATTCCTTTCATCTGCAAAAGGTGGAAACCCGGAACGTGGATTTTCGTTATATCAATATAGCCTCCGGCCTTGTAGCCGACGTGGACAACGTGAACCTGACGGCCAACGGCTCCTGGAACGACCCTGACGCCGAAGGCAAAATAAAACTCCTGACTGACCAACTCATTCTCAAGACTTTACATGACAAAAAAATCGTAGCAAAATACGACCAGCTGGATGGGGCTTTTGAGGGCTCTCTGAACGATTTGGACCGTTTGGAGGGAACGCTGGACCTCACGTTGGACAAAGCATCCTTCTCGATGGACACCAATGTCTATTTGGATCAACAGGACATAACGTTGCATTCCGACATGAAAGCTGCTTTGGCTGATCAGACATTGCAGCTGCAGAACACCCAGCTCTCATTAGACCGATACAAACTGGCATTAGAGGGTTCCGCCCGCCGCGACACGGCCGCCAATGACCTTGTCCTGAATCTCAATTATGAAACTGGCAATTGGCCCCTACACGACGTGCTGGAGCTGATTCCCCGCGCAATCATAGGCAACGCTTTGGACGACTTGTCTTTAGACGGCCTCGTACACCTGACGGGACAAGTCAAGGGGCACCTCAACGAACGGCAGTCCCCCATCATCACCACGGATGTCAATCTGGTTAACGGATCCTTTGCCAAGAAAGATTTCCCTCTTGATTTTCAAAAGATTAATTCCACTTTCCATCTTGACTTGAACCCCAATGACAAGACATCGGTACAGGTCAAACAGCTGAACGCCTATACGGGACGCAATTATCTGACTGCCACGGGTTCGATTCAGGATTTGCTGGGTGAAATGCTCTTCGACCTGGCACTGACGGGCGACTTGCACGTGGAGGATTTTCTGAATATGCTTCCGGATAAGCTCGCCCACAGTTCCGGCAAGGCCAAAGCCGCCCTCAACGTCAAATGCAACTACGACCAGGTAGCCCGTCTGGCCATTGACCAATGGGTGGCGGACGGCACCTTCGATTTCACGCAACTGAATCTGGCCTACGGGGATTCGATGTTCATCACCTCCCCCGCCCTGAACCTGAAATTCTCATTCCCCGTCAAGCAGAAGCCCTACAAAATCGGAGAATGGATTTACACTCAGATTCAAGCGCCCAAACTCCAGGTTCGCCAAGTCGGGACCATGGATATTGCAGCCAATGACGCTTATTTTGACGGCTATCTGAACAACCTGACAGACAGCACCCTACCGATGAAGTTAGGGGTTAAATATAAAATGGGGACCGTCAAGGTGAAAACGGACTCGCTGATGGCCGACCTCACCCAGCCGTCTGGCACTTTCGTCATGCCCGACAAGAACAAGATGAATCTTGACTATTCCGGCAGTGCGATTTCCGCCGATTTGGGTTCCGGCCTGTTGGTGAAGAGCGATGCCCTCATGCTGAACGCCGCCACCCATTATAACCCCAAGGGCAGCAACACCTTGATGCAGTGGAATCCCACTGCCAAACTCTCTCTCCACAACGGGATGGTGACCGTGCCGGCGATAGAATACCCGCTGGAACTGCCGAAGCTGGTGGCCGACATCAACCCCAAGCAATGCAACATCACCAAAGGCGACGGAAAACTCGGCAACTCCGACTTCTCGCTCAGCGGCAAGATTTCCCAGATTGACGATTATTTCAACGGTAAGGATCTGATGAAAGGTACATTGGAGTTCACCTCCGACTACATTGACCTGAACCAGATTATGGACATGTTCAGCGGCTTGGGCGTTTCGGATTCCGTGATGGCCGAAAAGCCGGAAAATTCGCAGAAAGACCCATTCATGGTACCTTACGGCATGAACATCCGCATGAACACCCATATCAAGAAGGCCCTTTACGAGGACACCTACTTCCGCAACATCGGCGGGTTCCTCGATTTGAAGGACGGCACGCTCGTGCTGGAGGAGATGGCCGTCACGCATGACGCCGCCCGCATGCAGCTCACCGCCATGTACCAGTCGCCGCGCAAAAACCATCTCTTCCTCGGGCTGGACTTCCACCTCTTGGACATCAAGATTGACCAACTCATCGCTCTGATTCCCGAAGTGGACACCATCCTGCCCATGCTGAAGTCGTTTGCCGGCAACGCCGAGTTCCATTTTGCCATTGAAACCAACCTCAAATCCAACTACGACCTCAAATATTCCACCTTGCGCGGTGCCGCCGCCATCAACGGGCAAAATCTGGTGGTCCTGGATCAGGAGACCTTTGGCAATATCGCAAAGAAACTGAAATTCAAGAAGAACACACCGAACCGCATCGACAGCCTGTCGGCGGAGATGACCATCTTCAAAAACGAGATTGATGTATATCCCTTCCTGGTTTCCATTGACAAATACCAGGCCATTCTCTCCGGACGACACAATTTGAATATGGACTACCAATACAACATCTCGCTGATAAAACCCATCCGGCTCGGGTTGGACATCATCGGCACCGACAAGCGGCGTTTCAAACTGGGGAAGGCCAAATACGCCACCCTGTTCCGTCCCGAGCGGCAGAATGTGGTGGAACAGAACGTCATGCAGCTGAAAACCCGCATTCACGAAGCCCTGAAAGCCAATGTGAAACCGCAGTCCGCCGAGTGATTTTCCCTCCGGGCACAAACCTTTACATATTATTTTGCTTTCTCCAAAAAAAAGTGTACCTTTGCCCTCGCAAAAAAAGGACATCCTTATGTTTGATTTCTCCAAGATCCGCACCATCGACGATTTCCCGACACCCGGAATCAAGTTTTACGACATCACCACGTTATTGAACGACGGGGAGGCTTATCGCATGGTCATTGACGATATGTTGGCGGTGGCCAAAAGCATCCGTCCCGATGTCATTGTCGCCTTGGAAACCCGCGGCTTTTTCTTCGGTCCCACGCTGGCGTACCTGCTGGGCATTCCGTTTGTGCCCATCCGCAAGAAGGGCAAATTGCCCGCCGCCACCTTCTCCGAGAGCTACAATCTGGAATACGGCACCGACAGCATCGAAATCCACCAAGACGCCATTGCGGAAGGAAAACGCATCCTGCTCCTTGACGACGTGCTGGCCACGGGAGGCACCATGAGCGCCGCCGTACGCCTGATGCGCCATTTCAATCCCGCCTCCATCGACACGGTGTTCCTTATCGAACTCACCGCCTTGGAAGGCCGGAAAAGACTTGACAATATCACGATACACAGTTTATTACAATTATAATATAAAACATAACAATCAACAAATTTAACACAATGAAGAACATAGATTGGAAAAGTCTGTCATTCGGTTATGTAAAAACCGACTACAATGTACGCTGTTATTTCAGAGACGGCAAATGGGGTGAACTGGAAGTCATGTCTGACGAATACATCCCCATGCACATGGCTGCCTCCTGTCTCCACTACGGTCAGGAAGCGTTTGAAGGCATGAAGGCTTTCAGAGGCAAAGACGGCAAGGTCCGCCTGTTCCGTTGGGAAGAGAACTGGAAACGTCTGAACAGCTCCGCCGACACCATCATGTTGGCCCCCATTCCCCAAGAGCTGTTTTTCGCCGCCCTCGAAAAGGTCATCAAGCTGAACGCCGACTATATTCCGCCTTACGGAACGGAAGGTTCCCTGTACATCCGTCCGCTGTTGATCGGCACGGGTGCCACCATCGGTGTGAAACCCGCCGACGAGTACCTGTTTGTGGTGTTCGTGATGCCGGTCGGCCCTTACTTCAAAGAGGGCTTCAAGCCGACCAACATGCAGATTGCCAAGGATTACGACCGTGCCGCCCCGCTGGGTACCGGTCATGTGAAGGTGGGTGGCAACTATGCCGCTTCCCTCCGCGCCGGCGAAAGAGCACACCATGAGGGCTTCAGTGCCTCCATCTTCGCCGATGCCAAGACCAAGACCTACATCGATGAGGCTGGTCCCGCCAACTTCTTCGGCATCAAGGACGGCAAGTATGTGACTCCGGATTCCGGCTCCATCCTGCCTTCCATCACCAACATGAGCTTGCGCCAGATCGCCGCGGACCTCGGCCTTGTGGTGGAGCGCCGTCATGTCAGACTGGACGAAATCGGCACTTTCGAGGAGGCTGGTGCTTGCGGTACCGCCGCTGTCATCTCCCCCATCCACATGATCCAGGATCGTGAGACGGGCGAAGAGTATGTCATCGCAAAAGACGGAAAGCCCGGCCCGTGGAGCATCAAGATGCGCGAAATCCTGATGGGCATCCAATATGGCGAACTTCCCGACACGCACAACTGGTGTACCATCGTGGAATGCTAATTCCAATAACGACCAACAAAAAAGCCCCGCGACTGCGGGGCTTTTTTTATGCGACGAACTCAAATTTCGATTTTAAAATTGTTGCAACTATTTATTTGACCAAGTCAACAATAGCCTTGAATGCCTCAGGATTATTCATCGCGAGGTCGGCGAGGGCTTTGCGGTTGAGCGCGACACCCTTCTTGGCCAGACTGCCCATGAGGACAGAGTAGGACATGCCGTATTCGCGTGCACCCGCGTTGATACGGGTGATCCACAAACTTCTGAAGTTTCTCTTTTTAGCTTTTCTGTCGCGGTAGGCATATTGCTGCCCTTTTTCCCACGAATTAACTGCAACGGTCCAAACGTTTTTACGTTTGCCGAAGTACCCACGGGTACGTTTCAAAATCTTTTTTCTTCTTGCTCTTGAAGCAACATGATTTACTGATCTTGGCATAATTAAGTTCCTTTCTTTTTTACGTCAGCGGTTTAACTTTTAAACTCTTCGATAGCTGATAGTAAAGTTAATTGTTAATAATAAATGTTAGCATTTACCGAGCATCTGCAGAACGGTGCGTTCCAGATTCGGTTCGACAATGGCGCTGTAAGCCAGGTTACGTTTTCTCTTTGTAGATTTTTTGGTGAGAATGTGGCTGTGATACGCGTGATGTCTCTTGATTTTTCCGGTGCCGGTCAAAGTGAATCTTTTCTTGACAGCGGATTTCGTTTTAATTTTTGGCATTTCTTCAAATTTTTAAAGTTTATATTAAGAGCTTGTCGCATTCTATTTTTTTGTCGATTTGGGGCTGATCATCATGGTCATGTTCTTGCCGAGCAGTGTCGGCAGCTGGTCCACCTTGCCCACTTCTTCAAGCTGCTGGGCGAAACGGAGCAGGAGCAGCTCGCCCTGATCCTTGTAGATGATGGAACGACCTCGGAAGGTCACCATCAGCTTCACCTTGTAGCCGTCCTTCAGGAACTTGATGGCATGATTGCACTTGAAATTGAAATCATGATCGTCCGTCTGCGGACCCATGTGAATCTCCTTCACCGTGGTTTTTGCACTGTTGGCCTTGATTTCCTTCGCCTTCTTCTTCTGCTCGTAGAGGTATTTCTGGTAATCCATCACCTTGCATACCGGCGGATTGGCCTGCGGGGAAATCTCCACCAAGTCCAGCTCGTACTGGTCGGCAATGGCAAGTGCCTCTCGCAAGGAAACAATCTTGGGTTCGAAATTCTCACCCACCACGCGCACGGTCTGGGCTGTAATGTAATTGTTGATACGGTGTTGGGCTTCTTTCTTCGGGCGAGGACCGTTTTGCCTCATCCCTCTGCCTGCATTCGGTGTAATATTCAAGGCTCCTTTCTATTAAAAAATTATAATAACTTTATTTATAAATTTTTGGGGCGCAAAAATACACTTTTTTTCATTTGCTCAAATTTCCGCGTAATTTTTTTATTTTTGCAGCGTTATACGACATTATTATCTGATAATATATGGTAAGAAAAACGAACTCTTTCCCTTTCAAGTCCCTCATAACAGGCATTTTACTGACGGTTTTTGCCCTGACGGCGACGGCACAGCAGTCGGAAATCGGAGCCTTCGGCGGCATCTCCTTCTACTGCGGCGAACTCACCGACAATATCTTCCGCCAGGTGAAACCGGCCGGCGGCCTCATATACCGCTACAATTTGTCGCCGCGCTGGGCCCTGAAGGCCGACATCATCTTCTCCAAAGTCAGCGGCAGTGACGGAAAAACCAACAACAACTACGAGCGCAACCTGAACTTCGTCTCCCCGATTTCGGAAATCGGCGTGCAGGCGGAACTCAACTTCTTCAAACTCTACAACGCCACGGGCAAGAACCATTTCACCCCATACATCTTCGCCGGAATCGCCCTCTTCTCCTTCAACCCGCAGGATTCTCTGCCGGGGTCGCCGCTGTACAATCTGCAGAGCCTCGGCACCGAAGGCCAGGGACTGGAAGGCCAGAAAAAGAAATACTCGCTCACCAACGTGGCCATCCCGTTCGGCATCGGCATCAAAGCCACTCTGGGAAGACATATCGCCATCGGGGCCGAATGGGGAATGCGCTACACCTTCACCGACTATCTGGATGATGTGGGCGGCGTCTATTACGATAACGACATGCTGCGCGAACAGCGGGGCGACATCGCCGCCGACCTGGCCGACCGCCGCGTGCCCACCGTCGAACACCCCGACCTGATCCACGAGGACGACGGCGTACAACGCGGTGTCTCCACCACCAAAGACTGGTACTCCTTTGTCGGACTGACCTTTACAGTGAAGTTCGGCAATGAGAGCAAGACCTGTGACCTCAAAAATCCGCGTAAGAAAAGACACTGACTATGAGCCATACTGATAAAAAATTACCCACCCACATCGCCATCATCATGGATGGCAACGGACGATGGGCTCAGCAACAGGGCCACGAACGCACCTTCGGGCACCAAAACGGCGTGGAGGCCGTACGCAGCGTCATCGAAGGCGCTGGCGAAATGGGCATCCGCTACCTCACCCTCTACGCTTTCTCCACCGAAAACTGGAACCGCCCCAAAGAGGAAGTCGAAATGCTGATGACCCTGCTGGTGCATTCCATCCACAACGAACTGGAACGCCTGATGGCCAACCATGTGCGCCTCATGATGACCGGCCGCATCAACGACCTGCCCGATGCCTGCCGCAACGCACTGGAGGACGCCATCCGCCAGACCGCCGGCAACGACGGACTGACCGTCATCCTCGCCCTCAGCTACAGCGGTCGTGCCGAGCTCACCGACGCCGTCCGGAAAATCGCCTCCGACTGCGCCAAAGGTCTCCGCAACGCTGACGATATCACGGCAGATGATATCCAACACGCTTTGTATCACCCGAATATCCCCGATCCCGACATCCTGATCCGCACCGGTGGAGAATGCCGCGTGAGCAACTTCCTCCTCTGGGAAATCGCCTACACCGAACTCTTCTTCTCCCCTATCATGTGGCCCGACTTCCGCAAAACACATTTGGCGGAAATCATCAACGCATACCAAAACCGGGAACGGCGCTACGGAAAAATAGGCGAACAAGTTCGGGAACATTAATATTTTGCGTATCTTTGCCGACTTTTTCCACCCACAGACAATGACTATTTTTAAACGCTTTCTGCAACTTCTGATTCTGGCCTCCGCACTTCTTTGCGGACAGGCTTATGGTCAGGTTGTAGTCGGTGGCGACCAGCCCGACAGCCCTGTGAAAGTGGACTATTCTAACCCGAAAGAATACGAAATCGGCGGCATCACCTCCTCCGGCACCGCGCCTCTGGATGCCCGTCTGCTCTCCTTCCACGTGGGTGACATCATCAAAATCCCCGGGGAGCAAATCTCTAAAAGCGTTAAATCCCTTTGGAGAACAGGCCTTTACGACGATGTGGAAATCACCGTCACCCGCATCAACGGGAATGTGGCCTTCTTGGATGTGCGTCTGGAAGACCGTGCCCGCCTTCTCTCCTTCGGTTTCAAAGGAACCACCAAGTCCGAAGAGAATGACCTGCGGGAAAAACTTAACATCTCCCAAGGCAACATCATCAACGACAACATGAAGACCACCTGCGTCAACATCATACGCAAATACTATGTGGATAAAGGCTTCTACAGTTGCGATGTCTCCGTGCAGGAAATCCCGGATGAGAAGATCAAAAACGCCCGAAGCATCCTTTTCGATATCCATAAGGCAAAAAAAGTGAAGATTGCCAAGATCAACATCAACGGCAACGAGGGCGTGACCAATGCCATCCTTCTGCGCTCGATGAAGGAGACCAAGGAGAGATTCCTCTTCATGCCCATGTATAAGGCTGACACCGCCATCGCCTATACCCTCAAGCACAAAGGCTATTACCAGTCAAAAGATATGTTCGAACATCTGGACGACTACTTCTCCGACCGTGTGAAACTCCGCATCTTCAAGAAATCCAAGTTCATCCGTGATTCCTACGAGAAAGACAAAGTCAACCTCATCAACAAATACAATGAGCTGGGCTACCGCGATGCCGTTATCGTGCGCGACACCTACTATGTGAAAAACAACAACATACACATCGACATTGATGTCAACGAAGGTCCGAGATACTATTTCCGCGACATCTCCTTCGTGGGCAACACCATATATCCCACCTCACTGCTGCAACAGCTGCTCGGCATCAGCAAGGGCGATGTCTATAACCAGACCCTGCTCACCAAAAACCTTACCATGAAGGAGGACGGCGATGACCTCGCCTCGTTGTATATGAACAACGGTTATCTGTTTTTCAACGCCAATCCGGTGGAGGTTGCCGTTGAAAACGACTCCATCGACATTGAAATCCGTATCCGCGAGGGCAAGCAGGCCCGATACAACAAGATCACCATCTCGGGCAACACGAAGACGAACGACAACGTTATCATGCGGGAAATCACCACCATCCCAGGCAAGCTGTTCAACCGTGCCGACATCATCCGCACCCAGCAGGTACTCATGTCATTAGGCTATTTCAACCAGGAGAAGATGGATGTGCAGCCCAAACCGAATGAGGCGGACGGAACCGTGGACATCAACTATGTGGTGGAAGAGACATCCTCAGACCAGCTCTCTCTGAGTGCCGGTTACGGCGCCACCGGCTTCGTCATCACCGCCGGCATCGCCTTCAACAACTTCTCCACCAAGAAATTGTTCAAAAAAGAGGCTTGGACTCCCATTCCGGGCGGCGACGGACAACGCCTTGCCCTCAACGTCTCCACCAACGGCTCCTGGTACCAATACTACAACCTCTCCTTCACCGAACCGTGGTTGGGAGGCAAGAAACCCAACGCCCTAACCTTTGGCGTTTATTTCCAAAAACAGACCAACAACCATAAGAAAAACGACGACTCATACCGTGCCAGCAGCATCGCCGGTGCATCCCTGTCGTTAGCCAGCCAGCTCAAATGGCCCGACGACTACTTCCAGATGTCGCACACGATTTCCTATGAATACTATAAGGTGAAAAACTGGGCAGGCTACTATTTCTTCACCGACGGCTTTGCCAACAGTTTGAGCTACATCTTCACGCTGTCGCGCAACTCCGTTAATGCACCCATTTACCCGCGCGAAGGCTCCAGCCTCTCGTTCAGCGTGCAGGTCACACCACCCTATTCCCTGTTCACCGGCAAGGATTACACCACCGCCACCGATCAGGAGAAATTCAAATGGATGGAGTTTCACAAATGGAAGTTCAACGCCTCCTGGTTCACACGCATTGTGCAGAATCTGGTGCTGAACGTGCGCCTCAAGATGGGCTTCATGGGCTGTTATAACCAAGATATCGGCATCACCCCGTTCGGGCGCTTCTACCTTGGCGGTGACGGACTTTCCACGTACGCATACGACGGCCGCGAGGTGATTGGTATGCGCGGATATGACGACGAGGTTCTGTCACCCTACATCGACGGTTCCTCCGTAGGTGCCAGCATCTACCACAAGTTCACTGCCGAGCTCCGCTACCCCATCTCCCTGAACCCGTCAGCCACCGTCTATGTGCTTGCCTTCATAGAAGCTGGTAAGGGCTGGATTGACAAACGGCAGTACAACCCGTTCAACCTGTACAAGTCCGCCGGTCTGGGTGTGCGCGTCTATCTGCCGATGTTCGGCTTACTCGGCTTCGACTGGGGTTACGGCTTCGACCCCGTGCCCGGCAGAAGTTCTTCCAGCTGGGGCAGTCACTTCCACATCTCCATCAACCAATCCATTGATTAAACTTATGCCCAAACAATAAATCCAACGCCCATTCGTTTGCAAAACCAAAATTCCAAATAAAATGAAGAAAATAATACTCTCAACCCTGATGTTAATGCTGGCACTGACCGGTTTCTGTCAGAAATACGCCTACATCAATTCCGAATACATCCTTTCCAAACTGTCGGAATACAAAGAGGCCCAAGCGGAACTGGACCGTGTGGCTGTTATGTGGCAGAAGGAGATAGAATCCAAATTCGCCGCCATCGACTCCATGTACAAGAAATACCAGGTAGAGGCCATCACCATGCCCGACCAGATCAAGAAAAACCGTGAAGAGGCCATCATCGCCCAGGAAAAGGCTGCCAAAGAGCTGCAAAAGAAGCGCTTCGGTCAGAATGGCGACCTCTTCAAGAAACGGGAGGAGCTAGTAAAACCCATCCAGGACCGCGTCATCAGCACCATCAACGACTACGCCAAGGAGAAAGGGTATGCGTTCGTATTTGACACTGCCGGCGAGATGACTATCATCTACGCCGACCCCAAATGGGACATTAACGAGATTATCCTGCAAAAGCTGGGTGTCTCCGCTTCGTCTGATATGGATGACTAATAATATTTATGTAAAACATTAAAACTCTAAAAAACTGTTCAATGAAAAAAATCTTATTGCTTATAGCAGCTGTTGCCATGTTCTCCGTCAACGTGGCTGATGCCCAGAAATACGGGCACGTCAATTCCGGGGACATCTTGGAAGTGATGCCGGGAATCGACTCCCTTCAAATCAAACTGACCGCTTTTCAGGCTGATTTACAGACCATGTACGAAAGTATGATGACCGAATATCAGCAGAAGAAGGACAAGTTTGACCGTGAGGTGGGCACCATGTCCTCCGCCGTCCGTCAGGTACGGGAGAAGGAGTTGCAAGACCTTGGCACGCGCATCCAGGAATTCCAGGCCAACGCCCAGGAGGATCTGGAGGACAAACAATACGAATTGGCCAAGCCGTTTCAGGATGCCATCCAAAATGCCATCAACAAGGTGGCGAAAGAACATGGCTATGCCTACATCTTCGACACCAAAATACTGCTTTACTATGGCAATGGGGATGACATCACCCCGCTGGTTAAGAAAGAGTTAGGCATCAAATAAGGAGGAACGGATATGAAGAAACTGATCATCATCGTTTGCCTGCTGGCCGGCATCGCCACCGGTTTTGCCCAAAAGGCGAAATTCGGGCATGTGGACTACGCAGCCATCATGAAAGAGATGCCCGGCATTGACACCGCGCAGACCAAACTGGCTGAGTTCCAGCAGGAGTTGGAAGAAACCGGACAGGCCATGGTAAACGAATTCAAGGAAAAGGAGGCCAAATACACGCAACTGGCCGCATCGGGTGCCTCCGCCGCCATCCTGAAAGTCCGGGAGGATGAAATCACCAAACTGTATGCCCGCCTGCAGGAGTTTGTGGCCAACAGCGAGGCCGAACTGCAAGCCAAACAGGTGGAGTTGTTGAAACCCTTCCAGTCCAGACTGTTGGATGCCATCAAAGTGGTGGCCGAAAAGGGAAGCTACACATATGTGTTTGACATCTCCACACTGGCATTCTATGCCGACAGCGACGATCTGACATCAGCCGTCCGAACACAACTCGGCATCAAATAACCCCTTGTTCAATGCAACAAAAAAGGCGCGGTGAATACCGCGCCTTTTTTATTCTACCATTGTTTCAATTACTCCAAGCTGATAGCCTCGCAAGGACATACGTCAGCACAAGCGCCGCATTCGATGCAGAGATCAGGATTGATGGAATAAGGAGTGCCTTCGGAGATAGCCTCTTGAGGGCATTCGCCTGCGCAAGTACCACAGGATGCGCAGAGATCAGGATTGATTTTGTAAGCCATTTTTTTATAAATTTTGTTGTTGTTTTTCGGCGGCAAAAATACACTTTTTATTGATATTCCAACCTATTCCGATTACATTTATAATGAAGGGTCATTAATCTTGTAACCACCTGTTTTCCAATTACCTTGATACTCCACACAATCCATATCCTTCAATTTTTTTATGTAACGCTCCACCGATCCCTTGGCAAAACCCGTGCCAGAAACGATCTGACCGATCTTACAGTTCGGATGGGATTCGATGTACTTGTAAATAACGTCCAACTTCTTATGTTTGACAAAAATATCCTCCACTGAGGCTTCGTCTATTGTGTCCAACCCGTCGGAAAAACCCTCTTCGTCGTCCGCCTCCCTCAAATCAATCCCCAACTGAGTGAATTTTTCCGCCACAACGTCTTTCCGAATGGATGAAACAGGCAATACCAGGCTCTTCCCCCGTTCTAATTCCCCAATGAACACACCGTGACTATTATAGGCATCCACATAGTTCAGGTTGACCAAATGGCATCTGGAAACACGAAGAAACTGATCCTCTCCTAAAAACTCCTCCATATTCTTCATGGAATCAAAACGATAGTATTTTTCACCAGATATCATGAAGATATTGGCCATATTCTGATTCTGCTCACAATACAGTATATCCTGTAGTTTGACATACACGATCTCATTCTTAAAGTTCCGGACATCCATGTACTGGATTTGTGCTTTCAGTGCCAAAGCCTTCTTCCGGGCAAGAGACAACTCCCGCAATAGCACCGTGATGAAAAACACGAAGGAGTAGAGCCCCAGATTCCGGAACAAGACCAACAGGCTGAATGTCATAACCATGTCCGAGGCCGGCCGCGAGAAATATTGTAAGGACCGCTGGATATTTGGAAACACCAGAATCATCTCTCCAGCTGTCAGAAGCAATATCAAAACGGCCGATAGCAGCCAAAACCAGCGGAAACGATTGCGGAAATACAACTTTGGAATCAGCACCAGCTGCTCAATGAGAAGGACTGACACAACAAATACCCCAACCAGATATTCCTTGTACATGGCGGAGCAGGCACCCGGACGGATAAAACAATTGCGACCAAAGAAAATGATGATAGCGATATAAAAAAGGGCGAATAAAACAACCGTAATATTTCGACTTGTGTTTTCCATTCTTTTTTATGCGATGTGAACTTTACATTTACAGCCGCAAAAATATAAAAATATATCGGAAAAACACTCTGATATCATTGTTTCATCACCTTGGTGGTCAGCCTCGTACCATTTTCCAGTGTAACGTGCACGAAATACATGCCCGAAGCAAGCTCTCTCACATCAAGCTCCATCGTATTGGCATTCGCCTCAACCGTCTTCAACAACTTGCCGTACACA
>JBGUMF010000094.1:0-12734 GCA_045116675.1 Bacteroidales bacterium
CCACGATACCATCTACCTCACCGGTGGCAGCTTTGCGAAACTGCCCGCAGGGTTCAGCGGCAGCTGGAATGATTTGACCGACAAGCCGAACTTGTTCTCCGGCAACTATAATGACCTGACGGGCAAACCGACCCTGTTCTCTGGCAATTACAACGACCTGACCGGCAAGCCTGTTATCCCTACTGTTCCCACCAACGTGAGTGCCTTTAGCAACGATGCAGGCTACCTCACAACCGACAGCCTCAACAATCTCCAAAACGCTCTCAACAACATAATGAACAATATTCCTACGGTGAACAACGGAACCCTCACCATAAAGCAGAACGGCAGCACGGTGGGCACGTTCACAGCTAACCAGAGTTCAGCCCAGACCGTGAACATCACCACCCTCACCACCGATAATGTGCAGGCCATGATCAACAGCAGTCTGGGAGCCATGCAGCAGCAGATGCAGCAGATGCAGCAGAAGATTGACAGTCTGCAGCAAGTGATTGAAAACGGGCAGCAGGTTTCCGGCGGTATTCCGGTGGTCACCATCACCGATGTATGGCCGGGTGACCTGTTGAACAACTCGACCGTGTGTGGTCAAATCACCAGCAACGGTATCACGAACAACAGTCCCAACGAGTTCATCGTGGCCAAGGGCTTTGTTTTCAGCACCTCGAACCAGAACCCGACACTCCAGAACTCCTCCTTTGTGACGGTGGACACCAACAGTTCCGGCTTCTTCAAAGTACTTAACGACTATGCCAACACAAACTTATACGTAAGGGCTTTCGCCACCAACATCAACGGAACGGGCTACAGCAACCCGGTCACGGTGCGCCGCGGCAACTACTACGCCATCCCGTCCACCGGTTCGAGAAGCATCTCGATAAACTCCACCAGCGACACGCTTTACATCTACACGTATGGCGGTCCCAACAAAAATTACGGCAACCGTTTCAACGGCACGTTGACCTTGTATCCCCCAAGCGGCAAGGACGTGCGCATTGTGTCCGGCACCTACAACACCGAAAGCAACTACGACTTCCTGAACGTTTTCAGCGGTTCCTCAACTTCAGGAACAAGACTTGTACATGTGAGCGGATCCGGAACCATTTCGGACATCTATCCAAACAATGGCGATGGTGCTCTGACCATCCAGTTCATCTCTGACGTTTCCAATACCTACAGTGGCGTGCTCCTCAAGGTGGTACTGACCAACTCATGTCCCGCCACGGTAATGGATGTCACGGGAGGCGTCAATTACAGCACCGTCCGTGTGAAAGAGCAATGCTGGATGAAGGAGAATCTCCGTAC
The DNA here is from genome assembly GCA_045116675.1 of Bacteroidales bacterium. GTDB lineage: Bacteria > Bacteroidota > Bacteroidia > Bacteroidales > WCHB1-69 > F23-D06. The sequence continues at coordinate 1,303 of JBGUMF010000094.1, forward strand.
GGGCAACCTCACCAGCGGTGCCACCATCAGTATACTTACGGATTATGCCACGGGTTCCACTACAGTCCCGTACCGCCGTTATCCGAATGGGGAAAACAGCAATGCAAGCACATACTCCTACTTGTACAACTGGCCTGCCGTCGCCAACAACGGCAGCACGGTGACGGACGGAATGAGCGGTTTGTGTCCCAGCGGCTGGCATATCCCCACCCGTCAGGATGTCATGACGTTCTACAACAACACCACCGCCTCGTTCAGGACCTCGTCATCGGGCTTCAACGCCATGATGGCCGGACGGGCCACCTACACCAACACGACCGGCTACTACGATTTCGGCAGCTGCGCCTACTTCTGGATGACCTACAGCAACACCGTATCCTCCTTCTACATTAACAGCAGCGGTACTATGTCAACCTCTTTCACATCAGGCGAGGGCAAAGCCCATTACAAATCTATCCGGTGTTTGAAGGACTAATTTAGAAGTTACGGTATTATGTGCCAGGGGCGACAGTGCTCATACCTCCACCCCTGGCTTTTTACCCACATTATGCACGAGTTATTCACAATAACAAGCGGACATTGGCAAAATTCTTATTTTTGCACCCAAATTGAATATTTATAATAAAAACCAACAATATCAAATAGTTATGAGAAAATTGTTATTCCTGTTCACACTTTCCTGTGTTCTGGTCTTTTCCACTTTCGGTCAATCGGCCATTGTGCCCGTAGGTGGCACAGCCTCCGGCACCGGCGGAACCGCCACTTACACCGTGGGACAGCCCGCTGTGCAACGTGCCCAAAGTGGCGACAAGTACATCCTTGAAGGTGTGCAGCAACCCTACGAAATACAGACTGTGGGGGTAGATGACTTCCCGCAGATTGTGCTCAATGCCGTGGTCTATCCCAATCCGACGGACAACATCGTCCAACTGAAGCTCAACGGCTATGAGATTCCTGACGGAGGACTCACCGCCCGCCTCTATGACGGCAACGGACGGCTGCTCCAGACCGTGACCGTGAGCGACGACCTCACCGCCTTCGGCATCGGACAATATTCCAGCGGCAGCTACCTCCTCGACTTGCTGGATGGGAAACGAAAACTGAAGACTTTCAAAATCATACGCCGATAAGCACTCGAAAATTCAGGGCGGTTTTATTCCGCCCTTTTTTTTTACCGAAGGTCCATTCCAAAGTGTTCTAGCTGTAAGATAAAAAAGCGTATTTTTGCATCCTTAAAAAAGTTCACATGAAAGTACCCGAACGATACTACGATGAAATATTCCCCTTTGCGGGACAATGGGACATGCCCAGTGCGTGCGGACTGAAAATCATCCACAAGGATTCAGGAACCTACGTGATTGTCACAGAATTATACCAGGACAACCCCGGCACATCCGTGACGTACGCGGGCAAGTCGTTAGCGCAACAGATTTGCGACAAGAAAGGTCTGGACCTTTTGCAAATCCATTACATCGAATGCAACCCCGACACCAACTCCAAGCTTTCCTTCTACGACGAGGAGTATTTCGAGGTGTCGTTTGCTGATGAGAAACCCGTCTATCGGCAATTGTCAGCGGAGGAGATTAAAGGGATTATCAATTAACAACTAATAATTAATAATCAATAATTTATTTTTATTCTGATTATGAAGAGAATATTATTCACTTTAACGATTTGTTGTGTGGTTTTATCCATGCAGGCACAAAAAATCAAAGGCGATGCCTCATGTCTAAAAGGACAAGAAGAGATAAATATCATTTTTGATTACAAGGGAGTCACCTACGATGGCGACAGTGAAGTCAAATATCTTAAAAGCGAGGATAAAGCTAAGGATCCGGAGTGGAAAGCGGCCTGGACCTCTTCATTCCGCACGGAAAAGTGGGAACCGAGACTGGTTGAAGACCTGAACAAAGAGATTACCAAGAGTGGCATGGAGTGCGGAGATTTCAAGGAGGCCTCCTACACCATCATTGTAAAGCTCACCGACATTGACCCAGGTTCTTTCGCCGGTCCGATGTCGATGCCCGCCAAGGTGTCCGGGATGGTTTCGTTTGTCAAGACAGGCTCCACAACTCCATTTGCCACCATGGAGTTGAAGAAAATAACCCACAGTCCCTATTTCATGTCTCCGCAGCCTGAGATGCGCGTGGCGGAAGCATTCAGCTGCATAGGAGAGGCCATTGGAAAACAACTAAGCAAGATTAAATAATGCGAAGCTTCCTTCAAACACTATTGTGTCTTGTATGGGTTTTGGCCGCCAGCGCACAACCCAAGCCCGTCCATTTGTGGTATGATGTGCCGGGGATGAAATCGCAGCCCACAAAGCTATATATCTATCCGGCTCCCAAAGACAAGAACACGGGTGTGGCGGTCATCATCTTTCCTGGCGGCAGCTACAGCCACACGATGGGCATCGCCACCGAGGGCTTTGGCGTGGCCGAATGGCTCAACAGCCAGGGCATCAACGCCTTCGTGGTGAAATACCGCACCGGAAACCGGGGCTATCATCATCCAGCCATGATCCAAGACGCCCAATACGCCATCCATTATGTGCGGGAGCATGCCAAAGAGTATGGCATTGACTCTAAAAAAATAGGTACAATGGGGTTCTCCGCCGGCGGTCATTTAGTCACCATGACGGGAGCCTTCCACCAGGACAACTACATTGCCAAGGTGGGTGTCAAAGACCGGATACTCCTGAAACCGAACTTCGTCGTGCCGGTCTATCCGGTGGTCTCCATGCAGGACGACATCGTCCACCAGCGTTCACGGCGCAACCTGCTCACGCGCCATTATACCTCCGACGAGCAGACCCGTTTTTCCATGGAGTTGAACATCCCCGCAGACATGCCGCCCACCTTCGTGGTGACGGCCAAAGACGACCCCGTGGTGAAGTTCGAGAACAGCGTGCGTCTGGACCGCAGCCTGAAGCGTGCCGGCATTCCCCACCAATTCCTGTTGTATGAGACTGGCGGACATGGCTACGGCATGGACGAGAAACTCGCGCCGGAAGCCGGCAAGTGGAAGTACAGCTTCATCAAATGGCTCAAAGAAATCAACATCTTACCATAACCTATCATCATGACGAAACCGTTCATCCCCGAAATAGAATTCCAACCCAAGGAAGTCATCAAAGCCTTTCAGGAAGAGAAGCTGAAAGTTCAACTGGAGTATCTGCATGCAAACTCGCCGTTTTATCAGGCGATGTTCCGCCAGCATCATATTGACATTGGCAAGATACGCCACATCGAAGACCTTCGGGACATCCCCTTCACCGACAAGCGGGATCTGCAGTTGCATAACTGGGACTTTCTCTGCGTGCCCCGCGAGCAGATCATCGACTTCATCACCACATCAGGCACGCTGGGCGACCCCGTGACCTTCGCCTGCACAGACCATGATCTGGAGCGTCTGGCCTACAACGAGGCTGTATCCTTCACCTGTGCCGGTCTCACACGTGGAAGCATCCTCCAGCTGATGACCACCATAGACAAGCGATTCATGGCGGGGCTGGCCTATTTCCTCGGTCTGCGCAAAATGGGTGCGGGTGTCATCCGCGTGGGTAATGGTATCCCTGAATTGCAATGGGACACCATCCAGCGCATCCGTCCCGACAGCATCATGTGCATTCCCTCATTTATCTTAAAACTGATAGAATACGCCGAAGCCCACGGCATCGACTACCGAAACAGCTCCGTAAGACGCATCATCGGCATCGGCGAGGGCCTGCGCGAACAGAATTTCGAGTTGAACTCCCTTGGTCAGAAAATCAAGGCCAAATGGGATGTGGATCTATTCGCCACCTATTCTTCCACCGAGATGTCGGCCACCTTCTCCGAGTGCGCCTACGGCTGCGGCGGACATCATCATCCGGAACTGCTCATCGTGGAAATCATCGGCGAAGATGACATGCCCGTGCCGGAGGGCGAGGTGGGCGAGGTGGTCATCACCACCCTTGGCGTAGAGGGTATGCCGCTGCTGCGCTTCCGCACCGGCGATATGGCCTGCATACACCCGGAGCCCTGCCAGTGCGGTCGGCAGACCTTCCGCATCAGCCCCATCGTAGGCCGCAAGAACCACATGATCAAATACAAGGGCACCACCCTCTACCCGCCTGCATTGGCCGATGTGCTCAACAACACCGGCTACGTGGAGAACTACTACATCACCCTCAAGACCAGCGACGCAGGCACCGACGACGTGATCATCACCATCGGGCTGAAGGGCGACACCTCCGCTGATGTGGTCAAAGACCTCAAAGACCGTTTCCGCGCCAAGATCCGTGTGGCCCCGCAAATCGTCATCGCACCGGCGGAGGCTGTCCGCAAGATCAACTTCCCCGCCATGAGCCGCAAGCCCGTCACCTTCTTCGACGAACGCAACCAATAAGCCGCCGTGTTTGAAGAGACCCGCCCATATTATGACGAAGAGATTCCCGCCGCAATAGCGCGTGTGGCGAATCACCCTCTTTTTGAGACCATCGTACACCACATCGCCCCCGACGCCGACATCGAAGAATACCGGCAAGACTTCCTGCGCATCCGCACCATACGCGAGTTCCAAACCCGTGTCATGTTCCAAGCCATCAACAGCATTTTGCAAAGGACCTCCGACGGCCTCACCCATGCGGGCTTTGACACGCTGGATCCGGACAAGCAATATATGTTCGTGGCCAACCACCGCGACATCCTTCTGGACGCCGCCATCCTGCAAGTGCTCCTGCACGAACACCATTTGGACACCTCCGAAATCACCTTCGGCAGCAATCTGATGCAGGGCGGTCTGGTGACCGACATCGGGAAGATGAACAAAATGTTCCGTATTGTGCGCGGCGGCACAGCCCACGATTTTTACCGCAACTCCATGGAGGTATCATCATATATGCGATATGCCCTCACCCAGAAGCGGCAGTCCGTATGGATAGCACAGCGCAACGGACGAACCAAAGACGGGTCCGACCGGACTGAAAGCGCCGAGCTGAAAATGTTTTCCATCAGCAGTTCCCTGCCTTTCGCCGACAACCTGAACGAGTTGAGCATCACCCCAGTGGCCATATCTTACGAATACGAGCCCTGCGATATAGCCAAAACCCAGGAGCTATTCATTGCCCAATACCAACCCTATATCAAAGAGCCGGGAGAGGACCTTCGCAGCATCATCCAAGGCATCATGCAGCACAAAGGGCACATCCATCTCGCCGTCATGCCCACCATCACCCGCGAGGAACTTGACGAGTGTGCCCGGCAGGAGAAAAACGCCCGCTTCAGCGCATTGGCAACAACCATCGACCAACGCATACGCGACGGCTACCATCTGTGGCCCAACAACTACATTGCCTACGATCTCCTGCATCACTGCAACCGTTTCGCCGACCGATACAATCCAGAAGAACGCAACCGATTCATTGACTATATGATGCAAGGGCTTCAGCAACTGCAAGGCGAAGAGGACGAACTCCACAACATCTTCCTCGGTATCTACGCCAATCCTGTGGATTCCAACGAGGATTAAAATTCCTAAAACGATTTTAACACCAAACCGTATCCCCTCTTTTTTCACAAAACTTCTTTCCATATAATTATCGAATCACTATTCCGTGATTTTTTATATCTTTGCAGTTTAAATACAAAAACCACTACCATTATGAATTTAGAAGGAAGAAGAGAAAGTACCAACGTTGACGACAGACGAGGAAAACGTGTCGTGGCCGGTGCCGGCATGGGCATTGGCGGTATCATCATCATGGGCATCATCGCCCTGATGATGGGCAAGAACCCCGTCGAGGTAATCCAAAACATGGGCGCCACCCAGCAGACGACGGAGACCAACTACACGCCTTCTGCGGAAGAGGAAGAACTGGCCACATTCGCCAAGAAGATTCTGGCCGGCACGGAAGACGTGTGGACGGCAGAGTTCAAGAAGATGGGAAAACAATACATTCCCCCGAAGCTGGTGCTCTTCAGCGGCGCCGTTCAGTCGGGCTGCGGCGGGGCCACCTCCTCCACGGGTCCCTTCTACTGCTCCGCCGACCAGACCGTCTATATCGACCTCTCATTCTTCAGCAGCATGAAGAAGCAGTTCGGCACGGCTGGCGACTTCGCCTACGCATACGTCATCGCCCATGAGGTGGGCCATCATGTCCAGTACCTGCTGGGCACGTTGAACCAGGCGCACCAGCAGATGAGCCGCGTGAGCAAGACCGAGAGCAACCAGATCAGCGTGCGGCTGGAGCTGCAGGCCGACTTCTATGCCGGTGTGTGGGCACATCAGGACAACGCGATGTTCAACTCGCTGGAAGAAGGCGATGTGGACGAGGGCTTGGCCATTGCCGCCCGCATCGGCGACGACTACCTGCAGAAGCAGGCCCAGGGTTACGCTGTGCCGGAATCCTTCAACCACGGAACCTCCGCCCAGCGTTCCAAATGGCTGAAGAAGGGCATCAGCACGGGCGATGTGCGCCAGGGCGACACCTTCTCCCCGGCCTACAACCAGCTTTAACAGAGTTCCATATTTGAGCAGCGGGTATGATTCAGGTCAACGCCAAAGTCCATGACAAGTTCTCCGTCGAGTTCAAGATCGGATTTCGGGGTACGGAGGATGCCGCGGCCAACGATTTTGCCATCAACACCTGGATATTCATCCCCAACAGCTTGAACATCAACGCATCCACCTACGGCAAAGAGCTGTTCTATCGGGATGTAAAGTCGAACATACGGCTAATCACTCCCGTCTTCACCCTCGCCGATTTGGCGGACAGGAAATCTCTTCCTTATGACAACCTACGGAAATCCCTGGACCGATACCTCCGGGAGCCCAGCACCTTCTCGTTGCGGGAGTTCGAGTTCCACGTCAAGATGTTCGCCTCCATCTGCAAAAGTGCGCTGCGCGAGGCCGTCCGCGACATCAATGGCATCAAGGAGATTCCGGATAAGCAGAAGGCCCTGATTCTTTTCTGCGAGCGCATCCGGGCCATCACCGCCGAATACCGGGCGCTGGCCAACCGTTTTGACGGCAACAACCCGTCGGCGCACAACATCTTCCGTCATGGGGACGAGTTTCTCAGCCACATCATCAACATCCAGACGGTGAAGCTCTACCTGAGCATCGACCCGAATCATTACAAAGCGGAAGAACAGCAACTTATCCGTTTGATTCAAGACGAACACGAATACAAAGCCGCCCAGGGGTACAGTCGTGCGGACAGGAGTTTGGAGTCCAACGACCAGCTGATATACCAGCACAGCCTGCTCAAGAAGTACGTCGAGAGCGTGCTCTACCTCAAAGTCAACAGCTCGCCGGACGGCAACGCCGTCAAGCAGGTCACTTTCGGTTTCGCCGCCGGCATCGCCATGGTAATCTCCACCCTCATCGCCCTACCCTTCCAGCGCTATCTTGGAAGCTCGCCGTTCATCATCTTCATCGTGCTGGTCATCGCCTATATGTTCAAGGACCGCATCAAGGAGATTGTGCGCAACCGGTTCGCCTACAAGCTCAAGAAGAAATACTTCGATATGAAGAGCATGCTAGACTTCCGGGGACAGCATATCGGCTGGATCAAGGAGGGGGTGGACTTCATCAACGATGCCAAAACGCCCGAGGAGGTGCTCCGTCTGCGCAACCGGTCGCCATTGGAGGCCGACAACAACCTCTTCGAGGAGAGGACGCTCCTGTACCGCAAGCACGTACACATCGACACGAGCGTGCTGCGCGACCAGAAGGAGTACCCACTCACCGGCATCAACGACATCATGCGGTTCCACATCCAGCATTACACATCGAAGATGGACGATCCAGATGTGCGCATCGAGCAGATGGAACCCGACGGCCGCATCCAGTTCACCGACGCATATCGCATTTACCCGCTGTACATCATCATGCGTTTTGATTTTGAAGGCAACACCGAATATTATGCCTTCCGTATCATCGCCAACCGCAACGGGATTCTCCGCTGCGAAGAGATGGGATAGTTTATACTGTGAACTGAATATTGTGTTTCATCAGATTTCAGAAAAGAGAGTTGGGAACCATTTTTTCGTTTTTTCTGATTAGGATTATCCTGTTTAGGATAAAATTTGTATTTTTGCATTCAAATTACTAAGAATCAAAATTATGGATAATCCATTCGTCACAAAAGGTTATGCTGGTCCAGAATATTTCTGCGACCGTGAGAAAGAGACAGAACAACTGGTCGAACTGGTGACTAATGACAACAACATCGCCCTCATCTCGCCCCGAAGGGTTGGTAAAACAGATTTGATCTACCATTTATTTCATCAACCGGAAATCAACGGACGCTATCACACCTTTCATATTGACATTTATGCGACAAGCTCACTCCGTGACTTCGTCAACGTATTTGGCCGGGCAATTCTAAACGAACTCAAACCCAAAGGTAAACTCCTCTGGGAGTCGTTCTTGAACACCCTTCGTTCCATTCGCAGCGAGATTTCTTTTGACATCAACAATAATCCATCCTGGAGTATCGGGTTGGGCGATATCGAAAACCCGTCCGTTACTCTTGATGAGATTTTTCAATATCTACGCGAGGCAGACAAACCTTGTTTGGTGGCCATCGACGAATTCCAACAAATAACACGTTATTCTGACGCTTCCAACGTGGAAGCATTGTTGCGCACACACATTCAAAGATGTTCGAATGCCACTTTCATATTTGCCGGAAGCAAACGGCATTTGATGGGGGAGATTTTCACATCCCCCTCACGTCCATTCTATCAGTCCGTACTGATTGTTAATCTGAAGCCCATCTCAGAAGAAAAATATGGGGAATTTGCCCGTATGCAATTTGAAAAACACGGGAAAACCATTGACATTGAAGCTGTTTCTGTCGTCTATAGACGTTTCGACGCCGTCACTTCCTGTATGCAACGTGTCCTGAACGTGCTGTTTCTCAAGACCCCGCCCCAAGGACACTGTTCCCCTGATATGGTTGATAGTGCCATCCAGTACATTTTGGAACTGTTCTCCGAGACATTCGCCGATTTGCTGGATAAAATTCCTGAAAAACAACGTGAAGTCCTTCTTGCTATCGCTCAAGAGGGCAAAGCAACCGGAATAACAGGGCATCCATTCCTCAAGCGCCATCATCTACAGACGGCAAGTGTGGTGTCATCCGCTGTGCGCAGTCTATTGGAAAAAGATCTCATCACACAGGAAAAATCCGTCTATATGGTTTACGACCCATTTTTCGGATTGTGGCTAAAAGATTTATAATGTAATTACAGAGAAACACACTGAGCCTTACAACAATGACTATCGACCAACTACAGAATACTTTCTGCCAAGCGGAAATCCAGCGCATCCTTCCGATGCTTGCCGGCGGGAGCAGTTCGCCTAAAGTCCTGTCGCTGAACGGACTTGTAGGGTCGGCCTACCCCATGCTGGCGGCCAAGGTGACGGACGAAAGCGCTGCGCCGCACCTCTTCATCCTCTCTTCCAAAGAACGGGCGGCCTTCTTCTTCAACGACCTTGAAAAACTGCTCGACGACCGCAACAAACCCTTGACTAACAAGCGGGTACATTACCTGCCATCCTCTTTCAAGCGCGCCCACACCACCGACGAGCTGGACAACTCCAACGTCAAGCTGCGGTCCGAGATCGTCAACAAGCTGACCCGCCAGCCCGACAGTCCGTGCGTGATCGTCACCTACCCCGAGGCCCTCGCCGAAAAGGTTGTCACCCAGCAGTTTGTCAGCCAGAACTCCTTCATCATCAAGCGGGACAGCGAGATTCCCACCGACATCTTTCTGGATTTCCTCTACGAGTTTGAATATCTGCAGGAGGATTTTGTCTTCGAACCGGGGCAGTTCGCGTGGCGCGGCAGCATCTTCGACATCTTCTCCTTCTCCGAAGAATATCCATATCGTATCGAACTGGATGGCGACCGTGTGGAATCCATCCGCTATTTCAACCCCGAGACCCAGCTCTCCATCCGCGAGGAAGAAGAGATTCACATCATGCCCAAAATCGTCTCCCTCGACAAGGAAGAACAACGGATCTCCATGCTGGATTTCCTGCCCAAAGACACGCTTTTCTGGACCGACAACCCCAAAGATATCGGATCCCAGATCGGGGCGCTCTTCAAAAACGTGGAGAACGAGTTTTCCCTTCAAGATTCTGGAACTGAGAGCACTAACACGCACCGTGCCGAGGAGTTTTTCATCCGCAAACACGACTACGACAGTGCCCTTGCCTTACATACACGTTGCCTAATCAACACTTCGGGCACCGATGCGGCAGATCTGACATTGGACTTTGGTATGAAGCCGCAGAACAACTTCGGGCGCAGTTTCGACTATCTGTTATTGGAATGGATTGACAACCTTGAAAAAGGCATCCAGACGGTCTTCCTGGCCGAAAACCAGTCGCAGTTGGACCGTTTGTTCAAAATCATGGTCGATTTGTTGGGCAAATACAACCGACATAACGACACCCGATACACTATCGAGGCCCTCTACCATCCCATCCGGCAGATCCTGCACGAGGGATTCCGGGACGAACGGCACAAACTGGCGGTTTACACCGACCACCAGTTCATGGAGAAACACGAGCGGGTAGTCATCCGCGACCGTTATAAAAAGAGCGAGGCTTTCACGCTGCGCGAGATTTACGACCTGCAACCCGGCGACTTCGTGGTCCACATCGATTACGGCATCGGGGTTTATCAAGGCTTGGAGAAGACTGAGATCAACGGCAAGGAGCAGGAGGTCATCAAGCTGAGCTACAAGGACGGCGACATCCTGTACGTGAGCATCCACTCGTTGCACAAAATCACCAAATATATCGGCAAGGAGGGTACCGCACCCACGCTGCACCGCATCGGGTCAGGCACATGGGACAAGGTCAAGGAGCGTACCAAGAAGCGTATCAAGGAGTTGGCCATCGACCTCATCAAGCTCTACGCCGCGCGCAAGGCCCGCAAGGGATTCGCCTACTCGCCCGACAACTACATGCAGACCGAGTTGGAGGCATCCTTCATCTACGAGGACACACCGGACCAGATCAAGACCTTGGCGGACGTGAAAAACGACATGGAGAACGCGCACCCCATGGACCGCCTCATCTGCGGCGATGTGGGCTTCGGCAAGACAGAGATCGCCATCCGTGCCGCCTTCAAGGCCGTGTGCGACAACAAGCAGGTGGCCGTGCTCGTGCCCACCACCGTGCTCGCGCTGCAACACTACACCACCTTCCGCGACCGCCTCTGCGACATGCCCTGCCGCGTGGAATATGTGAACCGTTTCAAAAGCAACAAACAGATCAAGGAGACCTTAGCGCTCCTCAAAGAGGGTAAAATCGACATCCTCATCGGCACGCACCGGCTACTGAGCAAAGATGTGGTTTTCAAAGACTTGGGATTACTGATCATCGATGAGGAGCAGAAGTTCGGCGTGGCCGCCAAGGAGAAGCTGCGC
>JBGUMF010000095.1:0-7152 GCA_045116675.1 Bacteroidales bacterium
AGTATCCCACACACAGGATGGTGGTCTTCGGGTCTTCGATGTTGTTGGCCAGGTGATGTTTGATACGCCCGGCCTCCATCATGCCGGAGGCGGAGATGATGATGCAGGGACGGTTGTGCTGGTTGAGCCTCTTGGAGTCCTCCACCGTACGCACGTAGGTCAGCTTGTCGAAGCCGAAGGGGTCCTTGGTGTTCTCCATGAACTCGCGCAAGTCTGCGTTGAAATTCTCGTCGTGCAGACGGTAGATGTTGGTGGCCGAGCAGGCGAGTGGGCTGTCCACGAAGCAGTCGATATCGGGCAGGTCGCCAGCGAGTTTGAGCCGGTGCAGGGCATAGACGATCTCCTGCGTGCGCCCGATGGCGAAGGAGGGAATCAACAGCTTGCCTAACCGTTTGGCACAGGCGTCTTTAACCACCAGCATCAAGTCGCGGTCGGCCTCGTCGAGGGTGGTGTGCAAACGGTTGCCGTAGGTGGACTCGGTGATGATGTAGTCGGCGTACGGGAACGGGACTGGGTCGGGCAGGATGCGTTTGTTATAGCGTCCGACATCGCCGGTGTAGCAGAGTGTACGTGTTTTCCGACCCTCTTTGAAGGTGATGTAGATGGCCCCGCTGCCCAGCATGTGCCCGGTTTCGTAGAAACAGATGGAAACATCCGGAGTGATGTTGAAGGTGAGCTCGCGGGGGATGCTGACGAACTGCGTCATGCACTCGGCGGCATCCTTTTCCGTATAGATGGGCTCAATGGGCTCTTTCCCGATACGGTCCGTCTTCTTGTTGAATTGTTTGGCATCAGCCTCCTGGATACGTCCTGAGTCGGCCAGCATGATGGCGCAGAGGTCGCGGGTGGCCGGTGTGCAGAACACTTTGCCTCGGAATCCGAGTTTGTAGATGTACGGAATCAGTCCGGAATGATCGATGTGTGCGTGCGACAGCAACAGGAAATCCACCGCTTTCGGGTCGAAACCCAAATCACGGTTCATGCCGTCGGTTTCCAACCCCTTGCCCTGGTACATACCGCAGTCCAAGAGAATCTTAACTCCTTTTTTGGTGGTGAGCATGAATTTGCTGCCCGTCACTTCTTCAGTGGCACCTAAAAAGTCTAATGTCATATCGGATTATGGTTTTATTCAGTCTCGTTGACAGGCCACACATTGCGCCATCCGTAGAAGTAACCGATGTGGAATCGTGCAGCGAAATAATATACGACATGTCTCAGTTTTCCAAACGGGAAATAGAGGAAGAGCAAGATGCACACTATATAATATAGTATATGGATGCATTGGCTTGCAGGGAAAAACAGATACAGCATGGTGGCCAGCTGGAAAGTGGAGGTCAGGAAGTTGGAGATGAAGTCGTCAGGATTCGACAGTGGTTTCAGGTCTTTGGAAATGGCACGCTTCACCAACAGCATGTATCCGCAGAAGCAGGTGAAAGCCAGCAGGATAGGGATGATGAGGTGTATGCGGTCGGGACCGCTGATCCAACGGTTGAAAAAGGGGAAAAAGGAGAGTACAAACACCAATAGGGAGGTGAAGATGCCCACATGGAACAGCATTCCCGTGGCGTACGAGGGCAGGTGCAGGTAGGCTGATTCCTTGTTTTGCGGCAGCATGGCTGTCGTGTTGGCATACAACACACCCTTCTCCGTGTCACCGCTCTTTTCAGAAAGATCCTTGGGCTTTCCTAATTTTACGATTCTGTAAAAAAAGACCAACAGGCTGCCGAGACAGATGAGTGCGGCAGCAAGGGCAATGTATTGAATGGCGGACATGGCAGGTCGTTTTAGGGAATCTTTATACGCAACCTTCGGGTTTGGGCAGACCGGCCACACGGCAGGCTCCTCTGGCGGGGCCCAGCGGGAAGAGTTCGTAAATCTCTTTCAATTTGAGACCTGACGTCTTGCAGATGACGCGCACCATCGGGGCGATACCTTTCTCCTCGTAGTTCTCGCGGATACAGTGCAGGATCTTCCAGTGGTTTTCCGTCAGTTCGTTGATGCCGTCAGCCTTGGCAATCTCCGCTGCCAGACCTTCGGTCCATTCTTCCGGCTTCAGCATGAAACCGTCACCATCAAGCTCGAAGCTTTTTCCTTGATATTCAATATTGGCCATGATAAATGTGTTTTATAAAACAGCCGCAAAAATACGAAAAATATCGGAACGGGACAACGGATGTCCAATCCTATAGTTTTTGTACTTTTGCACCCCGAATCGGAAAAGATATGGACACACTTGAAATCATCGGGGCCTGCATAGGCCTGCTTTATCTGGCACTGGAGTACAAAGCCAATGTATGGCTTTGGCCCGTGGGCATCGTGATGTCGCTCTTCTATGTGGTGATTTTTTTCCACGGCAAGTTCTATGCCGATGCGGCTGTGTATCTGTATTATATCGGGGCTAATGTATATGGCCTCGCTGCATGGCTCCGGAACAAAGACCAGTCGGATGCAGCTGCTCCCGTGCGCATCGTGCATACGCCGAGACGGCAGATTTTGCCGCTGGCACTGGTGTCGGCCGCATTGTGGCTGGCCATCTTTCTGGTTCTGAAAAACTTCACCGACAGTCCCGTACCCTGGGGCGACGCATTCACTACATCGCTTAGCGTAGTGGCCATGTGGATGCTCGCCCAGAAACAGCTGGAGCAGTGGCTGCTTTGGGTGTTGGTCAACGTGGTGTCGCTATGCCTCTACGTGTGGAAAGGCCTCTACCCCACGTCAGGGTTGTATGCGGTCTATACCGTGGTGGCGGTATTGGGCTATCTCAAATGGAAAAGGGTAATGATGGCTACGGATGCGTTGCCAGATAATGCCGGATGATGCCTTCGGGGTCACGGATACTTTTCTGTAGCCATTTGAAATACAGGATTTCATTCTCTTCGTCTGTTAAATGCCAGTCCACGTTGGAGTGGCGGAGCCGTTCCGAGAAATTGGACAGGATGATGGCCGCCGAATTGGATATGTTGAAGCTTTCCGTGAACCCGTACATCGGAATCAGGGCGTTGCAGTCGGCGTATTGCACGGCTTCTTCCGAAAGTCCCGTCAGCTCCGTACCGAAGAGGAAGGCGGTCTTGTTTTCCACGGGAAGGTCGTGGATGGTGGTTTTCTTCTCGTCGGGCAGCGTGGCCACGACAGTATAACCTCTGGCGTGGAGGTTGTCAATACATTGTTTCATGTTGTGCTCCGCGTGCGGATAGTGGTGCAGCGTGAGCCATTTGTCAGCACCCATACTGATGTCCTTGTGGATTTCGAATTGGTTGCGGTTCTCCACAATGTAGGCGTCCTGGATGCCGTAGCACTCGCAGCTGCGCATCACGGCGCTGATGTTCTGCGTTTGGTACAAATCCTCCAGCACCACCGTGATGTGACGGGTGCGGTTGTGCAAGACTTCCTGCAGCCGGGCCTTGCGTTCGTCGGTTACGAACTGCTCCAGATGTTCGATGAGCCTCTTTCTGAGTTCGCGGGTGTATGTTTCTGTCATTTTGCTGGAGTTGAAAAAAAAGAAAAAGCCCTTAAAAAAAGGGCTTTTTCAATAGTTCTGGATGACTATTTCAAGTTAGCCAGTTTGGCACCTGCTTTGAATTTCACAACATTCTTTGCGGGAATCTTGATGGCTTTCTTGGTTCTGGGATTCAGACCTTTTCTGGCTTCACGTTTTTTCACTTGGAAAGTACCGAAACCAACCAAGGAGATCTTGTCGCCTTTTTTGAGGGCCTCGCCCGTTGCACACATGAAAGCGTCCAAAGCGCCTTTAGCTTGAACTTTGGTCAAACCGGCTTTTTCAGCCATTGCATCGATTAATTCACTTTTATTCATACGATAAAAATTTAAGGTTTATTATGAGCAGCAAATTTATATCATTTTGCCTTGTTTTTTGCAAATGACCTTTATTTTATTGAAAACTTTTACAAAAATGTTGAAACAGATACCGCTTATTTGTGCAAAAATACACTATTTTAAATAATCAGTGTAGTACTCTTTTCTAAATCCTTTGAGAAAATCTTCAATTCCCATTCGTTTTTTGCCTTCTAATTGCAGGTTTTCGAGGTAAATTTCAAAGTTTTTAGTGGAAATTCTCATTTTTTTGTCGTTTTCAATCGTTATTTTGCCCGGTTTATCCGTACTTTCCTGCTTGCTGATGGAACAAGAATAGATTTTAAGGTTTAATGTCTTTTCAGGTTCGTCGGCGGACTGGGGCAGGCAGGAGAGGCGGGTGAAGGCGGCAGGGTAGGGACTGAGTCCGCGGATTTTATTGTAGATGTTTTCGGCGGTGTCGTCCCAGCGGATGAGCATATCCTCTTTGAAAATCTTGGGTGCGGGCTTGAGAACTGGCATCTCGGGTTGTGGGAAAGTCTCCACCATGCCGTTTTCCATGTCGGCCAAGGTCTTGCAGGCGAGTTCGGCGCCGGCAACCATCAGCTTGTCGTGCAGGCTGCCGCCGTTGTCCGTGGGGGTGATTTCCACCTCTTGCTGCCGGATGATGCGTCCGGTGTCGGTGTGTTCGTCCAGGAAGAAGGTGGTCACGCCGGTTCTCGTTTCCCCGTTGATAATGGCCCACTGGATGGGGGCCGCTCCACGGTATTGCGGGAGTAGGGAGGCGTGTACGTTGAAGGTACCCATGGGGGGCATGGCATAGACGGCTTTGGGTAGCATGCGGAAGGCCACCACCACGAAAGCGTCGGCGGCATAGCCGTGCAGTGCTTCAAGGAATGTCTCGTCTTTGAGCTTTTCGGGTTGCAGCACGGGAAGCCCGTGCTCCAGGGCATAGACTTTCACATCGGAGGCTTTGACATGCTGCCCCCGTCCCGCAGGCTTGTCGGGCGTGGTGACCACACAGGCCACTTCGTGTCCCGCGCGGAGGATTTGGTCCAGCACGTTGACGGCGAACTCCGGTGTGCCCATGAATACGATTCTCATCGGTTGGCGGTTTATTTGGTTTCCAGTTCGGATTTCAGGGCCAGCATCTTCAGGCAGCTGACGGCGCCTTCCACGCCTTTGTTGCCGTAGCGACCGCCGGATCTGTCCTCGGCTTGCTGCATGGTGTCGCAGGTCAGCACGCTGAAGATCACTGGTTTGCTGTGGCGCAGACTTACCTCCATGATGCCGTTGGATACAGCTTGGGCGATGAATTCGAAATGGCGTGTTTCGCCTTGGATGATGCACCCGATGCAGATGACGGCGTCAAGGTCCGTTCTGTTCTGCAGCATCAGATGTGCCCCTGATGGGAGTTCATAGCTACCCGGCACATGACATATATATATATTGTCAGACGGGACCCCGTGTTCCGTCAGGGATGTTCTGGCTCCTTCTAAAAGCGAATCGGTAATGCGGTCGTTCCATTCGCTGACCACAATACCGATTCGGATATTTTTTGCAGATGTGAAATTAAAAGGAGTGAATTCGGATAAATTCTTCTTCTTTTCCACCATGCTGTTATTTGGATGCTTTTGCGCTTGCGCGTTCCACATATTGGGCGATGTTCATCGTCGTGTATTGGTTGTAGAACTTATTCTCAATTGTTTTATAGGCGTCAAGGGCCTTGTCCCATTTCTCTTGTCTTTCATACATCTGGCCCAGTTTGAAGAGGGCGTTCGGGGTGTAGAGGGGATCTTCGCCCTTGGTGGCCTTCTCATAGTATTGGATGGCCTTGGCCTCATCGCCCTGCTCATCGTACAGGTCGCCGATCACAATCTGGCATCCGTACCAGAGCACGTCTTCTTTCTTCTTGAATTTTTTCAGATAGTCGAGAGCCTCATCTTTCTGACCCAGGCGCAGGTAGCACAGACCGGCATAGTAGTTGGCCGTGTTGGAGGTGCGGGTGAGCTTGTAGCCGTTGGCGATGGAGAGGAAACCGTCGTTCTCCTCATTGCCTTCGAGGGCGAGGTTCAGGGAGAGGGAGTCTCCGGCCATGAACCAGTTGATGGGTTGAATCATGGCAGCCGAAGCTTCGCCGTTTTTCTTCTGGATGTAGAAACGGTTGAAAGCGATGACGGCGCAAGCGATGACCAACAATCCGATGAGAACACCGTAGATGATGTTCTGATATTTGTTGAAAAACGCAAGAGTTCTGGTAACGAAATTTTCTTTTTCCTGTTCTTGCTCAATCTTTTTACTGCCTAATTTTTCGTTATTTGCCATAGTATTATCGTTAATAATTTTTAGGGCGCAAAAATACACTTTTTTTTGATGTGTCCGACACCGAATTTTTTATTGGTTTTTATTCGGTAAAATTCCTGTCAGCCAGTCGCGGAAAAGGTAGCGGTACGCCCGTTTGTAGATGTGTTTGAACATGTATCGGTCGGCCTTGTAATCCTGCTTCTCGTGCTCCTTGTCCGGATGCACCAGGGGCATGATGGGGTAGGCGTTGCGCTTGAGCCGGCGTATTTTGCGCTTGCTCTGCTTCTTAAAGCCGATGTTGGTGACGAGGTTCAGGTAGGGCGAGATGCACAGTCCTTGATGCGCCCACACGTGGAGGTTGAGCCGGTAGTCCCAGTAGGTGGCGTTAAGCTTCTTCATGCTGTTGAAACGCCGGATCCAGTAGCCCCGTTGCCGTTGTTTGCGCATGTAGGGCGTGACGATGTTGGGGAAATCTTCGCTCTTGTAAGTGTCCATGGAGAGGGAGAAATCCTTCCACCGGTCTCTCCATGTGGCAAAACCCCAAGTGGTGGCATACGCGGAGAAATAGTAAGAGCTCTTGCCTTTCTTGATACGTTTGTTGTAACGTTTCCGGCTCTTGTGGTGGAAATAGTATCCGCCGATGGTGAAGACGCGCTCATTGTTCCGGTACCGGTCCAGCAGTTCCTCGCAATAGGGAAAGAAGTCGTAGCTGGGGACGGTGTCCTCGAACAGGACAATGCCTTCCGGCACCTCATGGAAGAACCATTTCAGGGCGGCATCGATCATGAGGGGCTTCCCAAGATGTTTCTCCTGCCAGAACGTATGCAGCTGGCACGGCCATTCCGGTTGGATGACGCTCCGCGTCTGGTACACGCGTTTGCGGTCCAGGGGAGTGTCGGGCACGGGGCCGTCGCCAGCCACATACAGTTGGGTGGGTTGGACGGTTCTCAGCACCTGGAATACAGTGTGCGTTTCCTCAATCCTGTTGTAAAGAATAAGTAAAACGGGAACCTTGAACATTGTTTATGCTAACTCGTG
>JBGUMF010000096.1:0-33574 GCA_045116675.1 Bacteroidales bacterium
ATATACATCACTCGAAGAAGTCCAAAAATAAGCACTTTCGCCGAATACTCTATTGTCAATGCCTGCCGGGAAGGCGGAGAAGCCCGATGTGTTGTTTTCTTCGGGTGTGCAGACCCAACAGCCAACCCATCCTCTTTTCGATGCGAGAGCTTTAGCGGTGCAGGGTGTGCTGTTGTTGTTGCATGTGAAGGTGTTATGGTTACTTACATATTGTTCCATAGATGACCATTCTGCATGGCTTGGTACATGCCATCCATTGGGACATACCCCTTGAATGGGGGTCGCGTTAGTGCTGATTCCACGGTGCATCGCTGTAGGCCAGTCGTACATATATCCATAGACAGGAACATTGATTATAGAATCGTTTGGATAATAACGGTGATAAGGGGCGTTACTGGAAGTGTTTCCCAAGGGAATGGATATGCCGTCTGAATAACGGGTGGCGCGCATATTCTCTTTCGTCCAGCACTGATCACCAATCTGTACGGTATTATAGGTGTTGCCGTCAATATCTGTTACGGTAGCAATTCCGGGGCAGGACTGGATTCCCGCTTCTTTTGTGGTGAAACTGACTTCATTTCCATACAGTGTATCTCCATTGATGGTGACAAAAGCCCGTACGCAATAGGCGTTGCCAGGGGAGAGATTTGTCATATTGCAGGTGAAGTGGGTTAACGTGTCCGTACTCAAGAGGATATTGTTATCCACGGATGGGTTGGGTGTTGTGCTCCAGCATATTCCCCAGTCAGAAACTCCGAAGTTTGTCGTGGTGTTGCCGTTGATGGGAGTCAAAAAGCCGCCAGCCAGGGCTGTGGTGTCTGTGAATTGTGTGATAACATCGGTTTTAACGGATATTGTGGTGAATGTCAGATCCTCTCCGTAGCTGATGCCGAAGTTGTTGACGGCGTACGCCCGCACGTGGTAGGTGGTGCCCGTTGTCAGTCCGGTCAGATGGCTTGTGAATGTTCCGAAGCCGGTACTGTCTGAGGTGAGGCTGTCGGAAATGGTGGGATAAGGCTCTGTGCTCCAGCAAATGCCCCGGGCAGTGATGGCAGGCACACCGGTGGCCAGCACTTCGCCGCCGCCCGTGGCGGTGAAGAAGGAAACATTGCTCATTGTGGTTGTTATTACCGTAGGGGTTGACAGAGTGGTGAATGAGATTTGGTTGCTGTAACCGGTGCCAAAGTTGTTGGTGGCGTATGCTCGCACATAGTAGGTAGTACCAGGAGTCAGGCCCGACAGTTGTAGGGTGCCCGTGTTTGCCGTACCTGCAATCACGCTGTCGCTTAGGGTAGGATTGGGTGTGGTGCTGTAGCAAATGCCCCTGCCCGACACGCTCACACCACCATTGAAAACGAGATGATAAGAGCATGAAGCAGTGAGACTCAGAATGTTGGTGATAGTATCAAGGGCTATTGTAGGTATGGCTTTGGTGGTGAAGTTGCGTTGTACGCCATAGGAGGTTCCACCTCCGTTGGTGGCGAAGGCCCGCACGTAATATTTGGTGTTTGGAACCAATCCCGTCATCACGCAGGTGAAATTCGGTTGGGCGGCGGAATCTGTGATAACAAAATCGTTGACGGTAGGATTCTGAGAAGTGCTCCAGCAAATACCGGTGGCCAGTAGCGTTGCGCCGCCATTGGAGGTGACATAGCCGCCACAGGTGGCCGAACTGTCTGTGATATTGGTTATGGCATTGGTAGAAATAGAGGGTGCTCTCAGTGTGGTAAAGACGATTTGGTCGCCGTAATTGATACCTGCACTATTGATGGCGTAGGCACGCACATAGTAAGCGGTGTTGGGAACCAGTCCTGTCAGGTGGCTCGTGAATACTCCGAAGCCGGTACTGTCGGAGGTGTGGTTGTCGTCAATGGTGGGTTGGGATGATGTGCTCCAACAAATGCCCCGAGCCGTAATGGCGGGCACGCCGGTGTTCAGCACTTCGCCGCCGCTCGTGGCGGTGAAGAAGTCAATATCGGTCACTGCCGCCGTCGTCAGTGTGGGAATGCTCAGTGTGGTGAAGGAGATAATGTTGCTATAACCGGTGCCGATTCCATTGGTGGCGTAGGCCCGTACGTAGTAGGTGGTGCCAGCTGCCAGACCCGTTAACTGGATGATTCCATTGCTTGTACCCGCAATTACGTTGTCCTGGAGAGTGGGATTCGGTGTGGTACTATAGCAAATCCCCTTTGCGGTTACCGTCATGTTTCCTCCAAATGTGACATGATAGGTGCAGGATGCAGTGTGATTTGTGATGTTGGTGGCAGAATCAAGGGTTATGATGGGTATGGTTTTGGTGGTGAAGTTACGTTGTGGACCATAGGTGGTGCCACCTCCGTTGGTGGCAAAGGCCCGCACGTAATACTTGGTGTTTGGAATCAAACCAGTCATGTCGCAATTGAAGTCGGATTGGTTGGATGTGTCTGTGGCAACAAAGTCGTTGATGGTGGGACTCGTAGCCGTACTCCAACAGATGCCCTTGGCCAGCAGTACGCCACCACCGTCGGAGGTGACAGTGCCGCCACATGTGGCCGTACTGTCTAAAATGTTGGTGACATTTTTGGTGGTTACTGTCGGAACGTTCAAAGTGGTGAAGGTCACCTGTTCGCCATAACCGGTGCCGGAGCTGTTGGTGGCGTAAGCCCGCACGTAATAAGTGGTGTGTGTGGTCAAATCCGTCAGTTGGCTGACGAACGTTCCGATGCCGCTGCTGTCGGAGGTGTGACTGTTAGCGATGGTGGGGTTGGATGATGTGCTCCAACAAATGCCCCGAGCCGTAATGGCAGGCACGCCGGTGTTCAGCACTTCGCCGCCGCCCGTGGCTGTGAAAAATCCGATGTCGGTCACTGCCGCTGTAGTCAGCGTGGGGATGGTCAGTGTGGTAAATGAAATCTGGGCACTATAGACTGTGCCAATGGCATTGGTGGCGTAGGCCCTCACGTAGTAGGTGGTGCCGGGTGTCAGGCCTGACAGTTGTAGGGTGCCCGTGTTTGCCGTCCCAGCAATCACACTGTCGTTTAGGGTGGGGTTGGGGGTGGTGCTGTAGCAAATACCGCGGTCAGTAATTATCAGATTGCCGGAGAAGGTAACATAATAGGAACAGGAGGCAGTAAGGCTCAAGATGTTGCTGGCCGGGTCCAGAGTTACGGAGGGTAAGGATTTTGTGTTGAAGAATATTTGTTCCCCGTAGGCCATGCCAATGCTGTTAGTTGCATAAGCTCGCACGTAGTACTTTGTGTTAGGAATCAGCCCTGTCAGCTGGCTTGAAAATGTACCGATGCCGGAACCGTCGGAGGTGTGGTTGTCTGCGATAGTCGGATTGGGAGAGGTACTCCAACAGATGCCTCGGGATGTCACGGGTGATCCTCCGTCAGAGGATATGACTCCGCCGCAAGTGGCTGTGCTGTCCCAGATGTTGTTTGCGTTTTGGGTGGTCACGGTGGGGATTGCAAGAGTGGAGAAGGTCATGGAAGCCCCGTAAACGGTTCCTGCTGCATTGGTGGCATACGCTCGCACATAGTAGGTGGTGCCGGGGATTAGCCCGGTCATTTGTCCGGTGAAAGTCCCTAACCCGGCCCCGCAGGCGATATGATTGTCTCCTATGGTCGGATACGCAAGGGTGTTCCAGCATAGGCCTCTTTCCGTCACGGGTGCGCCGCCGGTGCTTGTCACCTCACCGCCGCATACGGCTGAGGAGTCTGCCACATTGGTTACAGCGGAGGTGGTCACCTTCGGCGTTTTCGCCAGGATGCATCGTACGGACATGCCGTGGGCTTTGTCGCCATACGGGTTGCGCTCCACAAATCCATTGTCGTGGTACAGGGAACGGTAATAGGCGTAGTCGTTGTTGTAGGAGGTGGCGGTCCAGAATCGGGCCGTTGTCCCGAACGGTATGGGTGTGCCGTTGGTATAGCCTACAGGCAGGGTGGAGAAATTGCTGATGTTGTTCAGCGAAAGGTCTGATCCCACGGCGCAGGGGGTGCTGGAAGAGGACCAGAAGGTGTCGATGGCCATGGCTTTGGCGATATTGTTCGGGTTGTCTCCACACACGCAGGTGTCCAGCCTGCCAAGGAAGTCCGTCAGTTGGGCCCATTCCGAGTCGGAGGGCAGATGCCAGCCTTCGGGGCATACGCTTTCGGCTGCCTTCCAATTGTAAAGGTATCCGTAGATGCCGCTGCTGTCAGATGCGGATGGTGTATAGTAGTGTGCGGTGCCCGCATCTGTCCCGTTGCCGGGGAGGAGGGCGGTGCCGCTGGCGGTATGGGTGGTGCGCAGGTTCTCCCGCATCCAGCATTGTCCGCCGATGGCTACCGTGCCATACACGTTGCCATCATAATCGGTGACGGAGGCTGCCTGCGGACAGGGTGTTTCCGACACTACTGTTTCGGAGAGGAATACGGGAGTATTTGGGGTCAGGGCCAATTCCCATTCGCAGATGTAGCCGTTGTCGCTGCTCCATGCGTCAATCACCTGAATGCTCCAAGTGCCGTTAAGGGGACACCCGATAAGGTTGGCGAAAGATTCGTCGGGATGATACACGTTGGTCATGTTGGCCATGTTGGTGGAATCAACGTAATTAGATGATGATCCAGAACTTGAACCACCATGGGGATTGTCAACATTGTCCAGATGGTTGCAGTTTTCATACACGTGGCCTTGTCCACAGGCGTATTGGTGGCCTTGGGTGGTGGCGTTTGACCAGCAGTAGTTCCAGCATTCACCGATTGGGCTCCCATCACCGTTGCAACTTCCATATCCGTCAGGTTCGTAGTACAAGCCAAAGTGCGCACCAGCAACAGCTGAGTTTCCGCTCCACCCCTGTGCGGTTGCAGGTACGGCTGAGGCACAGTTGCCGTTAATGCCAGACGCATTTTTTTTCAGTAGTGACACGCGTTGTTGGTTTGGGCAGGTTATATTGATCCAGAGATCGCCAATCCAGGAATGTTCCATTTTGAGGCGGACATAACGGATATCTTCGATGCTTTGGATTATACTTCCTGCCGGTTGATTTGTGATGTTGATAGATGATGTTCGACCGCAGTTGCCATCGCAAACCACTCCATCAGGAATGAACGTGGTGTCTGTGTTGGTGTATTTGATGTTTTTCATGAAGGTGTATTCGGCACCATAGATTGTGGTGGCGGCTGTGGTGGCGTAAGCTCTGACGTACCAGATTAAGGAGGGGTCCAAGTCGGTGATCGTGCTGTTAAAAGACCCTGTGCCGGTGCCGCTTTGAATAGTGTAATTGTCTGTGGTAGGGTAGTGTGTTGTGCTATAACAGAACCCCCGGTCAACGATGGGTTGGCCGGACTGTACCGAACCATAGCAACTCAGGGTCCCGTCGCTGTGGAGAAATAGGGAATCGGTAGTCACACGGGTGCTTCCTGATGCGAAGTCGAACACCAGTGCGATGTTTTCGCTTACATACTGGGCTTGGGTCACCACACTGCTCTGCAACGCGATCCCGTTCACAGCGGTGTGCCCGACATATTGCATTTCGTCGCCCAATTCAAAGTCATGGGTGGAGGTGCTTTTCAAATCCACCTTTGCCGACTTCCCCGTGTTGCTTTCCGCCCTGATTCGGTCTGTGCCCGCATGGCCCCTGTTGACCATTTTCAAACTGCGGGTGCCGGACGGGGTGATGACCGACAGCACGTACACTTGGGGAGTGGTGAGGGAGATTTCAAAGATATTGTCCCCTCGGGTGAGAACTCCCGTGAATGTGGCACATTTTTTTCCGTTAATATCAGCCAAAAACATCGTTACGGTTTCATTTTGGAAAGATGGAATGTTGACTCGTGTCTTCCCATCAAAGGGGTTGGGCATCACTTGCATTGTCGCTTCCTGCCGGTAATCCTCCACACCAACGCCTATTTCCAGGGTATAGACGGTGTCAGGGAACAGGATAGTCTCCGACCAGCCTCGTGTCAGGTTCTCAATGGCAATGCTGTTGATTCTAACATAATTATTGTGCTGGTCAACACCGGTAAACAGCAACTCTATGGTGTTTTGTGCGTTTGAAACCTGACAGCAGACAATTGATAAGAGAAAGAAGAAAATGATGTTTCCAAATGAAATGCGGTTTTTGTTCATATAGGGTGAAATTAAGGGAGTTATATTATAAAATGATTCAAAATCAACGTTAGGATTAAACGTTGCAAATATAGCATTTTTCAGGCAGATTATTGGGTCTGCATTTGCAAAATGATTACTTTTGCCGCATGAAAATGATGTTTCGTAACAGCTTCATATTCGCACTGTTGTTTCTATGGCAACTGCCGCAGAATCTGGTGGCGCTGCTCATCATGCCTTTTCTGGGCCGGCTGACCTTTGTGGACTACCGGCACTACTGCTTCGGCTTCGCCGGAAAACGCTTCCCGAAGAACGCCAGCGGCATCTCGCTGGGCAGTTTTGCCTTCTTCCATCCCGAATATGCGCACGACGCACACACCATCCGACATGAGATGGACGGCCACACCGTGGATTCCAAGCTGTTCGGGCCACTTTATCTGCTCATTATCGGCATACCTTCCATCCTGCATTTGGCTTTTAAAAAAGAAGGAAGCAATTATTACGATTTCTATACGGAGCGCCGTGCCAACCGGCACGCGGGACTGCCCGCCCGGTAGCGGGACGATGGCGGCGGACTGTCAGAGTACGGTGATGGTCCCTTTGAGCACAACCGGCTCGCTGTCCGTTTCGGTTTTGTAACGCAAGTCGTAGATATATACGCTGTTGGGCAGCAGCTTGCCGTTGCGTGTGCCGTCCCAGACGAAATCTTTGTCTTTGGACAGAAATACAAGATTTCCCCACCGGTCAAAGATGCGGATTTCAAACTCTATCATCTGGGGCTTCACGATGTCAGGCAGTGAAAGTCTGTCGTTGTGGCCGTCGGATAGGGTGGGAGAGATGGCGGAGGGCAGATATACGGGCACGGTACAATCGTCAATGATGAGATACAAGGTGACGGTGCTGTCGCAGCCGTCGGCGGAGATGTAGCGATGGGTATAGGCTCCCGATTGGGAATAGGTCTGTCCGTTCCAGGTATAGCGGTCGCAGGCTTGTTCGAACATTTCTCCGTTTTTGCCCGATGTGACGAGGGTTATTTCGGCCGTGTCGCATTTCCCGCCACAGCAAATCCTGTATTTCATGGTCTCAGTGCCAGTGAAAGTGGGGTCGAAGTTGATGGTGATGTCGGTGTTGCTCACCAGGGCATTGGCGTGTGCGGGCTGCTGAATGATTTCGGGCTGCACTGTACCGCACCAATTGTCAATGATGTCATTGTCCAATGGACGCATGGTCAGCGAGGTTCCTCGGCAGGCTGCCACCTGGTCGTCCAAGGCATCCAAGGGCACCCCCACGGTCACCGTCACGGAGTCGGTGCAGGGATACAGTGGCGAGAAACTGATGTCATCCAGGGCGAAATCGTTGCCGCCGCCCTCTTCCGTGTTTTGGTTGATGATTTTGATAATCGCCTGTGTGTTGTTCCCGCTGTTCCAGGGTTGATAGAAGCGTTCCCATGTGGCGGTTTGCGGTGGCGAGTTAAAGGTGGATCCAATGGACTGTCCGTTGATGCTGAACTGGAGACTCGCTCGGGCACTTCCACTGGAAGTCGGGTTGGATGACAGGGTGGCCACCCAGGCTATGAAGATGTAATCTGTGTTCGGGGTTGTCTGAATGGTCTGCTGCCAAACACAGGTGTTGGGCGTGCCGGAACCGTTGACAAACATGCACTGTCCGGAACCGGAGGTGTGGTCGGTGCAGTTGTAGGTGGCAAAATGGGAATGGACGTTGGCGGAGCTTGTGTTGATGGTGTAGGAATTTGCATTGCCGATGATGGCAGTGCCCCAACCGTAGGTGGAGACAGTGTTTGAGTAGTTGTAGTCGGTGACGAACCCCGTGTTGCCGCTTTCGAAACTGCCGTTGGTTACCATGTTGTCGGATATATAGTGTCCTGTGATGTAATAGGTGGTGGCGACAGTGGGCGAAACCGTCTGAATGCTGTCAGCGGGATTGTTGAAGGCGTTTGCCGGCAGCCACTGGTAGTCGAACAGGTTGTGCGCCCGCAGTGTGGCGGCATCGCCCATGGTGATGGTGGTGTCGTGGGTGAGCAGTACGGAATCACAGCGCGTCTGTGCGGTGAGCGTAAGGAAACCCACGATGAGTAGGAGGGTGACGGTTAATTCTTTATGTTTCATTAATAAAAAATGCCAGAATGGAATAGCCCAGACAAATCAATCGGCAAAAATATTAAAAAACGGAATAGGAATGATTCGCTTTTTGTACTTTTGCTGCCGTTTTCAAAAAACAACGCAATGCTCACTCTTTTGCTCACACTGTGTTATCTTTTCGGCATCCCGCTCGCCCTGATGCTGTTGGCCAAACGCTGGCCCATCATTGAAAAAATCAGCCCTATGGTGATTTTATATGTCATCGGATTGCTTGTGGGCAATTGCGGATGGCTGGGGGTGAATGCGACGAACATCTGCTCCCAAGTCTCCAATGTGGTGGTGCTGCTCACCATCCCCCTCATGTTGTTGGGCTGCGATTATAAAACGTTGTCGGCGAAGATGGCTCTGAAGGCCTTTTTCATCGGTCTGCTCAGTGTGCTGGCTGTTACGGTGGCGGGCTTTTTCATGTTCCGCGGACAGGCGGCGGCATCCGGGGTGGAAGGGACTGATTTTGCAAAAATCAGCGCTGTGATGACGGGTATCTACATCGGTGGCATCCCGAATCTGGCACCCGTGTCCAAGGCCGTTGACCTGCCGCAGCACCTCTTCCTGCTGGTTTCCAGCTACGACCTGATTGTTACGGGATTGTATCTTGTTGTTATAGTGTTCTTTGGGAATTTTATAGTTAGAAGTGTTTTTGGCAAGAAGAAGGGTGGTGTTGATTCGGGAAATGACAATTTCGGAATTACGGAATCTGAAAAAAAGCCTTTCCCGAAAATAGTGCTCAACCGTGTGATGGGCATCCTGGTGTCCATTCTGATTGCCGCGGTGGCGTATGCCGTTTCACTGTTACTGCCAGTAAAAAACAGCGTCGCTGTCATCATTGTTGCCATCACCACCTTGTCCATAGCCGTATCTTTTTGGAAGCCCATAAAACGACTGGAGGGCACCTTCGATATGGGCTTGTATTTCGTTTATGTGTTCTGTCTGGCGGTGGCCACGATGGTGAATGTGCATGACCTGGAGCTGTCGCGCTACCTGTTCATCCTTTATTATATAGGATTCGCGGTGTTCGGATCGTTAGTGTTGCAGCTGATGTTCGCCAAACTGTTGAAGGTGGACGGCGACCTGACACTGGCCGCCTCCATCGCGTTCATCAATTCGCCGCCTTTTGTGCCCATGGTGGCCGCCGTGCTGAAGAACAAGGATGTCATCCTGCCAGGCATCGCCATCGGACTGTTGGGGTACGCCGTGGGCAACTACTTGGGCATAGCGATGTTCTGGCTACTCGCCGGGGCGTGAGTGTTCCTGTTTTTTGATACTAAAAAAGGCAGCCCTGTGTAGGACTGCCTTTTCGTTTATAGGGGATGTTTCCTATTTTTTATAGTCATAAGTGTAGATTTCGGATATGGAATTACGGTAGATGTCACCCTCTAAGGTTTGTTTGTAAGAGCAAGTTTGCATAGTGGGGAGGTCTTTCTCATAGGTGTATATGTAATCGCGTTCCTCATGCACATTGTTGGAGTTTTCGGCAACCACGCGGGTGACATTGTTCTGGGACATGATTTGAAGATAACTATACTCACTAATGTCAAACAGGCCGTAGAACGGATTGGTTTTGTTATCATACGTGTAATTGGCGGTAGTGGTGGAAGCACCTCTCAGCATGGTCATTTTGCTGATGTTGTTGCCCGTCCACTCGAAATTGATGTCGTATGATTCAATCTCCTTCGTGTTGGGGTCGGATTGGATGGATTTCATCATTTCTTTCAGGGACTGGATGTTGGCATTCGGGATGAAGAAGCGGAGCATGTTGATGGGCAGAGGGCTGACAGCGGCTTTCTTGGCATCATAGTCTGTGACGGCAATCTTGGTCACTTTCCCATTTTCATGGGAGAACACATACGTGATCATTTTCTCGGTGCCGTTATAGCCGTCGATGGTGGAGATTTTGCCTTTATCGTAGGAGATGGTATAACGTCCGGCGGTGCCCCAAGAAACGGACACAAGACGTTTGCCGTCGTATTCGTAATTTTCAGTGTACATCAATTCCCCTTTGTCGTTATAGTGGGTGATGCTTTTCAGCATTTTGCCATCCCAGTTCCAAATTTCACTGACATACTTGGAAATATTGCTGGTGCCCACATCATTCCAGACGTCGTTCAAGTACATCTGCAAGGTGGTGCTTGATGAGTAACTGATTCTGTCAATTTTGTTTTTCGGGGTGTACTGACCCTCTTTTTCGCAAGAGACAAAAAACAATCCGAGGACCAAGACGGTTCCTAATAAAATAGTTTTTTTCATAAGTTATGAATTTAAATTAAACAATAGGCTTGAAAAAAAGCGCACAAAGATACAATTTATCGTGAAATAGTCGGATGCTGGTTTGCATTTTTTTGTTATTTTTGCAGGTTTGAAAATAAATATGATGGATACCTGTCCCATCATGGTTTGTTTTTGTGATTGAAATCTTATAAATTATTATAAATCATTGTATTAAAAAAACCTCTTTATGGCAAAAACATTATTTTTAGGAGACGAGGCTGTTGCCCAGGCTGCATTGGATGCGGGCTTGTCGGGCGTGTACGCCTATCCGGGAACCCCCTCCACGGAAATCACCGAATTTATCCAGAACTCGAAGCAGGGTCGTGCCGGCGAGGTCCACAGCATCTGGGCCGGTAACGAGAAGACCGCCATGGAGTCCGCCATCGGCATGTCATACGCCGGCAAGCGTTCCATGGTCTGCATGAAGCATGTGGGCTTGAATGTGGCCGCTGACCCGTTCATGAACGCTTCCATCACGGGTGCCAACGGCGGCATGGTGGTGGTGGTGGCCGATGACCCCTCCATGCACTCCTCCCAGGATGAGCAGGATTCGCGCTACTATGCCAAGTTCGCGTTGATCCCATCCTTCGAGCCCTCCAACCAGCAGGAAGCCTACGACATCACGTATGCCGCTTTCGACTTTTCGGAGAGATACCACACGCCGGTCCTGATCCGTCTGACCACGCGCCTGTCGCACTCCCGCGCCGGCGTGGAGCGCAAGGCCGAGCGCCCGCAGAACCCGCTGCACATCGAGGAGAACCCCAAACAGTTCATCCTGCTTCCCGCCAACGCCCGCGTGCACTACCGTACCCTGCTTGGCAAACAGGACGCTTTTGAGGAGGAATCCTTCAACTCCCCGTTCAACAAGTACATCGACGGTGCCGACAAGAAGATGGGTATCATCGCTTCCGGTATCGCATACAACTATCTGATGGAGAACTTCGAGGGTGGCAAGTGCCCGTACCCGGTACTGAAGATCTCCCAATATCCGCTGCCGTCCAAGCTCATCGCCAAGATGGTGGACGAGTGCGAGACGGTGTTGGTGGCCGAAGAGGGCTATCCCTTCATCGAAGAGCAGGTGCGTGGCATTCTGAACCGCACGGGCAACATCATCGGACGTCTTTCCGGCGCACTGCCGCGTGACGGCGAACTCAACCCGAATCTCGTGGCCAAGGCCCTCGGTCTTCCCGACACCTACGGCACGCCGATTCCGGACCTCGTGGTGCCTCGTCCGCCCGCGTTGTGCGTGGGCTGCCCGCACATCGACTCCTACAACGCCATCAACGCCGCCATGGAGAAATATGGCAAGGGCAAAGTGTTTGCCGACATCGGCTGCTACACGTTAGGTGCGCTTCCGCCGTACAACGCCATCTACACTACCGTGGATATGGGCGCCTCCATCACGATGGCCAAGGGTGCTGCCGACGCAGGCATGCGTCCCGTGCTGGCGGTCATCGGCGACTCCACGTTCACCCACAGCGGCATGACCTCCCTGCTCGACTGCATTTACGAGAACACCCCTGTTACGGTGATGATTCTCGACAACAGCACTACGGGCATGACCGGCGGTCAGGACTCCCACGCTCTCGGAGTGCTCGGCGAGATCTGCAAGGGCCTCGGCGTGAAAGAGGATCATATCCACCGTATCAACCCGCTGAAGGCTCACCATGAGGAGAATGTGGCTATCATCGAGAAGGAACTCGAATACGAAGGCGTGTCTGTCATCATCCCGACGCGCGAGTGTATCCAGACTCTCAGCCGCCGCATGAAAAAACAGCAGGCTGCAAAGAAGTAACCGTTAGACCAAAGACCATAGACTTGAGACTTTTTTCTCCGGTCTATGGCCTCCGGTCTTCAGTCTGAAATTGTAAAAAAATAGTAACAAACTACAAGTTTAAGAAAATGAAAATCGACATCATATTAGCAGGTGTAGGCGGTCAGGGCATCCTCTCCATCGCCACCATCGTCGGCTACGCAGCCGTCAAAAGAGGAATGTATATGAAACAGGCCGAGGTTCACGGCATGAGCCAGCGCGGTGGCGACGTGCAGTCGCACTTCCGTCTCTCGGACCAGGAGATCGCCTCCGACCTTATCCCGATGGGCAAGGCCGACATGATCATCTCCGTGGAACCCATGGAGTCGTTGCGCTATCTCCCGTGGCTCAATCCGGAGACTGGCTGGCTGATCACCAACGACCAGCCGTTCGTGAACATCCCCAACTATCCGGATTTCGACAAGTTGAACGCCGAGTTGGGCAAGTTGAAGAACAAGGTGGTCATCAATGCGGACAAGATTGCGAAGGACCTCGGTTCCGCCCGTTCCGCCAACATGGTCATTCTGGGTGCCGCTTCCCCGTACCTGGGCATTCCGTTTGAGGAGATTGAGGCAGCCGTCCGCGAGAACTTCGCCCGCAAGGGTGAGGACGTTGTCAACGTCAACATCGCCTGCCTGCGTGCAGGTAAGGAGTTCGCCGAGAAATAATTGTGACCCTATTGGACGTGGATGAACAACCTGATTGAATTTTTCAGAAAAAATTTCCACTATTTCCTGTTCGCGGTTCTTCTGGTGGTGAGCCTGGTGCTGCTCGGGAAATCGTTGGCGTACAGTGAGTACAAGTTCGCCAGGATTTGCCAGAGCACGGTTGGCCCCATCCAGAAGAACTGGGCGGAAATGATTCATCGTTTCAGCCTCGGACAGGAGAATGAGGATCTGGTGCGCCAGAACATGGCCCTGATGCGCGAGCAGCAGAATATGTTCATGGAGAAGGAGGACACGGTGCTTTCCATGATGTCGGAAACCGACTCCCTCCATCCCAAGAGCGTACGGCTGTATGACTATACCTACGCCCATGTCATCTACAACACCACCGATCAGGCGTTCAACTACATCATCATTGACAAGGGCCAGCGTGACGGCATTTGCCGTGACATGGCCGTCACCGGGCCGAAAGGCGTGGTAGGTGTGGTGAGCGATGTCTCCAACAACTTCGCCTCCATCATCTCCATCCTGCATCCCGATTCCCGTATCAGCGCCATTGTCTCGCCCATCAACCAGGTGGGTACTGTGGTCTGGGAGAGCGGTGATCCCTCCGTGGCCTACTTGGAGAACATCCCGCAGCATCTGGAAATCAACATCGGCGATTCTGTGCTGACCAGCGGCTATTCCAACATCTTCCCCAAGGGCCTGCTGGTGGGTACCGTCAAGGAGGTGTCGGTGGGTAAGAATGCCAGCTTCCTGACCATCAAGGTGAAACTGGCTACGGATTTCAAACGTTTGAATACGGTTTATCTGATTGAGAACTTGTATAAATCCGAATTGGACACATTAAAAGCCAACTTCAAAGATGAATAACGTGTTGTCGAACATATTGCGGTTTGTCATTGTGCTTGTGTTGCAGGTGTTCATTTGCAGCAATATTCATCTGTTCGGTTTCGCCACGCCGGCGTTGTATCTGCTGGCTTTATTACTGCTGCCGTTGGAACTGCCCAAATCGGTGCAATATCTCATTGGTTTTGCCGCCGGCTTTGTGGTGGATATGTTCGCCTACACGTTGGGGGTGAACATGGCGGCCTCCCTGATTGTCATGTTCGTGCGTCCCTATCTGGTAAAGCTCCTGAACGGTCGCAATACCACGGAGGGCGTGGACAGGCCCGTGCCCGGCGTGAAGGACACGAAATGGATGTTCACATACGTGATTGTGCTCTCGTTCCTGCACCAGTTTTTGGCCGTGATGCTGGAGGCCTCTTCGTTCCGCCATTTCGGGTACTCGCTCATGGCCATCGTGGCCGACAGCGTGTTCACCGCTTTCGTGCTGCTGTGCGTGCTCTACATTTTTTATCCCGCCCGTAAAACCCGTTAGCCATGAGGACAACGTCATTGTATTGGCTGACGTGTGCGTTTCTGATAGCCCTTCTGCCCGGATGCCGGTCCACCAAGACCTTGACGGAGGGCCAGTACATGTTGACGAAGAATACGGTGACGGTCGTGGACTCCAAGGATCCTCAAATCGACAACCTTAAATCATACGTGCGCCCTCTGACGAACAAGAAGTTCATGGGGGTGTTTAACCTGAAAACGATGTGCTATACCGGTGGACAACCCCGTCTGGACCCCAAGACCGGCAAATGGAAGGATTCCAAATTCCGGCAATGGCTCCGCAACCGTGTCGGCGAGCCGCCCGTGCTGCTCGATTCGACAGAGATTCAGAGCTCAATATCCCAATTGGGCGTGGTGATGAACAAATACGGCTATTTCGATGCCGCTTTCGATTATAATGTCCGGTTTAAGAAATACAATCCCCAAAAGGCCTCGGTCCGTTATTTTGTGACGGCCAATGAGCCATATACCGTCAGCAATATACGGTACGATATTGATATTCCGGAGTACCGCAAGATTGTGGTGCTGAATATGGATAAAACCCTTCTCTATTCGGGAATGCAGTATAGTGAGTCGCTGATCAGCAATGAGTTGACACGCATTATCAGTGATATTAAAGATGAGGGGTATTATTATGTGGAGAAATCCGTAATCCACTGTGAGGTGTCGTATGATGAATCGTTGGATACGGCGAGTGCCCCTCCGAAGTCTGTGTCATTGGACATTGTGATGAAGATTCCGAATGTGGAGAACTCCGACAGGTATTTGTACAAGTACTATTTCAACGACGTTTATATCCAAACCGACTATGATGCCACGGCAGATGCGTCGCAGCCGTATGACACGGTGCTATACCATAATCGTCGCGATTCGACGAATTTCTATTTTATCACGCCGCATTATGACTGGTTGTCGGGACCGATACAGGATTTCAAATACAAGGTGATTGCAGACGCCATCCACATGCATAGGGGAAATCCTTACACGCAGCTGGCCCGCCGTCGCAGCAGCCAGTCGTTGAACCAGTTGGATAACTTCTCCTTCATGAGTCAGACCTTTGAGGAAAGGTCTGCGCAGATGGATTCCGTGCGCCGGACGGGTGTGTTGGACTCCTATTTCCGTCTGACGCGCCAAAAGGTGCACAGCATCGGAGGACAGCTGGACTTGCGCAACGACAAGTCGGCCATCTCCTTCTCATATACGAACCGCAACCTGTTCAAGGGCGGAGAGCATCTCACGTTGAACCTGTCTGGAGGCTACTTCTATTACTCGCTTACCAACCTTTTCCGCAAAGGCTCGCAGTTCACCTATCCGGAGTTTGGCGCCTCGGTGGCGATGACCTTCCCCAAGCTCTTCCTTTTTCACCGCGCCCAGCAGCGCGATGCGGTCCGCTACAGTACCACCCTGAATTTCGGTGTCAACTATTCGGGCTTGTATAGGCGTATGGTTTACAATACGAACATCACCTACAACTGGAGTCCGAACTATTACACCAACCATACCATCAGTCCTATCGATGTCAGCACCATCAATATCAACAACCGTATCTATTCCGGCATTATCAATTATCATTCTTATCCGGAATCCTATCAGAAGAAGTTCGGGAAATTTTTCCTGCTCTCCCTGAAATACGGTATGGATTATCTGGTCCCGTTCAACATCTCATGGAAGAAGGATGTGATGCGTATCTCCATCAATGCGGAGTCATCGGGATTGTTCCTGAAGGGGTTGAATGCGCTTTTCAGTCCGGGCAAGCGGTGGGTTCTTGCCAAGAACAAGTTGGATGAGGAGGGCTACGACTATTCCACCTTCGAGAAATTTGAGATTACCTGGAATTATACGCATACATTCAATAAGAACAACTCCTTTGCCACGAGGCTCAATGCCGGTGTCATCATCCCGCTGGACAAGGATTCCTATGTGCCGTATGAGAAGGGTTTCTTCATGGGAACGAGCAACAGCATGAGAGGGTGGAGTTACCGGGGCTTGGGTCCCGGCTCATATGAGCATGGCCTTGACAGCATCTACACGGGCGACATCAAGCTGGAGTGGAATCTGGAGTACCGCGGCACCATTTACGGCTCTTTCAAGTACGGGGTGTTCAGCGATGTGGGTAATATCTGGTTAGCCCGTGCCAGCGACGACATGCCCGGTGCGGAGTTCTCCTTCAAACGCTTCTATACGGAGCTGGCGGCGGATGTGGGCGTGGGCCTTCGGTTGGATTTCGACTTTCTGGTGGTGCGTGTGGACTACGCACTGCCCATCTATGACCCGCAGCGCACGTCACAGGGACGCTGGATAAACAAGAACTGGTTCTCAGGTGCTCATCGTTTCAAATGGAACAACGGTCTGAAGATCGCCATCGGATACGCCTTTTAATTCGTTTTACTATAGAGAAAATTATTAAATACAATCATAATATGTCATACAAGAAGTTAACACGGTCCAAAACGGACAAGAAAATCGCGGGTGTGTGCGGTGGCATCGCCCGTTATCTGGAATGTGACCCCACGGTGGTCAGAATCATTTTCCTTGTCGCGCTGTTGTGCGGCAGCATTGGCTTCTGGGTTTACCTGGTCGTTTGGTTGGTGGCGCCGGAAGCAGATGAGTAAAAGGTGACGTTACCAAAGAATGTGATGTTGCCCTAAATACTCGGTGACAGACAAAAAAAGGACGGCCGCATGGCCGTCCTTTTATATAAATATTGTAAGGATAATTCTTACAGGGTGTGGTAGGGTTTGAGGATGCCCTTGCCGATTTCCACAGCCTCCTCATTCTTGGGGATGAGGTGATGGTGGCGTTCGGGAAGGGATTTCTCCAGACCTTTGTGCAGCATTTCCGGGGTGACAAGCGGTTTCACGGCGAGGAATCCGCCCAGCACGATCATGTTGAACAGCTTGGCGATACCCAGCTCATTGGCCTTGTCGGCAGCGGCCACCTGGTAGATGTTGATGTCTTTACGGGTGGGGTGGTTGGTGATGCCGTTCGGGTCGTAAATCAACAGACCGCCGGGCTTCACGGCCGATTCGAACTTGTCCATGGACTGCTGGTTGAGGATGATAGCGGTGTCGAACTGGTTGAGGTACGGGGAGCAGATGCGCTCGTCGCTGAGGATGACGGTGACGTTGGACGTGCCGCCACGCATTTCCGG
This sequence comes from Bacteroidales bacterium, assembly GCA_045116675.1. Classification (GTDB taxonomy): domain Bacteria; phylum Bacteroidota; class Bacteroidia; order Bacteroidales; family WCHB1-69; genus F23-D06. The sequence goes on from JBGUMF010000096.1 coordinate 17,524, forward strand.
ACCGTAGGAGGGAAGCCAGCTGACCTCTTTGTCTTGCATAATGCCGGCGTAAGCCAGGATCTTACCCATTGAGAGCACACCTTGACCGCCGAAGCCTGCTATGATGATTTCTTCTGTCATTTCTTTGTGATTTTAAGGTTATTATTTTTTTCTCAATGAATAGATCGTCTCATTCGGCTGGTCGAAGGTGCCGACGCGCTCGATGAACTTGGGATCGAACTTGCCATCCACTTTCATGTCGCCCAGCGGGAAGAACTTGAGGGTGTTCTCCTCCATCCACTTGTTGGCCTGAATCGGAGTCATCTTCCAGCCAGAGTTGCAGTTGGAGGTCACTTCCACGAAGGACACGCCTTTTTTGAGTTTCTGGTTCTCGAAGGCCATGCGGATGGCTTTCTTGCACTTGCGGGCCAATGCCGGGGTATAGACAGCCTGGCGGGTCACATAGTAGGTGCCGGGCAGCTGGGCCAGCATCTCGGTGAGGCGCATGGTGTGTCCCATGATTTCGGGGTCACGGCCGTAGGGGCAGGTCACGGTTTCCATACCTTCGAGGGTGGTGGGGGCCATCTGGCCGCCGGTCATACCGTAGATACCGTTGTTGATGAAGATCATGGTGATGTTTTCGCCGCGGTTGCAGGCATGCATCACTTCGGCGCAGCCGATGGAGGCCAGGTCGCCGTCGCCCTGATAGGAGAACACAAAGGTTTCCGGGCGCAGACGCTTGATGGCGGAGGCACACGCGGGTGCGCGTCCGTGGGCGGCTTCCACGAAGTCCACGTCAAAATAGTTGTAGGCCAAGACGGAGCAGCCCACCGGCGAGATGCCGATGACATTGTCCTGGATGCCCATCTCTTCAATCACTTCGGCGATGATTCTGTGAACGACACCGTGACCGCAGCCTGGGCAGTAGTGCATGGTTGCATCCGTGAGAACCGGAGTGCGTTTGTACACCAAGTTTTCGGGTTTGATTATATCTTCTCTTGTCATAATTTCAAGTGCTTAAATTATTTAATTATATTTTTCAAGGCTTCTACGATTTCGACCGGGGTCGGGATCACGCCGCCGTAGCGTCCGAAGTGCTCAACGGGAACGTTGCAGCCCACTGCCAGCTTCACGTCTTCGATCATCTGGCCGGCGTTCATTTCCACGCTGAGGATCTTCTTCATGCGTCCGCCGATTTCAGCCACAGCCTTCGTCGGGAACGGCCACAGGGTGATCGGGCGTACCAGACCGACCTTGATGCCTTCGGCGCGGGCCAGCTCGATGGACTTCATGCAGATACGGGCTGCGGAACCGTAAGCCACGAACAGGTATTCGGCGTCGTCGCACTGGATGGCCTCGTAGCGGGCGTCTTCCTCTTCGCATTTGCGGTATTTGGCCTGGATGCGGTCGTTGATGGCTTCCTGTTTCAGAGCCTCGAGCTCAAGAGAAGTCACGATGCGGTGCTTGCCGGTGGAACGGTGTCCGGTGGCAGCCCACGGGCAGGTCTTTTCAATGTATTCGTCAGTCCAGCGGGGCTTGTAGTCGTCCACCATGACCTTTTCCATCACTTGGCCGATGACGCCGTCGGAAAGGATGGCGACGGGGTTACGGTATTTGAAGGCCAGGTCGAAGCCCAGTTCCACGAAGTCGTACATCTCCTGTACGGAAGCGGGGGCCAGTGTGATGAGGCGGTAATCGCCATGGCCGCCACCCTTGGTGGTCTGGAAGTAGTCGGACTGGGAGGGTTGGATGGTACCGAGGCCTGGGCCGCCGCGCACCACGTTGACGCACAGGGCGGGGAGCTCGGCGCCGGCGATGTAGGACAGGCCCTCCTGCATCAGCGAGAAGCCGGGGGAGGAAGAGGAGGTCATGACACGCTTGCCGGTGGATGCGCCGGCATATACCATGTTGATGGATGCTAATTCACTTTCGGCCTGCAGCACAACCATGCCGGTTGTCAGATATGGTCTTTCCGCCATCAGATGCTCGAGGACCTCGCTCTGCGGCGTGATGGGATATCCGAAATAACCGTCGCAACCACAGCGGATAGCAGCCTCAGCAATGGCTTGATTACCCTTCATTAATTTTAATTCTTTTGCCATTTTTTACGATGTTTAGTTGTTTAATTGTTGTTTTGATTCTGAATGAAAGCGGTTGGGCTTATTCCTTCGCACGATACACTTCGATGACGCCGTCCGGGCAGATCACCGCGCAGCTGGCGCAGCCGATGCAGCCGTCCTCGTTCACCATCTCGAGGTAGTTGTACCCTTTCGCATTTACGTGTTTGGAAAGACCGATGCACTGGTTGGGGCATCCCGTGATGCAGACACCGCAGCCCTTGCACTTCTCCGTGTCAATGATTAAAGCTCCTTTAAATGCCATAATTCTACTAATTTAAAAAAGTTATTAAATGGGTTATTAGTTGTTGTTTTTCTCCTTTTTACGGGGTGGCAAATATACGAATTTTTTTGTTTCCAATCATTAAAAAAATATTGGAAAAAAACACCTCCTGCAGCAGGCTTATGAACAATGCATTGTTGAGAAATTGTGTATCTTTGCAGGCTGGCTCCGTGTCGTCCGAAAGGGCTTTCCATGACATGGATTCAAAGTGTAAGAATAATAAATAAAGCCTTGAATTATATAATCTTAGCTTATGAAACGACTGCTACTCCTCTTGTTGTGTTTTCATGTTTTTTTCGCTTGGGCCGGGCCATACGATGATTTTGTGGTGAATGGGATCGGCTATAAGATCATCTCCCAAAATCCCAATCGTGTCAAGGTGAACAATAATGTGAATAACACATGGTTGGACAACTGGTCTGACATGTCATTGTATGTTAGGACAGTGTCGGTTGCCTATATGGGCGTGGCCGTGATTCCCGACACGGTTGAATTTAATGGCCAAAAATATTTGGTTTCGGAAATCGGCGTGGCAAGCTTCCGTAACTCAAATGTGACAGAAGTGCATCTGCCGTCGTCGGTACACAAAATTAATTATTTCGCATTTCAGAATTGCCACAATCTGCGCAAGGTTTACTTCCCGGAAGGATTGGATACTATTTCCCTATATGCGTTCCAACATTGCGACTCTTTGGAAGATATCCTTTTGCCCAATAGCTTGTTGTATGTTGGTGGTGCAGCGTTTTATGATTGTCCATCCGTGAAACAATTGAATATCGGGACGGAATTGATTTATATGGCAGAGGATGCGTTTGTATTGGCCAATAATTTGCAGAGGATATCCTATAATGCCAGAAATTGTCATACCGAATACTTGGGCAACTTTGACTATCCGCGAAATATCGGTTTTTCCAGTGATGCTTATTGCAGACTTGACATAGGCGATTCGGTCCGGATAATCCCGGAGAATCTTTTCTTCCGAGATAATGGTCTTCGGGGCAAGGTTATTATTCCCAGTTCGGTGAAGTATATAGCGCAGAGTGCATTTTACCGAACAGGTATTGACACATTGGTGTTTAGCATGGGATTGGATTCGATAGGGGAGAGCGCGTTCCAGGATTGTAACAACATTAGTGTGCCCATCGTGCTGCCCGCTTCCTTGAAGAGGGTGGGACCGGATGCATTTTATGGCAACTACAGCTATTCTTCACCCATAGTGTTGCCTGACGGCATAGAATATATTGATGAGTATGCATTTCAAAACTCGGCGATGATCGGCACCATCACCGTGCCGGCCAGCGTTCGGTATATTGGAGAGGAAAGTTTGCCGTACGACACACTGATCATTGAGAGTGATAGCATAGTGCTTGGCAGATGGGCTATTGATTATGATGGGGTTGTATATATCAATTCGTTGAATCCACCTCGGCTGGAGCCTGGGCTGTGTAGTGTTCCCGTATATGAAGGCGTGGATACAATCTGCCCTTTCCCGGAAATGCCGGATTTTTGTTGGGAAGAAGATCATTTGTCTTATTGGGAAGATGTTGACTGTCAGAAATCGATAGATTACGGTGATGACCTGTACATTTTCATCCCATGCGGGGCGAGATCCATCTATTGTCAGGCATCACCAGGTTGGCAATATCTTTGCCAGAAGTCCGATAAAAATGCGCAGGACTTTTACGATGACTATGGTTACGAGGGATATTCTGTGGATCATGTGGAGGATTTCCGGATTTTGGAAAAAGGATATAGGCATGAGGAAACAATCCAGGTGTGCGGCGGCTATGCGTGGGGTTCAATGGGCTATATTACAACATCGGATGTTTACACACAAACCTTCACGGCTTCAGACGGGTGCGACAGTGTGGTTACTTTGAATCTGACCATTCTTTCGGCCATTCATGATGTGATAATCGACACCACCTGTGGTAGTTATACATGGCATGGAACCGAATATACGGAATCGGGAACATATATTTATGCATACCAGAACGGCTCCTGTCCTTGTGTGGATACGTTGAAGTTGACGATTACCCAACCGCAGCACGGCAGTGAGACAGTTATGGCCTGTGACAGCTTCACTTGGCATGGAACCACCTACTATGCAAATGATAACCCTGACACTTTGCTATATGAGGACTTCTCCTGTGCAACGGTTGTTGGGACCGGACAATGCGATGTGAGCAGCGGAACACCGGCGGCAGACCAGCTTCCTGCCGGATGGTCCTATTATCGTGCCGTCCCAGCCAACGGGAAGATTATGATTGGACGGAGTGTTGAAAGTGGATGGATTGAAACACCCGTGATGGATTTCAGCGCTTACGACAGCGTATATATCACTTTTAAGGCAAGATCATACTCGTCCGTTTCCCCTTCCCCATCTGTTTTAAGTGTCTATGTTAACAACCATGTGTACACTTTTGATGATTTACCCGGTGACAACCAGTCTTGCGACCTGGTTTCATGCGAGATTTTCACTCCCGTTGAGAATTTCACATCTATCCGGTTTGAGAGTGGAACATCATCAGACATGAGGGGACGGGTGTTCCTTGATGATATATGTGTTTACCCCATTTCCAAACAATATACATACACGTATACTCACTCCGATGAGCATGCATGTATTCTGGTGGACACTTTGCATTTGACATTACACAGATGCGTTCCGCCAGATGTGGACGCCCCTGTTATAACAGAAACGAGAATCGTGCATCCCAATACGGTGGTGTTGACATTCAATGAGGCTGTTGACACTGTTTCAGCGGTTAGCATGAACAATTACGTTTTCAATAATAACATGACGGTAACCTCGGTGTCGGTGGACTCCAATATGGTTTTCCTGACAGTATCACCTTCCACCGATTACACCGACACCTTCCTGTTGTTTGTACAGGGTGTTATGGATCTTTTTGGAAATGTGATGACTACAGATACAATCGTCTTGGGATATCCTGCCGAACTGACCGTGGCGAATATTGCCCAGCTGAGAAGCAAGATGGATTTCTCAAATCACGAGGTTAGTGTTCGGGGAGATGTTGCATATAGAATGATGGGCAGTGCGGTGGTGACGGTAACAGCTTCTTATAACAACCAGAAATGCATTCAGGATTCAACAGGAGCTATATTGGTTTATGATGCCAACAATATTCTGGGTGATTTGGACGTGGGTGACCAGATCCGGGATTTGACCGGCACGCTGGCAAACTATTTTGGATTCCTGGAATTCATACCCGTTCTTCCGTACGGACAGTTGGAGGCTCATTCCGTGTCTGTCGCACCGCGTGTCGTGAACCTTCCCCAGCTGAATGACAACGCGTTTATGAGCTCGCATCAGGCAGAGTTGATAGAACTGGATGATGTGACCATTACGTCCACGGGTGATTTCGCTCGATTGAACCGTTATGATCTGTCGCAAAACAGTGTGTCTTCACCTGCTTTGTTCCCGTATTTCCAGGATGTGGATTATATCGATATGCCCATCCCTACCGGAGTGGTTCAGAATATCATAGGCGTCAATTACGCCACAACCAAAATAGGTGCGAATTTTTATGACTTCCGGTATTATATAGTGCCACGCTCGTCGAATGATATTAGCTTGTATCAGTGGGTCTCTGCACCTTCGGTTTCCGATGTGACCGATTCTTCCGCTGTGGTAGAATACATGGTTGTATTGGGAGAAATGTTGTCGGTGCTGGACCGTGGCGTGTGCTGGAGCACGATCCCGAACCCGACGATTGCCGATGCGCATACAAACGACAGCACGGGCACGGGCTGGTTCACGAGCCGTCTGACGGGCCTCACATCCAACACCACGTACTATGTGCGAACGTACGTGACGAGCCAGGCGGGAACCTTTTACGGTGATGAGGAGCATTTCACCACATTGTGTATGCCAGTGCCCGTACCGTATAGGGAAAACTTTGACAACTATGTGGGTACTTCCACTCTTGCTACTGCCCCCATACCAGATTGTTGGGAGAGAGTTAATGTTGGAAGACCAAGTCGTAATACTGTGGGTATTTTTGCGGATTCTTCGTATGCCACGAGTGGAGACAACACCTTGTGTTTGTACAATCATTATTCTTCCATTGGCAGCAGTCAGTTTGGTGATGCTTATGCGATGCTTCCGTTGTTGGATGCCAGTCTGAATAGTCTTATTTTGTCATTCGATGCCAGAATGTATCATTCAATAGCAGATGACAACTTCTCCAGGTTTGAAGTCGGGGTGGTTTCCGATGCCAATGATCCGCAGGCGACTTTCACACTGGTCCAGGAAATAGCGGTGACTTCAAGGACAGGGGAAACGTTCGAGGTTCCCTTTGCCAACGTTTCGGGTACGGATGCCCGCATTGCTTTCCGAATGAGGATGGATGATCTCCCAGCGGGGTACACTGCTGACAACGGTTACAACTATGCTTTTATTGACAATCTGTTGGTGGCTGCCAATACCTCTTGTGCCATTCCGAGACTTTATGTGAGTGGCAATACTGCCACCATAAGCTATTCAGGAAGTAACATGCCATCTGCTTACGAGTTGCGAATCGGTACGGATGTGCGACAGACCACATCTGCCACCGTAAACATGAAGCATCTGTTCGGTCTCGCTAACAATACGCGTTATACAGTGGAAGTGAGGGCCATTTGTGCTGTTGGTGACACCTCCGATTGGTCGATTCCTACTTCCTTTACCACTACACTGTGCGTTACGGATACTGTCTTTTTTGAGGATTTTGATGGGGATAATATCCAAATGACCACAACCACTTTGTTTTCTGAACAGAACTGGCGGGTGGTTGGTGACACGACGTATAACGATAATTGGAACTACCTTTCCTTGTATGCTTCTGCCCCGAGGTCCATGCATTCGCCTGTGTATTCTACGGCAGGTCACTCCATGCTTCACACTCCAAGCATTCCGTTGATGTTCTCGGATAATTCCACTGGATTCAATCATGTTTACTTGGATTTTGACCATATCTGCAAGGTGAGTCAGTTGGATGAAGCTTACATTCTGTATTCGGTGGCGGAGAATCTGGATTCCGAAGGGGTGCCGGATTGGAATGGTTGGAGGTTTCTCAACTTCGAAAACAGCAGCGACATCTACTACGGTGATGCTGCGGATGATATGGCGACTATTGTCCAGGGCCGTTTCAGCGACAATGCCTATGCCGACTGGCATTCGGGGCAGATGGCGTACAGCCCGGATAACACGAATTGGCATCATGAGAAGTTTGATTTGTATCCAATTCTCTTCTCAGGTGAAAACGGGACTCCAAGATGGTTGCGGTTGCAATTCCGGGTGAACAAAGTGTCTGCCTCATCATCTGGGTCGGAACTCTGTGCTGGCTGGTATCTGGACAATCTTGCGGTTACCTTGTCCGATTGCGCCATTCAAGACACGCGTGCTCCTCGAGTGACCACGGCTGCCGTGACGGATATCACCACGTCCACAGCGGTTTCGGGTGGCTATGTTTTGAACAGGGGGCTTCCGTTTGTCGCCCGCGGTGTGTGCTGGAGTACATCTCCCAATCCGACAGTGGACGACAGCCATACTGTGGACGGTGTTGACACGGGTGCGTTCACGAGCACGCTTGCGGACCTTTGGAGCAACACCACGTACTATGTGCGGGCCTACGTGACCAACAGCGATGGCACGTTCTATGGCAATGAGATAAGCTTCAGGACCATCTGCGAGGCTGAAGCATTGCCGTACTACCAGGGTTTTGACAACTATACGGGTTCCAACATGTCGCTACCGGATTGCTGGGAACGCCTGTTCACCGGCACCAGCACATCATATGGTGCGGGAATATATGCCAATTCCTCGTATGCCGCCAGCGGCAACAACTCCCTGCTTCTGAACAACTACTATACCACAAACACCACGTCCACATCGTATGGCGATGTATATGCGCTGCTGCCTAAGATGGACGGCATTCTGAATGATTTGACGTTGTCGTTTGAGGCCAGAAGGAACAGTTCCACATCCGCGAGCTACTACTCAAGATTCGAAGTCGGAGTGGTGACGGACCCTTATCATCCGGAGACGACCTTCACCCCTGTCCAATCCGTTGCTGTAACTTCGTTGACGGGCGAACATTTTGATATCTCTTTGGCCAACTACACAGGTGCTGATGGACATATTGCGTTTCGTATGCGTAGGGATGATATTCCGACAGATTACACCTATACGTACGGATACAATTTTGCTTATATTGACAACGTGATAGTGCCCTCAAGCTCTTCCTGTGCAATCCCAAGAATAAATGTGACCGGCCACACGGCCACTATAACCTATTCGGGTACCACTACACCGACAGCTTACGAATTGCGGATAGGCTCGGAGACGCGCCAGACTACAGACACCGTGGTGGATTTGTTGCAGTTGTTTGGATTGGCATACAATACACCTTATGAGGTGGGAGTGCGTGCCATTTGTGGCCCAGATAGTGGATCCGATTGGTCATTTCCTGTGACCTTTATCACAACACAGCATCCGGCGACACTGCCGTATTCGCAGGGATGGGAGGATGTGACTGAAAATAAACAATGGATGTTTGACAATTCCGGTGTCACTAACAAATGGTATATCGGTGGAGCGGTGGCGGATGCCACAGGTGATTCTGCTCTCTATATATCTAACGATGGAGGTAACACTCACTCATACAATACTTATTACACAACAAATGTATGGGCGTATCGTGACATTGATTTTGGAAATAATTATGGTGAATATGTAATCTCGTTTGATTATAAGGGACGTGGGGAAAACTATTACGACTATATGAGAGTGTTCTTGGGTTCACCGTCCGTTCCTTCTGGAAATAGCATGCCATCAGGAACCATGCAACTTGGGTCGGATTTCAACATGGTGGACAGCATGACGCATTATACCTTCTTGCTGAACTCTTCGTATTCAGGCGTGCATCGCCTCTATTTGCTGTGGCGTAACGATGGCGGGGGAGGTGTCATGCCGCCGGCCGCCGTGGACAATATTTCCATTGTGGGACATGCCTGCGGATTTCCAGATCATCTGGTAATGGACACTGTGACGAGCTCTTCGGTGGGATTCCATTTTTCACCTGCCCTCCATACGGATAATGCGTGGGATGTGGTGGCTGTTTCAGAAGGCGATACTATTTCTGAAACATCTGTTGTGACTATTTTCGATACAACCTATCATCTTGATAACTTGAGCGCGAATACTACATATACCCTCTATGTGCGTACTAACTGTGGAATGGAGCATAGTTCGTGGTCAGATGGTTTTTCGTTCTGTACAACACAGGTTCCGGCAACACTACCGTACCATCATGATTTTGAAGACGGACAAGAAAATTCCAAGTGGAGCTTGATAAACTGTTCCCGCCCCAATAAATGGTACATTGGGCAGCCTATGGATTTGACGGATTCAGTGCTGTTTATCTCCAATGACAACGGATTGACGAATGCCTATACGGTTTCAGGGGAAAACACAACGGTATGGGCTTATCGTGACATCCAGTTCAGTGCAGGAACTGAATTTGAACTCAGGTTCAATTGGAGATGCGATGGCGAAAGTTCATTCGATTTCTTAAAAGTTTATGTTGGTACCCCGCTGCCGGTTGAGGCTAAGCCTACAAGTATGTTATATAATTACCAAACGGATGATCCATCCGGAGCCATCTTGTTAGAACCCAAATTCAATTTAAACTCCGATTGGACCACCTATAGCGTGGTGCTGCCTTCTTCGGTTGCCAATTCTGTTCAACGGCTTTATTTCCGTTGGACCAACGACGCATCTGGCGGAACTATGCCGCCTGCAGCAGTGGATTCCATTAGTATTACAGCTAAGGACTGTGGCAGGCCGTACAACCTGATGGCGGATAATATTAGTGACAGTACAGCCGACATCACATTCACACCAGTCCATAATTCTGACAGCAAATGGGAGTATGTGTATACGAGTGTCCCATCGGTATCTCCCGACCAACTGGTTCCTTATGTCACGCAGAGCACCACATTCTCGTTGAGTGGGCTGATGTTTGGGAAGGATTACTATGTATATGTGCGTACGGTCTGTAGTGATAGCTCATATTCGTATTGGTCGTTGCCCGTAACTTTTGCCACACTATGTGTCCTTCCTATTGTGACTACGGATGGCGTTACAAACATTTCGTCAAATGGCGTTATATGCGCTGGTAATGTGGTAGATGCCGGATGCCCAAGTTTGTTGGCTCGCGGTGTGTGTTGGAGCACGAATCCCAATCCGACGATTGCCGATGCACATACGGTTAGCGGCACAGGTATAGGGGTAGAGGGGAGTGTTGTCACGGGGCTTACACCCAATACCACGTACTATATGAGAGCGTATGCTACCAACAGCGTTGGAACAAGTTATGGCAATGAGGTGAGTTTTACTACAGAGAGAGAGTCCTGTGAGAATATAGCCCAACTGAGAAGCAAGATGGATTTCTTCAATCACGAAATTAATGTTCACGGAGATGTTGAATACAGGATGGTGGGTAGTGTTGTGGTGACGGCAAAATCTTCTTATAACAATCAGAAATTCATTCAGGATTCAACAGGAGCTATTTTGCTTAATGATACCAACAATGTTCTGGGGGATTTGGCCGTGGGCGACCAGATTAAAGATGTAGTCGGTACGTTGACAAACAATTATGGGTTCCTTGAGTTTGTGCCCGTTCTCCCATACGGACAGCTGGAGGCACATTCCGTGTCCGTCGCACCACTTGTTGTGAACCTTTCCCAATTGAACGATAATGCGTTTATGGAATCGCATCAGGCGGAATTGATTCAACTGGAGGCTGTGACCATTACTTCCACGGGTGATTTCGTTCAGAACCGTTATGATTTGTCGCAAAATAATGTGTCATCTCCCGCATTGTTCCCATATTTCCAGGATGTGGATTATATCGATATGCCGATCCCTACTGGAATAGTTCAGGATGTCATAGGGGTCAATTACGCCACATCCAGGATTGGTTCGAATAATTATGATTTCCGATACTATATTGTCCCGCGGAGTCTAAATGATATGGGTGCTTGGAACTTGCAAGTTTCACCGCCGGTGATTTCTCAAGTGGTTGACTCTTCCGCCATGGCGGAATACAGTGTTTCGATGGGAGGAAATGTCTTCCTTGATGCTCATGGTGTGTGCTGGAGCACAAGTCCAAACCCGACGTATGTCGATGCGCACACGCACAACGGCACTGACTCGGGAACGTTTATGGGTGCACTCACGGGCCTTATGCCTGACACTATATACTATGTACGGGCGTATGCTTTCAACACTCTTCGCACAGTGTATAGCGATGAGGTGATGTTTATGACTCTTCCTGTTGGCGATGCCAAACCCTGTCCGGGTCATGAAACCGTCACCGACTACGACGGAAATGTCTATAATACGGTGCAGATTGGCAACCAGTGCTGGATGAAAGAGAATTTACGTACCACACATTATGCCGATGGGGTGGGGATCGATACTCTTGGAAATAATATGGGTGTTCCGTTTCGTTGTCTGCCGGGAATGGCTCAGAGCAATGTGGAGAATATGAATAGCCTTCCAATCTATGGGTATCTGTACAATTGGTCAGCGCTAATGTATGGGATGCCTTCCAGTGCGACTAATCCAAGTGGAGTTCAAGGTGTTTGCCCTACTGGTTGGCATGTTCCAAGTGACTCGGAATGGAACCAATTGACGGATTATGTTGGTAGTCGGAATTGTTATAGATGTAATGGGGATATCAATAGCATTGCAAAGGCATTGGCAGATAATACAGGGTGGGAGGCCTATAGTTATACCTACGGTGTCAGCAGCAATAGTAGTGAATGTACTCCGAGCGACCAAAGTGTTGTTCCCAACAATTCAACTGGTTTTTCGGCTGTTCCCGTTGGCATTGCGTCAATAACGTACAGTTACAATTGGGAAACTGGTGAAAATTATTCAAGGTTTGAGAACAATGTTGATTTCGGAAAGTCTGCTGTTTTTTGGGCTTCCAATTATAACGGGTACATGAATTACACATATAGTCAGAAAATTAGTTTTGACCGTTCTGGTGTTAACATGGGGTATAACGATTTTTCCCGTGGTCTTTCCGTTCGCTGCGTTCTCGGTGATGGTGTGAATCTTGCCAGAGTGTACACTGACACGGTAGTCAACATTACACGATATACGGCAACCTGCGGCGGCGATGTGACCTACGATGGCAATGGGACTGTCACTGCCCGCGGTGTGTGTTGGAGCTTGCATTCAGCCCCGACAATTGCCGACGCCCACACGGTTGATGGAGCCGGCACGGGTGCGTTCACCAGCGAGCTTACGGGCTTGCTGCCGGGCAAGGTTTATTATGTGCGGGCATACGCCACCAGAAGCGTGGGGACAAGCTATGGCGAACAAAAGAGCTTCATGACGATTGGCACTCCACCTGTTCTTGATTTGGACAACATTTTCGGTATGGATTCGACATCTGCTACCGTTGAGGCTACCGTCGTAAGCAATGGCGGTTCGCAAATTACGGCTTGTGGTGTCTGTTGGAGCACATCTCCTAATCCGACATTGACCGACAGCCACAGTGTTAGTGACGATTATACCGATTATACCATGTATAATAATTTCTATGCGTATGACGGCAAGTTTACCAGCGCTCTTACCGGGGTTTACAAAGATACCATTTTTTATGTACGGGCATACGCCACCAATGAATATGGTACCGCCTATAGTGAGCAACAAATGTATGTGCATTTCGACAATCTGATTGATGTGAACAACGTTGCCGCCTATTTCTCGGTCGGGGCGTTGCAGTATCAGAATAACAATGCTTTCTACAGAGTACCCAAGGATTCGCAAACATCCTCCATCTTTGGCCATAGCCTGTGGCTGGGCGGCGTGGATGATTCAGATTCCTTACATCTCTCCGCAGGAAGTCACAGTATCTATGCGGATGTCGTTAATTTTACAGGTATGGGTGCCTGTGAGGATTTCTGGCCGGGACCTCTTTCAACCATCGATGCATCCACAGACAGTGCGACTGTCACCCGATGGAACCGCTGTTTCAAAATCACGCGGGAAGAGGTAATGGATTTCCTGGTCCGCTACGATGAGCCGGACTATACCATCCCGCTCCACATCGCTTCATGGCCTGCGCACGGCGATACAACCAAGGGTCAGGCCTACCATATTGCGCCTTTCGTGGATGTGGACGGCGACAACCATTACGATCCGTCACACGGCGACTATCCCTCGTTCCCGGGTGACATGGCTCTGTTTTTCGTTTTCAACGACAAACCGGTCAAACGCACCCCGATAGGTGGAATGCCCATCGGCGTGGAGGTCCATGCCATGGTGTACGGCTACGACGCTCCACAGGATTCTGTGTTGAACAACACGCTGTTTGTCAAATACAAACTGTTTAACCGCTCCCAAACGGATCTTTACAATGCGTACGCCAGTCTGTGGACTGATTGGGATGTGGGTTATGCTCAAGACGACCGCGTGGGGTGTGATGTGAAAAATAACACCGCATACGCATACAACGCTTCTACGGTTGATGGAAGCGGCTTGCCGTCTCATTATGGCCCGAATCCGCCGATACAGATGCTGACCATATTGGGTGGTCCTCGCATTCCGGCAGACGGATTGGATAATCCATCCTTTACCGATACAACAGATTGCGGATTATTTGTGTTCGATGGCAATAATCAATACGCCATAACGGGGACAAACTTTGGAAATGGCATAGCGGATGATGAACGTATGGGAATGACGGGATTTATTTCTTACAACAATGACCGCTCCCTTGTTGGAGATCCTCATACGGCTGTGGAATTCTACAATCTGATGCGTAATCGTTGGAGAGACGGAACTCATCTGGTCTATGGTGGAAATGGCTATCCGCAGGATGGTGCCAACGGATCGGAATGTCGTTTCATGTTCCCTGGCACCAGCGACCCGTGCAATTGGGGTGTTCTCGATCCGGTAGCATACACCGGATTCAATTACCAGAATTATGGCGGCACAGATGGATGGAGAGAAGAGACGGTTGGATATGTTGGCGGTGACAGAAGAGGTGTGGTAAACATGGGTCCCTTTGATTTTGCGGCGGGCTCCATGCAGGAAATCGACTACTGTATGACCACGCTGTTTCCGACTTATTCCGATACTACGGTCGTTACGGCTCAACAGCTTCAAGGCATAGACACGCTATTGTCTCAAAACATGGATATTCATTTTGGAGAATATCTGTTTGTTCCTGAAGTGAATATTGATGAAACTATCTGTGTGGGCGGGCAGTATGAATTCCGTGGGTCAACATACACAGAAGCTGGAAACTATTCTGTTTTGATCAGGGATAATGGTAGGGATACTCTTGTTAGAATCCACCTTGCTGTTCATCTGGCAGATAATGAACTTGTTGAGGCTTCCGCCTGCGACTCGTTTGTTTGGCATGATAGTACCTATACACAAAGCGGCCGTTATCTGTATCTTCATTTGGATGAGATTGGATGTATGCAGGTTGACACGCTGCACCTGACGATCACCCCGTGTGCGGAGGTTCCTACCGTTGCCACGGATATAGTCGAAAATGTGGCCGTGTCCATGGCATCCTGCGGTGGCAACGTTGTTTTTGATGGCAATGCGCCGATAACAGACCGCGGCGTTTGCTGGAGCACCATGCAGAATCCGACTTTAGCTGACGCTCACACGAACGACGGTGTGGGCGTTGGGACCTTCACGAGCAGCCTTGCGGGCCTTACCCCCAATACGACCTACTATGTGAGAGCTTACGCCACCAATAGAGTGGGTACGGGATATGGCGAGCAGAGGATGTTCACAACCATGTGCGATACGGTGTATGTTAGTATTTCAGGCAACACGTTCGTTGACTATGGCCAAAACACGACGCTCATGGCATCGGGCGCAAACACTTATCATTGGAGCACGGGCGAGACCACTCCAAACATTACCGTGAACGTGATTACAACTGCGGATTATACGGTGATAGGAACAAACCAATATGGTTGTGAAGGTACGGCTACTACAACGGTGACGTTGAAAACCTACACCATCACGGCCTCTGTGGGTAATGGCGGTTCCATCAATCCAGTTGGGACCACGATGGTACACTATGGTGATAACATCGCCTATGTTATAACGCCTTCACCTGGGTATCATATCGGCGAGGTAATCGTTGACGGCAGCCCAATAGGTGCGGCAGTTTCATATACCTTCAGTAATATTGCTGCCAACCATAGTATCAGTGCGACATTCGAACCCAATACCTACATGGTGATGGTGCTACAACCGTCGAACGGTACAATTGCACCCGGTACCCAGTCAGTTACCTATGGTACTATACCTACCTTTACGGTGGCTCCGGATGAGGGCTATGAGGTGACGGCCATCATGTACAATGGCGCCAACATCATGCCAAATGCGATTTCTATGGGTTCTTCCTATTTGGTGACACTACCTGCAGTGACGGATAACTGTATGCTGACAGCTACGATGACGTTGAAGAATTACACCATTACGGCCTCGGCAGGGGATGGGGGAGTTATCTTACCTTCTGGCACAGCTACATATAACTATGGTTCTTCGCCTTACTATGTTATAACGCCGGCCGATGGCTATCAGGTTGATGATGTTTTCGTTGATGGTGTTTCCGTT
>JBGUMF010000097.1:0-9701 GCA_045116675.1 Bacteroidales bacterium
GCGAGGAGCACTACCGCACTGCCCAGCGCGTGAAAGAGACGCTGCAACGCTATAAGGAGCTGCAGGACATCATCGCCATTCTCGGTATGGAAGAGCTCTCCGAAGAGGACCGCAAGACAGTGAACCGCGCCCGCCGCGTACAACGTTTCATGTCGCAACCCTTCTTTGTGGCCGAACAGTTCACCGGCATCCCCGGCAAGTTCGTCCGCATTGAGGACACGATCAAGGGCTTCAACATGATTCTGGATGGCGAACTTGACCACCTGCCTGAAACAGCCTTCAACCTGGTGGGCACCATCGAGGAGGCTATTGAAAAGGGAGAAAAAGAACTGGCAGCTTCTAAATAATCGGCTATGAACTTGGAAATCAGAACTCCCGACAAATCGGTGTTTTCCGGTGAGGTCATTTTGGTGCAGATGCCGGGCATTGATGGCCTGTTTGAAATTCTGGACCATCACGCTCCGCTGGTGGCCGCCTTGCAAAAAGGGCGTATCAAGATTGAGGACACCGCCAAACAACAGCAGTTTTTCGACATCAACGGAGGTGTGGCGGAAGTGCTGGACGGCAATGTGCTGGTGCTGGCCGAGTAGCCGAAAAAACAGATATTAATTTTACAGTATAACAACAAGGAATTTTTACTATGAATTTAATCGACAAAATCAAACAAAACGCCATCAGTGCCAACAAGCGCATTGTGCTGGCCGAAGGTGAAGAGGAGAGAACATTGAAAGCGGCTGACATCATCCTGGACAAAGGATATGCCGGCATCATTTTATTGGGCAACAAGGCCAAAATTGAGGCCCAGGCTGCCGAATGGGGCTTGAAGAACATCGGCAAGGCCGAGATTATTGACCCCATGGACAACCCCAAAAAGGAGTTTTATGCCGAGATGCTTTGCGAAATCCGCAAGAAAAAAGGCATGACCATCGAGGAAGCCCGCACGCTGGTGGAGGATCCTCTCTATCTGGGCACGCTGCTCATCAAGAACGGCGACGCCGACGGTGAGGTCACGGGTGCGCAGCACGCCACGGGCGATGTGCTCCGTCCTGCCTTCCAGATTGTGAAGACCCTGCCGGGCATCTCCGTGGTTTCCGGCGCGTTCATCATGTGCTTCCCCGACAAGAAATGGGGCGATGACGGCATCATGGTGTTCGCCGACTGTGCCGCTGACCCGAACACGGACGAGAACAAGCTGGCCCAGATCGCAGTGGTGACCGCCCAGACGGCCCGTACCATCGCCGGCATTGAGCCGAGAGTGGCCATGTTGAGCTTCTCCACCAAGGGTTCTGCCAAGCACGAGCTCGTGGACAAGGTGGTCAACGCCACCCGCATTGCCAAGGAGATGGATCCCAACCTGGTGATTGACGGTGATTTGCAGGCTGATGCCGCTATCATCCCCGAGGTGGCCGCCAAGAAGGCTCCGGGCAGTCCTGTCGCCGGCAAGGCTAACGTGCTGGTGTTCCCGTCACTCGAGGTGGGCAACATCGCGTACAAGCTGGTGCAGCGCATGGCTGGTGCCGATGCCATCGGACCGGTGATGCAGGGCATGGCCGCCCCCATCAACGACCTTTCCCGCGGTTGCTCCGTGGACGACATCGTCAGCCTCGTGGCCATCACGGCCTGCCAGGCTGCCGGCAACAAATTCTAATGATTCCGAAATCTGATGTGTAGAGACGCAATGCATTGCGTCTCTACATTTATATTATTAGGTTATGAAAAAAATAACAACCCTATTGTTGGTCCTGCTCACGGCCCTTTCCGTAAGCGCACAGAACGCAAACCTGCCCCGTACCCTGCGCAACGTCCAACAGAACGCCCAGTCCGCCCCCCAAACGGACAACAAACTCCGCTTTTTCGCGGGCGGCAACATCAACTCCAACTTCGGGTATTACTTCTCCCTCACGCCCGAAGCAGGTATCTATGCCACGAATTGGCTCCGTTTCGGCGTGGGACCCCGTTACGAGTTGTCCTACAACACTTCGTTGATGAAAGTGATTCACTCTTTCGGTGCCACTGCGTTCGCCGAAGCTACCGTGGTGAACTATCTGACCGGTCGTGTCGGGTATGAATACCTCAACTATCCGGAGTGGACATACGACATAGACGACCATGGCAATCCAATCTTCGAACGTCGACATATACATGCGCTGGCGCTGGGCATCGGCTTCCAGTCGTATCTTTCCAACAATGTCCGCATGTATGCCCTGTATGTTCTCTATCCCGTTCAGAGTGACAATAATTATTATAAGAAATTCCTTCCGATGTTCGCCCGTATAGGTGTCGCGGTGGATTTTTAACGAAACCTTATGTCGCGTCTGCCCATCTCATTGCTGCTGGCCAACCGGATCCTGAAGGACAAGGGAAACCGTTTTTCCCGTCCTATCATACGCTTGTCGGTGATGGGGGTCTCCATCGGTGTTGTCATTATGATGATGGCTATCGGCATCACGGCGGGCTACAGGCAGGCGATTCGCGACAAGGTGATAGCCATGGGTTCGCACATCCGCATCACCCATTTCGACCAGAATTACTCTTACGAGCAGGTGCCGTTCGACAAAAACCAGCCGTTTGTGAAGGAAATCCTCCGGCAGCCAGAGGTGGCAAGTTTGCAGAATTTCGCCACGAAGGTGGGCGTGATCAAGACTGCCGACCAGGTGGAAGGTGTGGTACTGAAGGGTGTGGATGACACATACCAAGCCGACCTTTTCCGCCAGAACCTCGTGGAGGGCGAGTTACTGCAACTGGGCGATACTGCCGTCAGCCGCCAGATTGTGATTTCCAAGCAGATGTCCGACAAGCTCAAACTGCATGTCGGCGACAAGGTGCAGACCTATTTCGTGCAGGACCCGCCGCGCGCGCGCAGCTTCACGGTGGCAGGCATCTACCACACGGGGCTTCCGGAATACGACAATATGTTCGCTCTGGTGGACATCCGGCAGGTGCAGCGCCTCAACGACTGGGACGAGAACCAGGTGAGCGGCATGGAGGTGCTGATACGGGATTATGACAAGCTGGAGGAAATGGGCGACTACATCCACCATCATATCAACCCGGACCTCAAGGCGGAAACTATCCGGCAGATCTATCCGGAAATCTTCGAGTGGATTGCGCTTTTCGACACCAATGTGGCGGTGCTGCTCATCATCACCACGTGCGTCTGTATCGTGACGATGCTGTCCATTTTCTTCATTGTGGTGTTGGAGCAGACGCGTACTATCGGACTGTTGAAAACGATGGGATTAAAAACCAAAACGTTAGTGCAGACTTTTGTGTTGGTAGCCTGTGATATCCTGCTGAAGGGAATGCTCATTGGCGATGCCGTGGCCATCACTTTCGGATTGCTTCAGCAGCATTTTCATTTTATAAAACTCAATCCGGAAACCTATTATGTGGATTTCATACCGGTTCATTTTCATGTAGGGGCGGTTTGCCTGCTCAATGTAGGCGTGTTCGTGTTGTGCGCGGCGGTGCTGCTCCTGCCCGCGTGGGTGGTGGCGCGCAAAATCACCCCCACAGCGGCCGTCCGCTGGGAATAGTGTGATTTTGGGAGTTTTATTTTGAAACCTGATGTTTTCTGTGTAATAATTTTGTTTAAGATCATCAACAAGAAAGGAAGGAACTTATGCTAAAACGTTTTTCATTATTGATTCTTATAATCGTTAATGTTGTTCAATTGGGTGCGCAAAGCGTGGGATACACTTATCGCCCATTTGCGGATGAAGGGTGCACTGTGATATATACCCCTACCATTGTAAATGATACAGCATACATAGTAGTTAATGTTAAGTCAGACAGACTAATGTTCAATGATAATCCATCTATGCTGGTGCGTTTTTTTGATGATAAGACTTTACAACTGCAAGGGAAAAAGTTTGGTGTCACATTAAGTGAAGGTGGAGTGATTGTAGGCTATGTTTTTATCCCCACCAAATCATATTGTGCAACATCTTGGTTTATGGTGACAGAAGAACAAATGGATCTGTTTTCCCAAGGCGTTGCCAAAATCAGACTGAACACTCAACCCATTATGCACGAGCGAACATTCAAGAAGGATAAAATTGGAATTCCCTTGTTTCAAAAATATCACGAAGTGAAAGAAAAGGTAGAGAATTTCTGATGGATTTTTTTCTTGGGGGTCTCTGGTTCGCCGCCTTGCAAATGAGGGCGTGAAGAAATCGGTGGTGAGTGAGCGTGAAGAACGGCGAATTGTCCGAAGCAACACGGAACGCAGTGCAGTGTTGCAAGTTTTCGCCGTTTAGTGAACGAGGCCCGATTTTAGCCATCATTTGCTCAGCGGCAAAGCGCATTTCTTTTGGTTCGTTTTCTTTGGGCAAGAACAAAGAAAATGAACATGAAACAGCGGACATAACGTGAAAGTGATGAGGTTCAATGTCGAATTAAACCAAATGGGATAATCCTTTCCTTTTGTGTGGCTATTGTGCCCCTACGAGGTCGGCGGGAGTGATCATCCCTTGCAAACGCCCGTCAGCACGACCGGTATCCGTGATAAACAGCACATCCAATCTTTTTTTCCGCGTTTTGGAACGTCGGAATTTCACAGACACATCCTCCACCGTGGCGTTTGGATCAATGAAACCGTAATGGGCATTCGATTCGTCGGCCAGGCGGATATGGCTGGCGATATCTTGGAAGGTCATCGTGTCGGACAGGTGCAAGGTGTTGCTTTCGGCCAGCAGGTTCAGCAGCGTCTTGTTGCTGAACACCCCGACAATCTGGTGGTTGTCCACGATGGGGATGTAGGAGTAGTCGTTGTGGTGCATCACTTGGATGGCGGCGATAACCGAATCCGTTGGGGCGGGGGCGAAGATCTGCCCCGCGCGGATGGCCAAGCGCATCAAGGTTACGGGGTTAAGGGTGTAGTACAGGTTGTTGACTTGCCGCACGGCCTGGTCGGTGACGATGATGAGGTCGTCGCCCGCCTTCGACCAGTCGTAGTGGGAGAGCAGGTTGCGCAAAAGGCGGCAGAAGGCGAGGTTACTGCGCAGGCTTTTGTAGCGCGGCATCTGCTCCAGGTCTTTCATATCCGTGACATTCAGATTGTTGAGCACCCACTCTTCAATCTCGCGGTATCGTTCCAAAAATTGTGCGGCCTTGTTTTCCATCATTATTGTATAATAAATACGTTTCAAAACGCAAAAGTACACATTTATTGCAAGCGGATAAGATTTGGGATTCAAGAAGATTGTTTCTTTTCCAGACAATTTTTTATAAAAAAATATTTGTTTGTTTTGCCTGTGTTCTGATTTGTTGTATCTTTGCCGCTTTTAATCAACTGAACAGATGGAAGCGTTAAAACACGAATGTGGGATTGCCATGGTTCGTCTGCTTAAGCCATTGGAATTCTACGAAAACAAATACGGCGACCGCCATTATGCCCTGGGCAAACTCTACTTGATGATGGAGAAGCAGCACAACCGGGGCCAAGAGGGTGCCGGCGTCGCCTGCGTCAATATCCACCAGAGCCCCGGACACGAATACATGTACCGCGAGAAAGCGGAGGGCAAGGACGCCATCACCAAGGTGTTCGACACCATCCACCGCCAAATATCCACTCCCGATCCCGATGACCCATGCGCAGGTCCCGCCTTCAACGGCGAACTGTTCATGGGTCATCTTCGTTATTCCACCACGGGAAAAGGCGGGCTGAAATTCGTGCACCCGTTTCTCCGCCGCAATAACTGGCGGGCGAAGAACTTGTGCCTGTGCGGCAATTTCAACATGACCAATATCGGCGAGGTGTTCGACTATCTCGTCTCCAAAGGACAGTATCCCCGTGTTTACAGCGACACCTACATCCTATTGGAACTGATGGGGCACCGCCTCGACCGGGAGGTGGAACGCTGCTACCAGGATGGTGTGGCGTTGGGCCTGGACGGGCAGGCCGTGACCGAGTATATTGACAATCATGTGGATATGTGCAATGTGCTGAAATCCACGCTGTCGCATTTTGACGGCGGTTATGTGATGTGCGGTATGACGGGCAGCGGCGAGATGTTCGCCATGCGCGACCCCTGGGGCATACGTCCCGCCTTCTACTATATGGACGATGAGATATGCGCCATCACCAGCGAACGTCCTGTTCTGCAAACCTCCTTTAACCTGCAGCAGGAATCCGTGCGGGAGCTGATGCCCGGACAGGCTATCATCATCAACCGGAAGGGGGAAATCCGATTGGAACAGGTGTTGCCCGCGGAGAAATTCTCCGCCTGCTCATTTGAACGGATTTACTTCAGCAGAGGCAACGACTGCGACATTCATCAGGAGCGTAAGAAGCTGGGGTTTCAACTCAGGGATTCCATACTGAAGGCGATAGGTGGCGATGTGGCAAACACCGTGTTTTCCTATATCCCGAATACGGCGGAAGTGGCGTACCACGGCATGGTGGAAGGCATCCGCACCGTGTCGCCCTCCGTGCGGGCCGAGAAGGTGGTGTGGAAGGATATCAAGCTCCGCACCTTCATCACCGAAGGCAGCACCCGCAACGACCTGGCCGCACACGTCTATGACATAACCTTCAGCTCTCTGCGGCCCGGCATTGACAACTTGGTGGTCATCGATGACAGCATCGTGCGGGGAACGACCATGCGGGAGAGCATCCTCAAGATCCTGAACCGTTTGCAACCGAAGAAAATCGTGGTGGTCAGTTCCGCCCCGCAAATCCGCTATCCCGACTTTTACGGCATCGACATGGGATATATTGGGGAGTTCATCGCTTTTCAAGCCTGTATCTCATTACTGAAAGAAAGAAAAATGGAGCATTGGGTGGAACAGGTGTACGAAGGCTGCAGGCAATATCGCGCGGATGCATTGCGACAACTGTACGAACCATTCTCGGCGGAAGAGCTGAATGTGAGAATGGTCGAACTGTTGAGACCTGCGGATGTGAATTGCCTGGTAGAGCTGGTCTTCCAATCGTTGGAAGGGCTTCACAAGGCCATCCCGAACAACCCAGGCGACTGGTATTTCTCCGGACATTATCCCACAAAGGGAGGAAGCCGTCTCGCCTGTCAGAGCTTTGTGGATTGGTATGAGAAGGAATGGGCGCCCATTCAGAAATAAGACATTTGAACAATAGGAACAATATAAAACATCGTATATGAAACGCTATATTTTTGTGACAGGAGGTGTGGTCTCCTCATTAGGCAAGGGCATCATTTCAGCCAGCATCGGCAAGCTGCTGCAGGACCGCGGGTACTCAATCACTATCCAGAAGTTCGACCCCTACATCAACATTGATCCCGGCACGCTGAACCCTTACGAACATGGCGAATGTTATGTGACCGTGGACGGCATGGAAACCGATCTGGACTTGGGTCATTACGAACGGTTTACGGGAATCCGGGCCACCCGTGACAACTCAATCACCACGGGCAGGATTTATAAGACGGTTATCGACAAGGAGCGTCACGGCGACTATCTGGGCAAGACCATCCAGGTGGTACCCCACATCACCGATGAGATCAAGCGCCGGATGTTGCGCGAGGACGATGTTGACTTTGTGATCTCGGAAATCGGGGGCACCATCGGCGACATCGAGTCGGCCCCGTTTTTGGAAGCCATCCGCCAGCTGAAATGGGAGTTGGGCAGTCGTGCCGTGAGTGTGCACCTCACCTACGTGCCCTACCTGAAGGCCGCCGACGAGCTGAAGACAAAGCCCACACAGCACTCTGTGAAGGAGATGCAGGGGGCCGGCATACAACCCGACGTGCTCGTTTTGCGCACGGAGAAGCACCTCTCCGACGGCATACGCCAGAAAGTGGCCTCCTTCTGCAATGTGGACCTCGAGTGCGTGGTGCAGAGCGAGGATCTGCCCAGCATTTATGAAGTGCCGGTTAACATGCAG
Organism: Bacteroidales bacterium; assembly: GCA_045116675.1. GTDB lineage: Bacteria > Bacteroidota > Bacteroidia > Bacteroidales > WCHB1-69 > F23-D06. The sequence goes on from JBGUMF010000097.1 coordinate 7,865, forward strand.
CGCCAAGGACTGGATGCCGCCATCCTGCGCAAATTCGGCGTGCCGGTAGGCGAGACCCCCGACATGAAAGCGTGGCACCATTTCTTGGAACTCCAGCAGACCGCCCGGAAAGAGGTGCGCGTGGGACTGGTGGGCAAATACGACCTCCAAGACGCCTACAAGAGCATCCGGGAGAGCCTCTCCCTGGCGGGCACCTACAACCATGTGAAAGTGAAGATCGAATTTATCAACAGCGAGAATATCACGGACGAAAATGTGGAGGAAAAACTCTCCAACGTGGCGGGTGTGCTGGTATGTCCCGGTTTCGGACAACGCGGGATTGAAGGAAAAATATCAGCGGTGAAGTATGCGCGTACCCACAATGTTCCTGTCTTCGGTATATGCTTAGGCATGCAGATGATGGTGATTGAATTTGCCCGTAATGTGCTGGGATACCGTGATGCCAATTCCATGGAGATGGATGCCGCCACCGCTCACAATGTGATAGACCTGATGGAAGAGCAGAAATCCGTGACCAATATGGGTGGCACCATGCGTTTGGGGGCATACGACTGCACTCTCCGTGCCGGCAGCCGCGTGGCAGATATCTATGGAACATCCCATATCAGCGAGCGCCACCGACACCGCTATGAGTTCAACAACCAGTATAAGGAGGAATATGAGAACAATGGTATGCAGTGCACGGGCGTGAATCCGGAGAACGAACTGGTGGAGATTGTGGAGCTGCCCGCGCACCGCTGGTTCATCGGAACGCAGTTCCATCCGGAATACTCCAGCACCGTGTTGCATCCCCATCCCCTGTTCCTTGATTTTGTCAAAACCTGCATGGAAGAACCCTGTTAGGGGCTTGATGAGAGTGTCTCCAATCCTTGAACCTGTCAAGGTAATCCTGTTCGTTACGCATTTCCATTTTCCTCGTAGAGACGGGGCGCGTCCCGTCATTCCCGAAAATTTGTGAACTATTTGTGATTTTCTGCACAAAACCCGTTGAGATCGGCAATGGCGGAACGTGGGGGCGGGGCATAAAAAAACCACCAACTCATTGAGAATTGGTGGCTTTCTTGGCGCTCCCTCAAGGACTTGAACCTTGGACCCTCTGATTAACAGTCAGATGCTCTAACCAACTGAGCTAAGGAAGCGGGTTGTTAGCGGCTTTCGTTAACGGCGGCAAAAATACATTTTTTTTCGATATGTGCACCACCCCGAAAAAAATTTTTACCTTTGCCGCTGATTTGAGCGGATGATTTATGATATAGAATTGATATTCAATAATATAAAATTCCAATAAGATGAAGTTGACATTCAAAGACGTGCTAAAAGAAGCCAAAAACTATTTCTTCATCACCATCGGTTTGGCAATTTTTGTGCTGGGATGGTCCGCATTTATGACACCTTACGAGGTGACGGGCGGTGGCGTGGCCGGTATCGCGTCCATCCTTTTCTTCGCCACGGGAATCCCGATCGGCTTTACGACATTTGCGCTCAACGCTATCCTCATTGCTATCGCCTGGAAGGTGCTCGGCCCTAAATTCTGCATCAACTCCCTGATATGCACGCTCATCATCTCCGTGTTTTTCTACATTGGCCAGCGCATTTTCACGCAACCCATTGTCGATGACATGTTCATGAGCGTTATTATCGGCGCCTCGCTGGGCGCGCTCGGCGCTGGCATCTCCATCAACTGGGGCGGCAACACCGGCGGCCTTGATATCATCGCCCTCATGGTCGGCAAATATCGGAACATATCCTACGGGAAAGTCAATATGATGTGCAACCTCTTCATCGTGGGGTCATCTTTTTTCATCCTGCACGATGTGCAGAAACTGGTCTATAGTTT
>JBGUMF010000098.1:0-13979 GCA_045116675.1 Bacteroidales bacterium
ACCTCGCTGCGCTCGGTTTCCTCCTCTTCGCTCAGCAAAGGCCAAACAAGTTTGTCTTTGCATTCGCTCATTCGTCGGTTTGGCTCAAGATATTACAACTCTGATTTGTCCATCTGGCTGAGTGTCGATCCGATGAGTGACAAATATCCCTCATTGAGCCCGTATGTGTATTGCGCGGATAACCCGGTGAAGTTGGTGGATCCGAATGGGGAAGAATTGGACGATATTTTTGTAAATACCAAAACAAAACAAGTTAGTATTATTAAAACAAATGACACCTATGATAGAGTAATAGTAGATGGTACTTATACTGGTAATCGCGAGAAAGGATTAGAAACATCAGAAAGGATACAACAAGGTTATAATGTGAATACGATGAACATTCGTTATGCAAGTTCATCTATGTCGAAAATTTCAGACTATTCTATGTCAGTTCTTATTGATGTAATGAATGAATCTGAAAATTATAGTGCAACGATTACAAGCACAACTCGTACCCCCGAAGATCAAGTTAGAATACTATGTCAGAATATCCAAAATAAGGGATTTGATAATCAGAGAAAATTGTATGCAAATCCTGGCAAACAGGTCATAGATCTATATCCAAATCAAGATGCAATGCTGGCGAAAATCTATGAACTCGGACCTCAAACTATATCTAAACATTGTGCGGATCCAAGTGTATTGAACGTGTTTGATGTGGCTCCGTCTTCTATTTCCAACAAAAATGATTTCCATATGGCACTAGAAAAAAACGCACAGATTCACAAGTGTTTAACTCCATACAACAGTAATGATCCTGCTTTTCATATTGAAATAAAACAGCAAACACCTGTTAAACAACCCAAATGCATACTCAAATGAATTACTTAAAACCAACTCCATTTTTGGTGATAATTCTCTGTTGTCTTCATATTTTGCTTGACAAAACAAATAAAACTGACAACACTCAATATATTGTTCATAAAATTCATTCAGATAATTTCAAGGGTGATAGAGAGACCGACTCTGTTCTTTTAGGTACTTGGGGAAATGATCAGTCTACTGGCAATTGTATATTATGGATTGTCAAGGATTCTATATATTTTATTGATTCAGATATTTGGTGTGATTATTTTATAAGTAAAGATACTATTATCATGTTTCATAAAAACAACGAATATCTTAAAGTAAATTATCGGATTATTAATGATAGTCTTTTTTTTAAAAATGAAAATCTTTCCGTAGGTTATGGTAAATGTAACCAATAATATTTGCTTTTTCTAGTGTAATAATGTCCAGACCTACAAATATGAATGTTAAAGTTTTTGTTTATGATTATCCATCAGGTAATAAAAAAGTGAAGGGCTATTCCCCGCTCCATGATATTTTTGGTATGGGTGACAAGATTAGCAATGATTCTTGGAAGTACAAATACGAATCCACCGCTGCAGCTGGTGGAACTGTCTTTATGAGACTGACAAAAGCTTGGAAGGATGCACATCATACAGAAAAATGGCATGGAGGACGTTAAAACTATGAAACATCACATTATAACACTAATGATTGTATTGGGATTTGTCTGTTGTACTTGCAAGGAATCAAAATCATCGAATTGTAGTGTTCCTGATAATGACGGCGTATTTTTTTCTATAAATGAAAACTATTCTTCAACAGACACAATCTATCCTATCCTTATTACAGATTCTATCAAAGTAAATTACATAATAACTAAGTTAAGAAATAAGTTCGTACCGCAACAAGACTTTGTGAGTTTCAATTTAGAAGAAGGAAAATTCTATCTTTTGGGACAGTTTTTGGTTGTTGATTGTATGCTTGTGGGTCCCTCGGGGTGGGCTTCAAACTTTCGCCAATTTTTTATTATAGATGTTAATAGTCATAGAAGTGTCCATATAATGAGTTTGTCAAACAATATCAACAACTTTTTTTTATCTGATAATTTGATAGTTAATAGCATTGAGTATCCTGACAAGTTCTTTAATGAAGCAGAATTCTTCGATCATTTTTTTGAAGCGGAAAACACTACATTTAGACTAATAAATACGATTATAGAACCAGACTCTCTTTCTCCCATATCTATAAAAGAAGCAGAAAAAACAATAAAATGGAAAGATGTATATGAATATCTTGTGCCGCAAGTTCAGTAAAATTCAACTATGTTATTACCGACCCTATCCGTGACGGACGTTTAGGCCATCTTTGCCACAAACTTAACGTTTATGGCAATAGAGCAGCCCCCGCAGGGTAACCATCTACATCAACGGCAAGGAGGTGGAGGTCTCCGTCAAGCAGATACGTTCCGAGATGAACAAATTTTTCAACGAGCAAAAGCGTATGGTCGTCGGATAAGACACCTCTTTTCAGCGTGCCGTCGTTTCGCGGCGGTCCCGCCCCGTTCTCCGTGGCACGCGCCTGCCGCGCCGCGAGGGTGTGTGCGTATGCACATCTCTACCGAACTTTCGTCCCTGTCGGGACGTGTGGCGTGCTGTGGCATCATTTCTACCGAGCTTTTGCCCCTAATCGGGGCATTTGTGTCTGCATGGGCCTTATTCCTACAGATATGCAACGCCGAACGGCGTTTGTAGGATAAAGAACGAAGAACTGGGAACAAACGTGCGGCAAAGATAAACAATTAAATTGTATTTTTGCAGCCGCTTCGGCAAACGGTCTTTGCCGGCACAAATTTTCCCGAAATAATGGACAACGAAATCAAAATGGGCGGCTTCAACATCCTGCCGCCAGGCATAAAAAACCTTCTCATCATCAACGTATTGGTCTTTCTGGCCACCTTTGTGTTCGCCAAGACCGGCACCTGCGACCTGGACAAGTGGCTGGGGCTGCACTTCATCGGTGCCGCCGACTTCCACCCGTGGCAGTTCATCACCTACATGTTCATGCACGCCAACTTCGAGCACATCTTCTTCAACATGTTCGCCTTGTGGATGTTCGGGTCCGCCGTGGAGAACCTGTGGGGCACGAAGCGTTTCCTCGTCTATTACTTCATCACAGGCATCGGGGCTGCCATCGTTCACTATACCGTCATCTTCTTCCAGATCCACCCCACGATGGCCCTGCTCAACCAGTTTCTCAACGACCCGACGATGGCCACCTTCCAGACTCTCGTCACCGAAAATCCCGGCAAATACTTGAATCCGCAGGCCCTCCAGCAGATGTCGGACATGCTACAGGCTAACATCGGCAACCTTTCCGACTGCGTGGTGGCGGCGGAATCGGCCAAGGCCAACATCCTGAACAGCTTCAACATCATCGGCGCCTCCGGAGCCGTTTACGGCATCCTGCTGGCCTTCGGAATGTTGTTCCCCAATGCCCAGATATTCGTCTATTTCCTGATCCCCATCAAGGCAAAGTGGCTGGTCATCATCTATGGTGTCCTGGAACTCATCACGGGACTGACGGCGGCGGACGGCGTGGCGCACTTCGCACACCTGGGCGGCATGATCTTCGGCATCATCCTGATCCTGCTGTGGCGCAAGATGGACCGTCAACCCCTGGGCTATCAGCCCGACAGATCCTATTTCCGCAAACGGAAAGAGAAGTACTATGTGTCTGAGGAGAGCCGCCGGCCGATGAGCGACGAGGAGTACAACGCACGCCGGGCTGCCGAGAAACAGCAGGTGGACGCCATCCTGGACAAGATCTCCGAAAAAGGATATGATGCATTGAGTCAGGAGGAAAAGGATTTTCTATTCAAACATTCTCAGAAATAATGGCTTCAAAAAAAATATTCTTCCTGTTACGTTTGGGCAAAGGCCTGCTGATCCTATTCACCGTCATTGCCGCAGGTATGCTCCTGTTTTCCTATCTGGCGAAAATCATCCACCCTACCCTCTCACACGCCATCGCCTACTGCGGACTGCTGTTCCCCTACATCCTCATCGTCAATGCGGTGCTCGTGGTGCTGTGGCTGATCATCGACTATAAATGGGCATTGCTTCCCGTCATCTGCATCCTGATAAACGTCAACAACATAGACAAACATTTCCAGCTCCGCGCCCAAGACAAACCGGAGACGTGCGCCAGCTGCCTCAAGGTGATGAGCTTCAACGCCCGTTCGTTCAACATTTACGAGCCCAACAGCCGCACCTTGAATGATTCGGTCATCCGCTTCCTGCGTCAAGAGTCGCCCGACATCCTCTGCATCCAGGAATACAGTCTGGACAAGAGCCGCAAGACAGGTTTCCATTCTACCGAAGAGATCATCAAAGCCCTCGGCATCTCAGACAACAACAAGACCTACCGGCTCTATCTGCCCAACAAGAACTTCAAGGACTACCAGTTCGGCATGGCCATCTTCAGCAAATACCGGATTGTCAACTTCGGCATCGTGAACACGGGCGACAGCTCCAGCAACAAGTCGATGTATGTGGACATCCGTTATAACCGCGACACGCTGCGCATCTACAACGTGCATCTCTCTTCCATGCGGCTTGTGAGTGAGGATTACGAGACCGGGAAGGCCGTGATGCACAATGACCACAGCGACCCCGAGTTCGACAGCAAGGCCAAGAAGCTCACTTACAAGATCTCGCGTGCCTTCGAACAGCGGCAACACCAGGCCATCGCCGTGCGCGCCGACATTGACTCGTGCCGCCATCCGGTGATCATCTGCGGCGACTTCAACGATTCGCCCGCCGCCTTCAGCGTACACAAGATCGGACACGGCTTCAAGGACAGCTTCCGCAGCAGCGGGAAAGGCATCGGCAGCACGTACCACGGCGAGTCGTTCCCCGCCTACCGCATCGACTACATCTTCCACAGCAACCATTACAACGACTTCGGACACACCGTCTGCACCAACCTCCAAGCCTCCGACCATTATCCCATTTATACCTATATCTCCATTATAGATAAAAAATAAGCCATCATCCTTTTGGCATCTTGTATTATGAAAAAGAAAATCCTTTCCCGCCTCTTAACGCATATGGGCATCCCTGCGTGCGTATTTGCCGTACTTTTTCTGCTAACCACCGGATGCGGCAATCCCCAAAGCACGACTTCCGAGTCGGTGGACACCCTGGACGAGGAGCATGTCAGTGCCCTCGCCGCACGGATTGTCTTTGCCGGACACCATGGTGACGCCGAGACCTTCAACAAGGCCATCAACAAAGCCTACATCCGCGAACAGGTGTCCGAAAACTCCATCGTCAACAGCGGTTTTGACGTGGAGGGCGGAGAAGCGTTCTTCGACAAGTGCCTGCAAGTGGGCGAACAGGCCGTGCGGGCGATCAACAACGGCGGCGACTTCACCTTTGTGCGCTACTACGTCCAAGATGGAGAGCACCACGTCGTTTTCCGCACCTACGACAATTTCACGCTCAACTTTTCGGATTACATTGTGGACACGGTGGGCGGAAAGCTTATGCTGCAGGACGGATTCATCTATAACTTGGGGTGTATGCTTTCAACCAGCGTGCAATACAGCATGTTGTATAACCTGATGCTGCAAACGAATCCCGAGTCGGATATCAAGTGGCTGCAGCAGGCGGAAGAGAAAACCCTTAAGCACAAGAACAAAGTCGCCTTGAAGACCCTTACAAACCATAAAGAAGCACTGAAAGAGTATCCGATGTTTTATCAGCTTTACATTGCCAACCTATACCAAACCGATGCCAAGCACTTCATCGCCCGTCTGGATGAGCTTCAGCAGGAAGGCGTGGACGAACGCTATCTGCTGCTGCACAAGCTGTTGTTCCATGTCAACAACGGTCATTTGGCGGAAACAGAAAACACCATCAACCAGCTGATACCCCAAACCGGCGACGACCCCATCTATCTTTTGTTCTATGGAAAAGCCAATATGGAGGCGAAGAAATACCAAGATGCGCTCACCATCTTCCAAACGGCCGAAGAGGCGCTGCCGCTGATTTGGGACCTGTGGTACAGTGAGTTGCAATGCTATGCAAGACTGAAAGACAAAGCCGGATATGAAAAATGCCTCGCTAAAGGGAAGGAGGCATACGATATGTCGGAAGAAGAGCTTCGGAATCTGAAAGTCCGCTAATAGAGGTTGCTGTTCCCGTTCTGGAGTTCCTCGTCGGTGGGTTCCATGCGGGTGATCGTGTCCACGAGGATGCGCACAGGCTCCAAGCGGGGATTGCTTGCCGGCGGGATGATTTTCTGCTCCGTATTTTCCATCGGCTGACTTTCGGGTGCATCGGCAACCGTTGCCGTCACATCATCAATGTCCTCCGGAAGTGTGAAAACTACAATACGGGGATTCTCCTCTGCCACGGGCTCTATAACATCCGCCACCTCCGACGGCATGGTATCCACGCACACAGCAACGATTTCCGGTTCGGGGAGAGCCGTTTGTTCCTGCGTTTGCGGACGGAGCAGGAAGTATGTGCTGACCGCCACCACGGAAACGGCCACGGCGGCAGCCGACACCCATATCAAGAGCGTGCTTGTCTTCGCGCCGGAATAGGCCAGAAAGCTCTTCCATGCGGAAGGCTTGTAAGAATAGTTGGCTTCTTCAACCTTGTTTTTAATCAATTCGTCGAACTCTGTCATAATTCATTCCACTTTTCAATTTCGTTTTTCAAGCGGGTGCGGGCCGCATTGACATGCCACGCGGAGGTGCCCTCCGTGATGCCCATCTGTTGCGCGATTTCGGCGTGGGAGCAGTTCTCAAACACAAAGAGGTTGAAAACCGTCCGCGTCATCGGGGGCAGCTTCTGGATCAGCGCGACCAGCTCGTCGGCGGACATCTTGCCCACGGCCACGTTCACATCGTACCCGATGGCTCCCGACTCCGACCAGTCGGCCAGGTCGGCCATGTCCACCTTGGGGTCGTACTTGCGCCGGTAGTCAATCGCCGCATGGACCATCACCCGTTTCATCCACGATTCAAAAGAACCTGCGTCTTCTTTGTATTTATCGAGGTTGGAAAACACTTTTAAGAAACCCTCGTTGAGCATATCATCCGCCTCGTCGGTGCTGCTGGCGTACCGCATACAAAGCCGGTACATCGCGGGATAGAAATGCCGGAACAGCTTGTGTTGTGCCCGGCGGTTGCCCTTTCGACAGCCTTCTATCCATTGCAGCACTTCCGAATCTTTTGGCGCACTCATTAATACAAACGTAATTTCAGTGAAGAATCTTGGGTATTAAAACTGATTTTTTTCAAAAAAATTATATGTGGGTGATCAATTCCAATATCAGGCGGTCCTGATCGCAGGGTGTGCCCTTATGGAAGAAGTTTTTCTCGTAGTTGACACGGATGCCCGCCCGGAGAGGGGATTCCACGAAGATGAGGGTTACCCCGGCGGTGATTCTCTGGCGATACGGTTCCAGCACATAGATCCCGTCATCTGCCAGCTTGCCGTTGCAATTGGGGGTGATGGCATCATAGCGCACGCCCAGCGCCAGATGGTTCAACCATTTCTTTTCTATCGGAATCTTATAAAAGGCAAAACCGTAAAACGCGTGCGTCGGGGCGAAGAGTCTGTCACTATACCATTTATATATATACTCCGCTTCCAGATGCAGGCCATTCCAGTCGTAGGCCAGCTCGAAATCGGTGTTGTGCGTACGGAGGGCTTCCGGCTTCACCGCCGCATAATCAAGTGACAGGCGCAGACCCTTCACAAACTCAAAAGTGCCGCGCACCACATAGTTCATATTCTTCTGGAACTGCATCTGCTTATGGAAACCTCCGCTGTTGAAAACGCCGGCCTTGATTTCAAACGGCACCACCTTGTCCCATTTGTACGCCACAACGCCACCCACATCGCTCCACGCCGTAATCTTCTGAGTCAGGAACGATTTGTCGGAGAAATAATACTGGTATGGTGACAGCAGATTCTCGCTGCTGAAGGGCATCTTGTCGTAGCCGATGAGAAAAGAGAGCCCCTTGACGGGCTTGAACTGGGCGAAGATGGCCACCGGCGAGAAGGCACCGCCGTAAGTCAGGTCCACGAGCGCCATATAGGAGAACATCGGGTGGACGCTGCCACTCACCCCGATGCGGGTGTGGCGCAACTCGAAATGATGCGCGTTGATATTCGTGTTGTATTCGTACCGTCCGAGAACCGTAGCCGTGAACTTCGGGATATAGTCCTTTTTCGTAAACCGAGCCGGTGGAATAAGCGTGTCGCCGCCTTCGGCATAAAGCGAGACAAAAGCAAGAAACAAGAGCGGTAGCAGAATCAGTTTTTTCATCTTCATAAAACGGGAAATTCAATGTACGATGGCAGCAAAGGTTTGGAAAATAAGTTTCACATCCTCCCACAACGACTGGTTCTGTATATATTCCAGATTCAGGACGAGTTTGGCGGGCATCACTTCGTCGATGTAGGTCTGTTCGGGATTGTCGGAGCGGGCCAATATTTCACTCTCATGCACGTAACGCACAGAGGCGTAGTCGGTGAGGCCGGGCCGCACGCTGAGCACCTTCAGCTGCTCGGGCGTGTACATGTCCACGTATTTCCGCACCTCGGGCCGCGGGCCCACGATGCTCATGTCGCCCTTGATGATATTGACCAGCTGCGGAAACTCGTCCAGCTTGTATTTGCGGAGGAAATAGCCCACGCGTGTCACGCGGCTGTCGCGGTCGCCCACAGTGAGCAGGCCCTTCTTGTCGGAGCCTGTCCGCATGGTACGGAACTTGTAGAGGGTGAAATCGCGGTTGTTGCGCCCCACCCTGCTCTGCCGGTACAGCACGCCACCCCGTGACTCAATCACGATTGCCAAGGCGATGACAATCCACAAGGGGCTGAACACCACCAAGGCCAATAACGAACAGATTATGTCCAAGAGACGCTTCATCACTCGTCAGAAATCAGTGATAACGCCAGTTTTCGTTAATCTCGCCGCCGAAATAGCTGTCGGGCTCCGTCTCGTAGATATCCGTCTGAGGCTGAATCTTTCTGACAAGACGCATCTTCCAATTCGTATCGTGCACCTCACCATACTTGTTGGAGTGCAGCAATTCATAGTCGTTGCCCACTAACGACGGATCATAAAATATGAACTTGACATTCGTCTGGTCATCCAGATAATAATAATGCCACACCTCATACGGGAAGGTAACGGGTTCGGAGGGCACCTCCTTGATATCGTTCGGCTGGCCATATTGCAGATAGACGCGCCCGCGGTCGGTACGATAGCCTTTCACCTGCTTGCTACCGAAACGCTCCTGTACGTATGAGACCATTTTCTCGTATTTCTTCCATTCAGCCTCCGGATCGTTCGGGTTACGTGACAGCCAGAACGCATAGAAGAAACGCTGCAGCTGAGGTGTCTCTACGAGCTTCATGCGCTGCTCGAAGAACTCACGTTCCATGGCGTTGCTGATGGGATACAGGCAACGCACATTGTCTTCCAATTTTTTACGGTCCGTCATGCTGGCCACAAACGAGTCATCAATCACCACATCGTCATACTGATGAATGTCCAACTTCATAGCAGGGTTGCTGCGCTGGAAGAACACCTTATTGACCAGGCAGAGACTGTCGTGCTCATCGTACAGTTCCACAACCACATTGTAATTTCCTGACGGCAGTTTGAACACATTAAACTGGTCTATGATGAGAACCACTGGATCGGTATGCAGTTTTTTGGTTATCACATTGTTGGGCAATGCCACCAGATGGTTGTCCGCATTTTCCACAAAGCACTTCGCCGTCAGCGGACGATTGTCACCCAGCTGCTTTTGCGTACCATACACCTCCACAGCAAAGGGCAGCGTGTATTGGGATTCGCGAACGTAATTATAATACAACGGAGGCAGGTTGAAGCCATATTTGACATACAAGCCCGGCGACACCGGCGCACTCATATCCTCGAACAAAGAAATTCTCGACGAAGAAATCCTATCCGGCGGAAAGTTCAGGATAATTTGGTCTATGTATTTCAACATAGAGGAATCCTTATGTTTGTCAGTAAGGTAGAAATGCAGGAAATAGTCGCCGTTGGGCACGGGCAGGTTCTGGATGTCGGCGAAGTCGGGTTTCTCGGCCACGGACGTGTCGGCCAGCTGCTCACTGGAGAGGATATAGTGCAGGGTTTTCACCAGCGTATCCTGCCGCATCACATCCACGCGTATATCCACATCCGCCTCAAACAGGCCATTGTCGCTACGAACGTACTGAACGGAATTGCCGCCCACGATGAACGTGAATTCGATGTAGGGCTGCCCCTTGTCAGAGCAATAGGCCTTGTGGCTGATGAAGGCTTTCATATTCTGGGCGGACAAGGAAACAGAAACCAACAAAAAGAGCCACAGGATTATATATTTTCTCATAACAATATGTTTTTATTAGAGTGTGCAAAAATAGTGAAAAAACGGGATTCTGTCATACGGTCCCGTATATTTTCTTACAACTCATTCTCAATCATAAAATGCAGCCGGTTGAAAACATTGGCCTCGCTGGTGCCGCCGTCAAAATCCAGAAACAGCATGTTCAGGTCGGGGTAGAACTGGCGTATTTTCTTTTCTATACCCTTGGCAATAATGTGGTTGGATATACACGCGAAGGGTTGCAGGCTGATGATGTTCTTCACGCCGCTTTCCGCCAGTGCCGACATCTCGGCCGGAATGAGCCACCCCTCGCCGAAATTGGCCGCCATATTGACAATGCGCGACGCCAGCTTCGCCTCGTGGAACATATCGGCAAAAGGACGATAATAGGGAAACGGCGCACATATTTTATCATAAGCCTTGGCATAATGGAAGATGAGCTTGTAGATGGCATCCGACACAAACAACGGCTGTTCCACCTCCTTGATATTCAGCTTTTTATTTATATGCTGATTGACAAAGCTATTCATAAAGAAGTTGTAAATGGAGGGTGCCACGACCTCCACGCCCTGGTCGGCGAGCCAGTCGAGTACATTCAGATGACCGAACTCGTTGTATTTGATGTAGATCTCGCCCACCACGCCAATCTGCGGCAGCGGCTTGTTGCAATCCATGTTGGCCATATACTCCTTCACGGCCTCAGCCAGGAGCTTGCGCAGGCCTTTGTAGTCGCGCGCCTCGATGAGCGGAAACGATTTCTCGATGTATTTGAAACGGATTTCCTTGGCTATGCCCCGCTGCAGTTCCCGCGGGCGCGCCGCGTAATACATGCGCGACAGGCAGTCGGCGTACAGGAGGGAGAAAATCGCCGGCAGTGCCAGCTTCTTGGCATCCACCACAAAACCGGGCTGCTCGTTGGCCAGCGTGTTGCCCAAAGCCAGCGACAACACCGGCACCTGTTCAAAGCCAGCGGCCACTAACGCTTTTTTTATCAGCATGATATAATTCGTGGCACGACACTGTCCTCCCGTCTGGGTGATGATAACCGCCACATCGTTCAAGTCATACTTCCCGCTACGCAATGCTTTAATCAAGCTGCCCACCACGATGGTAGCGGGATAGCAGACCTCGTTATTGGAGTACTGCAAGCCCAAGTCCACACACTCCTTGTCGCCCATCGGCAACACCACGAGCTTGTAACCCGCCATCTTGAAAAAGGTAGGGAAAAACTCCGTGTAACCGGACGCAAACGTTGGGCCGAGAATGGTACGTCGGCGGTCAGCATTCTGGAAGGCTGGCGTAGTGACAAACGATTTGTTCATATCCATCTTGCGGCTGAACTTCAGACTCTCCACCATGGAGCGCACGCGCAGGCGAAGCGAGCCGATATTGTTCACGTCATCCACCTTCAGCAGCGTGAAACTCTTGCCCTTACGATCCAGAATATCATGAGTTTCATCTATAATAAACGCATCCGGACCACAGCCGAAGGAGGTAATCATCATAAAATGCACGTTATCCGGGCTGTTGGCCACATAGTGTGCCGCCTTGAAAATGCGATTGGGATAGGTCCACTGCGTCACCGCGACCAGTTCCTTATAGACCTCCGTATTTTCCTCGTCAGCTACAAACTCCGTCACCACATCAATGCCCATATCCGACAGCACGTCGGAGATCTTATGCTGGATCAGCGGATCGGCATGGTAGGGACGACCGGCCAGCACGACCACCATACGGTCGTGACGATGGGCCTCCCGCACAATCTCCTGTGCGCGCTGGTGCTGCTGCGCGATGAACGACTGCTGCGCCTTCACCGCGGCAGCGATGGCCCGCTCGGCGGGCTTCTTGTCCACCCCCAACGTGCGCAGATAGGCCTGACACCCTTTCCGCAAAAGTTCTTCGTTGTTGAGCGACACCACCGGCGCGTCAAACGGGATGTTAAAACGCTCCACCGTGTCGATGGCGTTCTTCATCACATCGGAATAGCCCGCCACAATGGGACAGTTATAGCTGTTACGCACCTGATCGTCCGCCTTCTGTTCCATCACAACATACGGATAAAAAATACGGTCCACTTTTTTCTTCGCCAAATCATACACATGGCCGTGCATCAGCTTGGCAGGGAAACAGATGTTCTCCGACATCACCGTATGGATACCCTGCTCATACAGCGGGTTGGTCGATTTGCCCGACAGCTGCACCCGGAAACCGCATTCGGAGAACAGCGCATGCCAGAAGGGATACAGCTCGAACATGCCCAGCGTACGCGGGATGCCGATGGTCAACGTGGCCTGTTTCTGTGGCACTATTGGCCGCTGGAACAACATTTTAAGCCGTTCATGGTGCTGGTTCGTGCCCTTGCGCATCACCTCCGATTCGTTGGCAAATATCTTTTCACAATTGTTGCCGGAATAATAGCAACGGTTATTGGAGAATTTATACTGGATAACGGTACATTGGTTGGCGCATCCCGGACAGGTCTGCTGCTCCGTTTCAAACTCGCGGATAGCCAGCAGTTCATCCAGCGTCAGCACCTGCGTGACCGGCTGTTCCTTGGCAAAAAGGGCACAACCGTAGGCGCCCATCAGTTCCGGGATGTCGGAGAAGCGGACATCGCGGCCCGTGAGCAGCTCCAACGCACGCACCACCGCCAAATTCTTGAAAGTGCCGCCCTGCACTACAATATGGTCTCCAAGTTCTTCTATCTTTCTTAATTTTAAAACTTTAAACAGACAATTCTTGATCACGGAATAGGCGAAACCGGCGGAGATGTCTTCGGGGGTGGTACCCTCGCGCATGGCCTGCTTCACCTTGGAGTTCATAAACACCGTACAACGCGTGCCCAAGTCGTAGGGATGTTTCGCCTCGCAGGCTATCCGGGCAAAATCCGCCACCGTATAGCCCAACATCTTGGCAAAAGTCTCTATAAACGAGCCACATCCCGACGAGCAAGCCTCATTGATTTCCAGACGGCGGATAGCCTGATGCTCCACAAAGATGGCCTTCATATCCTGACCGCCAATATCGAGAATAAACGACACGTCCGGCGACACGCTCCTGGCCCCCAGGTAATGGGCCATGGTCTCCACCACGCCGTGATGCAATCCAAAAGCAGTCTTGAGGAGATTCTCGCCGTAGCCCGTCACCGCGCTGTTCACAATACGTGGGGCGAAGCCATGCTCATCACATGTCTGCTTGAAGGTTTTCAGGGCCTGCAAAAACGCTCCGAAACTGTTGCCGTTGTTGGAACGATAATCCCGATAGAGCAAACGTCCCTCCTCGTCCAGCACCACCAGTTTGGTCGTGGTGGATCCGGAGTCCACGCCCATGAAGATGTTGGGGCTTTTCACCTCCTCCCACGTCACGCGAGGCACGAAGAAGTTCTGTTTCTGCTGTTTCCATTTCTCAAAACTACCAGCATTTTCAAATAACGATGCCAATCGGTTTTGAAACAGCACATCATTATCAATAGACAGATTTTCAATATCATGCAGAAAATCACGCATCGGGATAGGCTCGGGGCATTGCGTTTCGGCCATCAGGGCGGTGCCGTACGCGGGCACCACGCGTGCGTCGGGCACGGAAACACAATCCGTATCGGAGATATGAAGATTTTCCTGAAACGTCTTCCTCAGCATGGGCAGGAACGCGAACGGGCCGCCGCAGAAGAAGACGGGCGGCTGTACGTCAAGGCCGCGCGAGAGGGTGCCGATGACCT
>JBGUMF010000099.1:0-7908 GCA_045116675.1 Bacteroidales bacterium
AACCGGTTTAAGCTACTTTGGAGCAAGGTATTACTCCTCCGATTTGAGCATCTGGCTCAGCGTGGATCCACAGGCCTCGAAATATCCTTCGCTAAGCCTGTATGTGTATTGCGCAGATAACCCGGTGAAGTTGGTGGACCCGAATGGGGAAACTGTTTGGATTTTTGGAGATGATGCTACTGCTGCCTTAGAACAATTACAAAATCAAACAGCGCTCGACCTCTCTTTGGACAAACATGGGAAACTGTGTTATTCGGGGAAAGCTGAATCTGATATTGATAAAATGATAGTTGATGCAATTGATGATGAGAATATAAATGTTAATATTATCTCTACAAAATCCAATGTTGTAGGTTCTGCAAATGGAGGTGCTTATGGGGGAAATTCTTATGAGAATGGAAGCGTATGTACAGATCAATATGTCACTCCTTCCATCCTTGCAGATTTTGATAGATCTGTAGGTGATAGCAAACCTGGGCTAACAATGGTTCATGAGTTAGCAGAAAGCTATTATGGTGGCACTCTGGCTTTAGAATATGGACAAAGTTCTGCATTTGGACAAGGCGAGGGATCAACATATACAGAAGCTCATTGGTGTGCCAATCAAATTGCAATAGGGAACAGAGGTCCTGTTATTATTCGATCTTCAGTGCGACCTAATCCAAGTTACAATCGATTATTCCCAATTTCACCATATAATTTACCATTTGAAGTAGGTAAATTTGAGATACCGGCAGGATGGGCTCGAACTACAAATAGATTTGGTCTTTAACTGTTGAATTATGAAAATGAAGTTTTTAATTGCAACTATTTGTATTCTACCTATTGTTTTAAATGGGCAAGATTTGTGTTCCGATTGTGCTCTCACAATCATAGATTATTCAAACAATACAGAATGTTGTGAAAAATGCCTATATGAATATTATACCTCCAAGCTAAAGCAAAACATAATCAAAGGAAATCTTTCTGATTTTCATAACAGCGAAAATGTTTTACAATATGCTCCTATACCAGACAGCGTGGAAGAGGACTTTCGTGTTTGGGACATACATACGATAACTGGTTATTATTTGGATGATTTTGACGATTTATGCCGTGGTACTTTTTATTGGGTCTCATTAACAATAGATTCATCATCTATCTTTGATTATTCTTCAGTCGTCTTAATAACAAACAATATTGAAGAATTTGAAATCGGTAATACATATCATTTGAAAGTAACACCATACTTTTGCAAAAATTTAAATTCTTGCATCGAAAACGGCAAAAAATCAGTGGTGGGTCCCTCCCATACCTTATTTGATTTGGTATATAAAAGATGGATGATACCCGCCGTATCTTTGGGTATAAATTTCTTTTTTATAAACTGAACTCGAATTACTATTGCATTTTTTTTGACCAACGATGCCTATATCTAAACAACGGCACGGGAGTGGAAACCTTTCTGTCATTCCCCTCTTCGCCCACTCATGCCATTCCGCGGCATGCACGTTCACGTCATCTGCGCACGCGCAACCTGTACCGCGCCCATATACCAGTAATCAGGGGACAGGGGCCAGTAGTCAGTAGTCAGTGAATAGAAGGTTCATTGTCAAAGTTCATCGTTCCTTAACTCCAAAGTGCGTTTGACTTCCTCAACAGGAAAAAATAGCCGTTCAGGTAATCCCCGAACGGCTACATGTTATTGTTCAGAATAAGGGAGCTTCTATTCTTCCAATTGCAGTTTCACGTCGTTCAACACATTCATGTAGTTGATGAATGCCTGGTAGGGGGAGGAATAGACCTCGAAATTACGTTTTACGAAACGGTGCCCGAACCATTTGGAACTCATGAAGTTGAAGTGGTCGGCGGCTTGCAGGCGCAGCCAGCTGAGCTTGGCCTGCGGGTTGGTGGACTGGTCATACAGCTTTTGCAGCTTGAAGAGTTGGCTGAAGGCTTCCTGCTGGAGCTCGTTGCCAATCCATTCGTGCGTGTCCTTCTCTTCGCCGGAGCAGGAGATGGGCCACGGCGCGTGCATGGTGGCGGTGGTGACATCCATGTCCAGAACTTCCTTCGGTGTGATGAAACTGTAGTTCTCGTTGGCGACCAGACGGTCCACAAGATTGCGGAAGAAATCGAAGATCCCCGTGTCGGCGGTATAGTGCTCCCCGATGGTCTCGTAGTCCCAATACAGGTTGATGAACGGCGCTTCGCTGCCGAAATTGCTATTGTTGAGGAAGCGCATGTATTTGTCAGCGGTCAGCGGGTACTGGTCCCAACTGGAGTCGTTGAAGCGCAGCGTGATGTCGTCGCACAGCTTGTAGGTGCGGAGCAGGAGGCGCACATCCGTCTGGTAAGGGTTGCAGTACAGATAGGTGGGACTCTTCCAGCCGAGGATATGGCGTGCGCCTTCCGTAAGGATGACGCGGTAGCCGGCGTCGCCCAGCCATTCGCCGATCTCGTCCGAATAGATGATTTCCGTGTTGCAGAAACTCACTGGCTTGACACCGAAGGTCTCCTGTAACAGGTTCTCCTGCAAACGGATCTGTTCCATGAAGGCATCTTTCCCGAACAACGAGGCGATACTGTGGGTAAACGTGGAACCGGTGATCTCCACGCAGCCCGTGGCGATAAGCTCCTTGAAGCTCTCAATCACTTCCGGGCAGTAGTTCTTGAACAGTTCGATGGAACTGCCGGAGATACTGAAGCTGAGCTTGAAGGTGTCCGGATATTTCTTGATGAGCTCCAGCATCATCTTGTTGGCCGGAAGATAGCATCGCTCCGCCAGACGCTTGGTCAGATAGTGGTTCTGATAGTCGTCAAAATAATCGTGGTTTTGATTGATGTCAAAAAAACGATAGGTGCGCAACCGATAGGGCTGGCTGATCTGGAAATGGAAACATATTCTATTCATGACGCAGTGTTTTTTCGTAAATGACTTTGAGTTTTTGGGCTACATACTCCCATTTGAGGTTGTTGACCTCTTCTTCGCCTTTGTCGGCGAAGAGCTTCGACAGGGCCGGATAGTGCAGGAGGCCGTAGATGGCATCGGCGGTGGCATCCACGTCCCAGAAATCGACCTTGATGGCGTGTTGCAGCACCTCGGCCACACCCGACTGTTTGGAGATGACGACGGGCACCTTGGCGCGCATGGCCTCCAACGGCGAGATGCCGAAGGGCTCCGAGATGGAGGGCATGACATACACGTCGCTCATGCCGAACATCTTGTCAATGTCGGCGCCACGGAGGAATCCCGTGAAGTGGAAGCGGTCGGAGATGCCCAACTCGGCCACGCGGCTGATGATGTGCTGCATCATGTCGCCGTCGCCGGCCAGCACGAAACGCACGTTGGGATCCTTGTCCAGCACCCGCTTGGCCGTCTCCACGAAGTAGTCCGGGCCTTTCTGGAAGGTGACACGCCCTAAGAAAGTGACGATTTTCTCCTTCACGAATTTCTCGCGCTCGACCTTCTTGTCGGAAGGCACCACGGCGTTGTGCAGGGTGAACACCTTCCGGGCGTCGATGCCGTATTTCTCAATAACGATGTTGCGGGTGAGGTCGCTGACGGCACATACCGCGTCGGCTGCCGACATGCCCTCTTTCTCCATGCCATACACAATGTCGTTGCGGTTGTGCTCGCCGGAACGGTCGTACTCGGTGGCGTGGATGTGCACCACCAGCGGCTTGCCGCTGATGCGCTTGGCGGCGATGCCCGCGCGGTAGGTCAGCCAGTCGTGCGCGTGGATGAGGTCGAACTCCTCCTGCTTGGCGATTTCGGCGGCCACCTCGGCGTAACGGTTCACCTCCTCCATCAGATTCTGGCCGTATTTGCCGGAAAACAGGTATTTGCGCTTTTCGCCGGACACCTCCTCATGTATCAGTCCGCTCTCCAGCTGGTTGATGACGTTGTAATAGTCGTCCAGCCCCACGTAGGGCACCAGCTTCGAGTTGACCTGTATGAATGAGGTCTCGCCGGCTTCGGTATAGAAAGAGGAGTAGCGGGTATCCACCTCCACGTCGCTGGCGTTCACGATCCTGGCGAAGGTCTGGTCCTCGTCGCCTGATGCCCTCGGCATCACGAAGGTGACATCCACACCGTTCAGCGCCAGGCCTTTTGTGAGCCCGTAGCAAGCGGTTCCAAGTCCTCCGGAAATATGCGGTGGAAACTCCCACCCGAACATTAATACTCTCATGAATGGTATTGTTTTGTTAGTTTTATCTGTGATAAAAAACAGGCTATATTATTTGTAGTGCTCGATTCTCCATTTAAGATAGAGGAGGGCGGCCACGCTCCAGGCCTGCGAGATGCAGCCGTTGGGTCTGTATGGAGGGTCGCCGTCCGCAATCTCGGCAATGGTGGAAACCCCGTAGGATTTCATGCAGCTGTCGAATTTGTATAAGATCTTTTGCAAAACGGGGATGGCGGCGTTTTGATACACGGCCAGCATCCCGTCGGTGAACGGGAACAGCAGCCAGGGCCAGCAGGTGCCCTGATGGTACGCCGCGTCGCGCTCGGCCTGGTTGCCGGCGTAATGGCCCTTGTATTCGGGGTCGTTGGGCGACAACGTGCGGATGCCCTTCTCGGTCAGCAGCTCCTCGCAGGTGCGCTTCAGGATCAGCTGGCGTATCTTCTCGCTGATGGGCGTGTAGGGCAGGGAAGTGGCAATCATCATGTTGGGACGCACCTGGAAGTTCTTGTAGTCGCCGTCCACATAGTCGGCGAGGTAGCCGATCTCCTTCGACCAGAAGGTCTCCTTGAAGACATCCGGGAAATGGGTCGCAATCGGTTCCCATTCGTTCACAAACTCCTTGTCCTTGCAGTATTTGGCCAGGTCGAGGCAGAACTTGAGGGCGTTGTACCAGAGGGCGTTGATTTCCACCTGGCAGCCGGTGCGCGGGGTGACGGGCTTGCCGTCGATGACGGCGTCCATCCACGTGAGGGCCAGTCCGGGGCCGCCGGCATAGATCAGCCCGTTGTCCAGCATCCGGATGTTATTTAGCGTGCCCTTGCGGTAGGCGTTCAGGATGTCCTTCAGCGTCTGGCCGTATTCCTCCCAGATGAGGCGTTTCTTGCGGATGCACTCGGCGTAGAGCTGCAGGGTGCGGATGAACCAGAGCGGGGCGTCCACCGAGTTGTAGGCGGCGCCGCTGCCCTCCCCGATGTTGGGGAACAGCCCGTCGCGCATCTCCTTCACCATGTCGTCCATGATCTCCTTGCAGAGGTCGTTCTTGCCCAAGGCTAAGGTGAGGCCGGGCAGGGCGATGAACGTGTCGCGTCCCCAGCGCCCGAACCACGGGTATCCGGCTATGATCTCCGTCTTGCCGTTGCGCTTGACGATGAACTGCTCGGCTGCATTCCGCAGACAGTTGAAGAAAGAGGATCGCGGGGTGTGCTGCTTGGCCTCCACCTCGAACAGTCCGGCAATGTCGGCGGGGTTGATGGGCTCGGTGCCGATGGTGATGTACAGCTCCTTGTTGTGTACCAAGGCCGTGATGAGGCCCGGAGCCATCAGGTCTTCGTGTCCCTCGTAGCCGCGGTTGAGCTCCTCGGCGTATTCCACGTTGTTGAACCAGACGGGATTGTGCAGGTAGGAAATCTCTTCCGAACACTGGAGATATACCGGTGTGTAGTTGTCGTACAGGCAGTAGCCCACACCATTCTCAACAGAACGGAAAGAGGTGTTGGCATTGGGATTCGCGTGCGTGAGCGCGTGGATGTTGCGGAAAGCCAGCATCGGCTGGAACTGGATGGAGGCCGACTCGTAGTCGTCCAGGATGGTGTATTTTATGATCAGACGGTCGCTGTTGTTCAGAAACAGAATCTCTTTGGTGAAGTTGAACTTGCCCACGCGGTAGTAGCAGGTGGGCACGTTGTCGGCCGTGAAGCGTTGCAAGTACTTGTTCCCCTTGGGCTCAATGGCACCGCCCTTGTACTGGTGTACACTCAAGTGGAAGTCCATGTTGTTGACGATGATGGTCTCGTTCAGGTTGGAGACCAGGACGTGCCGTTCATGGCCGATTTTGTCCTGCGGCACGATGAACAGCCCGTGGTATTTGCGGGTGTTCAGCCCCGCCAGCGTGGTGGTGGCGAAGGAGCCGGTACGGCTGCATCGCAGGATCTCGCGAGTCTTGGAATAGTTGAGATTTACGAGGTCTGATTTTTCAAATTCTATGTAACTCATTGTATATAAAATTGATATATATAATAATCCAAATTATTGATAATAATTTACGAACGGCAAAGATACGAAAATATATTTTAACAAACGGTGTTTGTTAACAAGTTTCTCGGTGGCGGATGTCGTTTTGCGATTTGCGGTTTACGGTTTGCGATGAGTGGTTCATAAAACACTGACCGCTAATCACGAACTGTTCTCCTTTGCTTGCCCATAAGGCAGGCCAGCGGTCTGCTGGGGTGGGTAGGAACAGGGCCGACTATTAATTATTCGTTTTGTTTTTTCGGCATCCAATGGCAGGGTTGAACCAATAGTGGAATGAAACGATTGTACCAATAGGCGTAGATGTTATACGAATGACTGTCATCTTCATAAAAATCGGCTGCATTATAATGATAGAAAAAAGATGCAGTCTCCTCTCTTTCCCTGAAAATAGATTCTGTCAGGTCCGTATTCCGATGTGTTCTGACGAAGCAGATAATTCCATCATATTGAAAGAAACCGGTATATTCTACCAGAAAAGCATCTTTGTAATTATCCATCCAAAAAGCATAGTAGCAATAACTTATGTTTGTATCAAGAATGGAAAAAGTATCTACCACTATTACTATACAGATACTGTCGGTGTAATAGTTGCATAAACTTTCCGCTTCTATAACACTGTCAATAACTTCGAATATTGTGGAGTCGCATATTTCATATTGTCGCATGGTGATGATGGTGTCATAGGAATCCCATATTTTTGAGGGAGTGTCCTGTGCGGTTGCCACAAACACAGCATTGTTGCAACCGAATAAAAGTATGAACAATAAGATACGATATAAATTATTCATGAGGACAAAAATACAAAAATATACGATATCCGCACGCAGTAGGAAACAATCGCAAATCATAAATCGAAAAAAACACTACCTTTGCCCCCGCAATGAACTTTTTACAATAATCGGACAATTGTAATATGAAGAAGAAACATTCAATCCTCCGGATAGTTATATGCTTGATTCTCGTTTTATTTGTGGTTTTTGAATTGGCTTGTATGTTGATCTGCAAGGGGAATTTTGTTGTGGATTCATTGGTTTTCAATTGTTATGAAACATGTGCGCCATATAGCCAACATACTGTTTTAAGGGAAAACCAATATGTGACAGATGATATCGTTCATACTGTGATCCGGGATTCAGTGGATTTTGAGATTTTCATAGATGATAATCTGTTGTATATCGACACGCTGTTTCAGGATGACGGATTTATTATCAAACGTAAAAGCTGTTGGCTGCGGCCTGGCAGACACGACATCACCCTGAAATCAGATGCATTAAATGTTTCTTACACATATCCTGTACATTGTCTCCTTTTCATGGTTGTATATGTGGAAAGCGGTGATGATCCCTGTTTTTGGATAACCAAACATTATCTACCACTAAGAAGAAGATTGATTTAGATGTCCCAACAGCCAACGGCCAATAGCTAACGGCCAATGGCCAATCGCAAATCGCCTCAAAACACCCCGTGCTCGAACAATGTTTTGATGCCGAGGCCGATGAGCACCAGTCCGGCAAGGAGGGAGGCCCATCTCTCCGGCACGGGAATGTGCTGCTTGCCGAGGGTGATGCCGATCAGGGAGACGATGAACGTGACGACGAAGATGATGAGGACGGTCAGGAGAATGCGGGCTAGGCTGGCGTTCATCCCGAAGCCGATGCCCACCACGAAGGCGTCAATACTCGTGGCCACGGCCAATGTGCAGATGACC
>JBGUMF010000100.1:0-16529 GCA_045116675.1 Bacteroidales bacterium
GTCTGTCCCGGCCTCATCGCTTGCGAACCTCAAAAAAATCCTTGAGTATTTGCTACATCTTTCTTCATTCTTTCAATGAACTTCCCCTTTCCACTCGCCTCGCAGGACCGCTGTCCTTTCCCCCTCATTTGGGACCGCAAAAATAGTGCTTTTTTCATTCACTCGGCACTATGCTACCATCTTTTTTCTGATATTTTTACTATCTATCTGAATATCAGTGAGAAAAAATTTCAAAAATTACAGTTTTCAACATTTTATTTTTAATAAGTGTCCGTTTTTCGCCCTTTCTTTAGAACAATTTCAAACCAATCGAACGAAAGGTTTCGGAGTTTTCAACCGAAAGTTGTCAAAAACTGAAAGCAAAATGAGCTCCAACCGGGCACAATCAGAAGCCGTTTTACTGGCTTTTCCCATCCTCAAAATAGCACACTCTCCCCCCGGCCCTATCCTTCTTATATTATAAAGCATCCTTTTCCCCACATCTTATAATCGTAAAAAAGATTCATTGTTACATATATTAAAAAAAAGTGTATTTTTGCAGCCCAAAATTAACAACAGTATTAACAAAAAAAGAAAGAGGTATTTTTTATGATCATTGTTCCCATTAAAGAAAACGATTCTATCGACAAAGCGCTGAAAAGACTGAAGAAGAAATTCGACAAAATTGGTATCAAGAAAGAAATCCGTCAAAGACAGGAATTCACCAAGAAAAGCGTTATCCGTAGGGAACAACTGCGCAAGGCCATCTACGTACAGCATCTGCGCGAAGCTGAAAACGAATAGTCACGATGGCTTTATCATTAAAACAGGGAATCCCCTGTTTTTTTTATAAACTATAACAACGTATATTAATATATACAATAATATATTAATGGATTTTTCCACATTCATCCACTATCTGCAATACGAAAAGCGCGTATCCCCGCATACGGTGGAGGCATACAGGCGCGACCTCGAGCAGTTTTCCAACTACATGGAAAACTGTTTGGACATCCACGATATGGCTGAAATCGGAAACAATGAAATCCGGACGTGGATTATCACCCTACTGGAAGATGACAAGCACAGTGCCCGGACCGTCAACCGAAAAATCAGCACCCTGCGGGCATTTTTCCGACACGAATTGAAAAACGGACGGGTCACACACGACCCCATGATGCTGATTCGGGCCCCGAAATTCTCCAAACGGCTCCCGGAATACGTGGAAGCCCGCGACATGGAACGACTTTTCGAGCCTGAAATGTTCGCTGACAACTTCGACGGCATGCGCGACCGACTGATTTTAGAACTGTTTTACGACACCGGAATACGCTTGAGCGAGCTGCGCAATCTCCGGAAAAACGACATCGACCTCAACCAGCAGACCGTTAAAGTGCTGGGTAAACGCAACAAAGAGCGCATCATCCCCATCGGCAAAACTCTGACGGACTTATTAACAAAATATATGGGGTATTATCCGAAAAATATATGCGCGGATAACGAAAATTATTATATCTTTGTAACCGCTGACGGACAACTCTTGTATCCGAAAGCTATCTATAGAATTGTTCGAAAATATCTGGACATGGTAACGACCATTGACAAACGGAGCCCGCACGTCATTCGACACACCTTTGCCACGCACATGCTCAACAACGGTGCCGATCTGAATGCCATCAAGGAGATTTTAGGGCACAGCAGTCTGGCGGCCACCCAAGTATATACGCACAACTCTATGGAACAACTCAAATCAATTTATAAACAAGCCCATCCACGGGCATAAACAAAGGAGGTTATTATGACAATTAACATTTCTTCCGTCCATTTCAAAACGGATCAAAAGTTAGAAGACTTCATCAACGAAAAAGTTGAGAAACTCAACAAGGTTCACGACGGCATCATCGGCGCAGAAGTCACCTTGAAACTCGAAAACACCGAAGCTCCTGAGAACAAGACCGCCGATATCCGAATCAAAATCCGCGGTAATGACGCCATCGCCAGCAAGACCGCCAAAAGTTTCGAGGAGGCCACCGACCTCTCCGTTGACGCACTGAAGAAACAGTTGCAGAAAATCAAAGAGAAAGAACAGACCAAACGATAAAACGCTGTCCTATAAGACAAAAAAAAGGCTCTTGAAATTTCAAGAGCCTTTTTTTGATGTCCTGACGCTATTATTTCACATAATAGGTGAGTTTCATGTTGATGCTCACTCTCTTCTGTTTGGAAGAAGTGTTGAACGCGCCACCCCAAGTGTAATCCTCATCTGCGGAGTTGGGAGCCGTAATTTGGAAGACGCCGGTATTGGCCGTCTTCAAGTCGCCCAATTTGCCGCCGGCAT
Source organism: Bacteroidales bacterium (assembly GCA_045116675.1). Taxonomy (GTDB): domain Bacteria; phylum Bacteroidota; class Bacteroidia; order Bacteroidales; family WCHB1-69; genus F23-D06. The sequence continues at coordinate 2,318 of JBGUMF010000100.1, forward strand.
TCTCCGTGATGGTCAAAGCGCGGTCGCGGGCATTCTTGGAAGCCTCCGCCAACATTTCAAGCTTCAAATCCGCCAGCTTTGTGTAATAATATTCCGGATGGTAACTGTCAATCTTAATGTTTTTATCATACAGTTCAGAGATTTCGCGGATAACCTTTTCCACCTTCTCCACATCTTTCGACTGGATTTTCACTACTTGGCTGGCTTGATAGCCGTTGAAGATCTGAACACTCTTCCGCAGGCTTTCATCCCATCTCCACTGGGTCTGCTCCTCCGTGGAAATATTGCCAAAATCCATTTCATCCTCAGAAATACCCTTCTCTTTCAGAAATGCCTTCACATCCGTCGCTTGGTTTTTCAGCGTGTTGTAAGCCGATTTCATGTCCATATCCTGTGCATCGTACCGCACACGCCATACAATCAAGTCGGAAGTAAAATCCTTTTCAGCTAATCCCGTGACAGACACCGTTTTAACAGGCTTTTTCGTCTTATAAAAAGCAACACCGATGGCGATAGCCGCCAGGAAGAAGAACGCGCCAATAATCAAGGCGATTGTAAGACCATTATTTTTCATAGCATTTAATTTTAAAAATACATTCTAAAAACGCAAGGTGATTGAAAAAATTATCAGATTACATCAAAAAAAATTATCAATATAACTCGTTGATTATCTTATCAATGTAATAGAACCATGCAGTTCATAAGACATCTGTCCCGTCAACGTGTTCACAAAAACATCGCAACTGTAGTAATAAACGCCGTCGGAGCAGGTGCCGAAGGTGTCGGTGTCCATTCCGTCCCACAGGATATCCGGATCGGACGTAGAGAATACCCGTTTGCCCCAACGATTGTAAATCCGCATATCCACCTTCACCACCCCGTGATAGGGCAGGAATGGCGTGAACAGATCGTTTACCCCATCGCCATTCGGCGTGAACACGTTCGGGAAACGGTATTCGAGGCAGTCGTAGATGTCAAAGCAAGTTGTATCCGACATCGCTGTCACATTCCGGTTAGAGTCGGCGACAATCATGGCAAAGCAGCCTACGATTTCCGCATCGCCGGACAGGTGATATTCACAGGAGGCGGGGTAACATATCTGCGAAGATTCTAATGAGTCAACGCACACGAACGGGGATTGCAAGGTGGGTTTATAATAGAAATAGTAGTAGCGGGCATCTGATTCCGCAGAATCCGAGGTAAACCTCCAGGAGTAAACGACTTCGCGACAATCTGTTGTGATGGAGAGTTCCGGCATTTGCGGCGGCTCGTTATCTATAGGAACCGCACGCACCTGCTGAGACCGATTGAAGAGCGGCCCCAGCGTGTCGGGAATCCAGTAATATCCGCGGGCGCAGACGTAATAGCTGTACATCCGTCCATTCTCCAGACCATTATCCGTATAAGAGATGGTCTGCGTACTCCCGATGGAATCCCATTGGTGTTCACCATAGCGGTAAACTGTGTACTCCACATTGCTCCAAGGCTGCTGCACCGACCATGAGAGATTCACCTTCCGATCGCCAGGATTGGCGGACAGGAAAATAGAGGTGGCCGGATCAGAATATTCCACCACAGTGTCGTTATTGTTGAACGAAACCTGATATGTATAAGACAAACCGTCCGTATTCAAATCATGGTCCAGATATTCAGCGGTATCGGTTTGAGACATCACAATAGGATCAGTATTCAGCTGTGTGTAAGCACTTTCCGCAGAAGATTTTCGATACAGATTGTAAAAATATGGCGGTGGGAATGCAGACGAGTCCACCTCCGGAGGGGCCACCCAACGCACTTTCAGCGTTCCGTGAGCTGTATCGGTCGTTATCACATCGGCATTGATGATGAGCGGGGCATCGTTGGCAATATGGATGCAGACCTCATCCGACACAATGCTTTCAGAGCCGTCAGGGAAAAGGGCCACCACCCTGTAACAATATTCATTGGCATGATACAGAGGCCGATACGAGCCATCGTCAAACCAGATGGTATCCATCCAATCTGCCGTGGAGCCTATCCACTCGTAACCGGCATCAGCAGGCATCCCCGTTTCACAATACGCCGGATCGAACGGATTGCTGCCACTGCGCCGGTACACATCATAGCCTACCGCATTGGGACAACTGTCCGGATGCCAGTATAGGGTGACAGCATTGCCATACGGCACCGCCTCAATTATCTTCGGTTTTGGAGCTATAATCCTGATATTCATTCGTTTGAATGAAACAAGTTCCACATGCGGGCCATTATCACGGGCCTTGAACAGCACCGTATAAGGCGTTTTTTTCACATGGGAGCAGTTGGTATTCCAGAAAAATGAAACATGATACGGCACCGAATCGGTGATGGGCATGAACTGGGCGGGCGATTCCGGTACGAACAGTGGCTCGCCCGAAGCCTCCAATGTTACGCGTGTGGATGTTTGATCTTTTACCAGCACATCCATTTTAAGTGGCGAGCCAGCCACCACGCAGGTGTCATGTACTTCAATCACAGGCGGTTGGTTGTTGCACGGTGCGATGGAAATCTGCATATCACGAACCATGCTGCTGATGAGCATCCCGTTACGCCACTCGCGAATCAGGATAGCGATATTGTATTCTCCGGCCATCGTAGGCGAGTCCCAAATCAAGTCGCCGGTGATGGAATCTATGGTGATATAGTTGGAGGCATGCGGCAGGGAGTAACCTGGAATCTCGCCCCCATCCATACCGCGACAAGCTATCAGGCTATAAGAAAGGCTGTCACCATCGGGATCATAAGCACCGGGATTGTGGTAGTAAATCACATTGGTACACCCGTTGTCCACCGGCGGATTCAGCAGCTGCGGCGACGAATTGCCCCCGATGAATGGATTAATGACGATAATGGTTTCTATAAAAAACGGAATTTCCACCGAACTGGGGATGTTTAGGATTCCCGCGTTACGGTTCGGGTCTTCGAAAGAGACATGGAACGTTCCTGCTGCCGAGAACGTGTGCTGGGTGATATAGACATTCTTGCTGATATTGTCCGGCAAGTTGATTTTCTGCGAGCGTGGCACGGTAGATGTCGTACCGTCGCCCCAGGTGATGTCGATCTCAGGCCGGTCGGCGAGGCTGGGCGTATAGGTATAGGTAGTGATGGTAAACTCATACGTCAGGCCCGACACATACACATAGCTGATCTCACCGGCACGTTGGTGCGTGGCGAACAGGCTGAACGAACAGAAGAGCAGAAGCAGAATCCCGAACAGCCGGAGCCGATATTGTCGGAATCTATTCATCCTGAAGCGGCACAACCCTGTTGTCAGTTAGTTTATAACAATGTCCACATTCGGGACAGGAGGCCATTCCATCCCCATCAAAAGCCAATGTATGTCCGCACTTACTCACCCAGCCGATCTGCCGGGCGGGATTGCCAGCCACAAGCGCGTAATCCGGCACATCGTGCGTGACGACACTGCCCGCGCCGACCAACGCATAGCGACCCACCGTATGGCCGCACACAATAGTGGCATTGGCGCCAATAGTAGCCCCTTTCTGCAGCAATGTCTTCTTAAATTCTGATTTTCTTTCTATAAAACTTCTGGGATTCAACACATTCGTAAATACCGCAGAAGGGCCCAGGAAAACATCCTCCTCACACTCCACCCCATCATAAATCGAAACGTTGTTCTGCACCTTCACACGGTTTCCCAACTTCACGCCATCGGCCACAAACACATTCTGACCAATAATGCAGTTCTCACCGATGACGCATCGGGGCATCAGATGGGAGAAATGCCATATCCGGGTGCCGTCGCCAATTTGGCAACCAGTATCTACAACTGCGGTGGGATGTACGAAGTAGGGCATAAGGGTTTATAAGGTTTATAAGGTTTGTAATGTTAAATAGCTAATGGCAAATGGCTAACAGCCAGTATCCAGGGTGGAGGTTATGTAAAGGATTTGTTCTTCGGTAAGTTCTGTGTGCATAGGCAGAGAGAGCACCTGGCGGGAGAGCATTTCCGATACGGGGAACGCGCCCTCCTGATAGCCAAGATGCCGGTAGGCCTGCTGGAGATGGAGTGGCAAAGGATAGTAAATGGCATATGGGATATTGTGTGCGGACAAACGTTCGGTCCGTGCCTCACGCAAGCCGTCGAGTATCCGAATGGTATATTGATGATATACATGGGTGGAATAGGGTGCCCGAGCCGGAATTTGCAGACACGACACATCCTGAAGAGCAGCGTTGTAACCCGAAGCAGCAAGACGACGGGCAGCGATATACTCATCCAAATGGCGCAGTTTCACCTGCAAAACAGCAGCCTGAAGCGTATCAAGACGGGAATTGAGGCCCACACGTTCGTAATAATATTTCTCCGACATGCCATGGTTGGCCATGCTGCGGATTTTGTCGGCCAACGCATCCTCTTGGGTGAATATGGCCCCGCCATCACCGAAGCATCCCAGATTTTTGGACGGGAAAAACGATGTGCAGCCCACGTCGCCCATCGTTCCTGCCTGATGTACCGTGCCATCGGAGAATGTAACTTCCGCACCGACAGCCTGGCAGGCATCCTCCACCACGCAGAGGTTATGCGCACGGGCGATGGAAAGTATGCGTTCCATATCGGCACACTGGCCGAACAGGTGTACGGGAAGTATGACTTTTGTCTTGGGGGTGATGACGGATTCCAGCTGTGACACATCCATATTGAACGTGTCGGGACAGACATCCACCAGAACGGGTTTAAGGCCAAGCAGGACAATAACCTCCAGAGTGGAGACAAACGTGAAGGGCACGGTGATGACCTCATCGCCAGGCTGCAGATCGAGAGCCATCAGTGCGAGTCGCAAGGCATCGGTACCGTTGGCGCAGGGTATCACGTGACGCGCACCCGTATAGCTGGCCAGCGCATCCGCAAACTCGCGCACGGGGGCGCCATTCACAAATTCCGACCTGTCCACCACGCGTTGCATAGCGGCATCCACCTCTGTTTTAATTTTACAGTATTGGCCGTACAGGTCCGTCATTCGAATCTTTTCCATTGAAAAATTGTCAAGCGGCAAAGATAGCTAAATTTGGGTACATAACAGGAAAAGATGGAAAATTATTGTGGAACCTCCACAAGTTCCGGATTTATTCTTAATCTTCCACAATCGGGCGGATGGCATTATCCACAGTAAAATTTCCGATGCGTGTGCGCCGCAGGGCGGTAAGATGCCCGCCGCTCGCCAGTGCCACGCCGAAATCGCGGGCCACAGAACGGATGTAGGTACCCTTGCTGCAGACGATGCGGAAGTCCACGTCCGGCAGGGCAAACCGTGTGATTTCGAACTCATGGATGGTGATCTCCTTCGCGGTGATGGCCGCATCTTCCCCATTGCGGGCCAACTCGTAGGCCCGTCGTCCGGCCACCCGTATGGCGGAGAACATCGGCGGCACCTGCTGCAGAACACCTGTCAGGGATCGCGCCGCCTCCGCAGCCATCTCTGGCGTGATGTGCTCATAAGGGTACTCGGCATCGATGGAATGCTCCAAATCGAAACTCGGGGTGGTGGCACCTAGCCGGATGGTGCCCGTATACTCTTTGATGCCAGCCTGGATGATATCGATCTGCTTGGTCATCTTGCCGACGCATACAATCAGCAGGCCTGTGGCCAACGGATCCAGCGTGCCGGCATGGCCCACCTTGACCTTGTGGCCCACCTGCCGTTGAACCACACGCCGAACCTTGCCCACAATGTCAAACGAGGTACATCGGTAGGGTTTGTCGAAAAGCAGCACATCCTCCTCCGGATTCACATCGAAATCCGGCAGCGTGAATGTAGCGCTATGGATGAATTTCTTTAACATGCTCCGAAGCAGATAGCGATGATGCCGATGATGGCACAATAGAGGGCAAACCAGATGAGGTTGGCCTTCTTGACCAGTCGGATCATGAACTTGCAGGCGAACACACCCGACACGTAGGCGGCCAGGAAGCCCACCAATAGCGAGGTGACGGGGATGCCGCACTGTGCGAACGAACACTCACCGCCGACAATGCTTAGAAAAGCCTCCCCCAGGATCGGAATAATGACCATGAGAAACGAGAACTGGGCCACCTCGTCCTTGCGCACACCCGACAACAGGCCGGTGGCGATGGTGGAGCCGGAACGTGACAGACCGGGCAGAACGGCCACTGCCTGCGCACATCCGATGAGGAGGGCGCGGCCGAAGGTCAGCGGTTTGTTCTCACGGAAACGGACAAGCTGTGTCAATGAAAGCAGCAAAGCCGTAACTAACAGACAGATACCAACCAAAACCAACCCTTCGCCGAACAGTTGCTCCACACTATCCTTGAAAAACAGTCCCACAATAAGCACCGGAATCATGGAAACCAGAATCTTGCAGATGTACTGGGTCTCTTCGTTCCATTGGAATTTGAAAAAACGGGTGAAAAGCTGCACGATCTCCTTCCAAAGGACGGTGATGGTGCTAAGGACAGTGGCAGCGTGGACCACCACTTCGAAGGTGACATTTTCCGCCGTGCCGATCCCGAGGAGCTCGCGTCCGATAATGAGGTGGCCGCTGCTACTGACCGGCAGGAACTCGGTCAACCCTTGGATGATGCCGAGTATGAGAGCCTCTAATGCGTTCATATTGGGGAAACGCTATGCTTCAGGTTCGCTGGTCTCTTCCTTTTTTGCTCTCGGATGCCACATAATGGCGACCACTTCCGTGGCAAGGCCAAGGAACATGAGGATGGGAGCCACGACAATCCGGCGGGTGTTGAAGATCTCACCGTCGAAGGTGTTCGGGTCGGAGACGGCACCGCCTCTCAGGCAAAGGAGGCCAATGACGAACAGCAGGATGCCGACAGCCATGATGATATAGTTTGTCTTTCGGAACAAGGGAGCCTTGTTGCCATCGGAAGGATTGTTTTGGGCACGTTTGGTTTGGATTGCCATGATGTTGTTTTTTATCAGATTTATAAATGATTACAAATAAAGCCGCTCGTCATTGATACGGATATAGCGGTTGACTGAAATTCTGGAGATGAAGATGGTGAAGAGGATGCTGAACAGCAGGATGCCGCCCAGAATGATGGCGATATAGGTCATCTCGGAGAAATCGATGAATTCAGGCATGGCACGATTGCCGAAATAGAGCAAGGTGGCAAGGAGGATGATGGCGATGATGCCACCCCAGATGCCCTGCAGCATACTCTTGGCCACGAAGGGCTTGCGCACGAATTTCGGAGTGGCGCCCACCAGCAACATGCTCTTGATGTTGAACCGCTTGGCGTAGATGTTCAGTCGGATGCAGTTGGCAATCAGCAGCATGGTGATGAACATGAAGACGGCACTGACTGCCAGGATAATCCATTGGATCTTCCGGAAATTGTTGCTCACGGATTTGACAATGAAGTCGGGATAGTCCACATCCTGCACGATCTCGTTGCGTTTGAGTTCCTTGGAAATCTTGTTCAGTGAGTCAGAGTTGGCGTAGGCCGGCATCACACTGATGATGATGGAGGCATTCAGCGGATTCTCGATGATGTCCGTGTAGTTGCTGCCGATAATCTTGATGGCGTTTTTGGTGTTCTCCTCCTTGGACGACACCCGCGAGGAGGCGATGTACGGTTTGAGCTTGATCTTCTGCTCTAACGATACAATGTCAGCCTCTTTCACATCGGAATAGAAAAGCACTTCCATTTCGATTTTCTGCGAAAGGTTGTGCAGGTATCGGGTGGAAAAAAAGGCGAAAAACGCCAGCGCACCGATGAAGAACATGGTGAGGGCGATGCTGAATATGGAACCGAAAGCGGAGAGCCGTAGCCGTGCTTTGGTGATTTTGTCAATGGAATCCGGATAATTTGCCATCCTGAAAAAATTTTTTTTGAGGCTGCAAAAGTACGAAAAAATATCACGTGCGAAAAAATATTACTTTTGCCCCCGTTTCCGATTATGAAACTTTTACTACGACTGTTTAAATATTTGCGGGGCTACAAGGGACATATCGTCCTCGTCCTGGTGGCGAATTTACTTTACGCCATCTTCTCGATTTTCACCCTTTCGATGATTGTCCCGTTCCTGAACGTGCTGTTCCGACAGGGCACCGTGGTGGCGACGAAGCCTACGTTTGCCTTCACCACGCAATATTTTGTGGACATCTTTTATTATCACATGGGCCAGGTGGTAGCAAGTCACGGGCCTTCGTCCGCGCTGCTCTTCATCGCTGGAGTGATGGTAGTGCTCTCCCTCCTGTCGAACCTGAGCCGTTACATGGGCATGTACGTGTGGGCCTCCATCCGCGCCGGTCTCATGCACGACATCCGGTCCGACTTTTACGGGCGGATGCTACAGCTTCCCCTCTCCTTCTTCTCCGAGCAGCGGCGCGGTGACATTATCAGCCGCATCGGAGCCGACGTGTATGAGGTGGAATGGTCGATTTTCTTCACCCTGCAGTCGCTCTGCCGCGACCCCTTCCTGATTGTGCTCTTCCTAATCGTACTCTTCTCCATCAGCGCCCGCCTCACGCTCATCGCGCTCATCATCCTGCCAGTAGTAGGCTATGTGCTTGCCATTATCGGGAAGAACATCAAGAAACACTCCCTGAAATCCCAGCAGACACTCGGGAAAATGAGTTCCCTCTTCGAGGAGACCATCGGAGGCCTCCGCGTGCTGAAGGCATACAACGCCCAGCAGACCGCCAGCCGCCGATTCCATGACCAGGACTTCCAGTTCTATCGGCTGAACAAGCGGATATTCCGTATCAACGAGCTGGGCTCCCCGCTGATTGAGTTTCTCTGCATCCTCACTCTCCTGCTCATCACCTTGGTCGGGTTGGTGGCGCTGCCCACACCCGCCTTTGCCGACGGCACAATGTTTATGCTCTATTTCGTGGTCTTTGCCCGCATCATACCACCGGCCAAATCGCTGGTCTCCACGGTTTACACGATGCAGAAAGGATTGTCGGCTGCCAGCCGCGTGTACGAGGTGATGGATGCCGACGAGAAGATTGTGGAGTGCGAGAATCCGGAATCTGTTTCCCGCTTGCGCGAGCAGATCGAATACAAGGATATCTCTTTCTCGTACCGTGAGGTGCCTGACGCGGAGGCGTGCGACGTACTCCATCATGTAGATTTCACCCTGCGGCGCGGTTCCACCATTGCGCTGGTGGGTCCCTCAGGCAGCGGCAAATCCACTATCGCCGACCTGATGCCACGTTTCTATGATGTTCAATTCGGCCAAATCTTATTGGATGGCAAACCGTTGGACCAGTATCGCATCAGCGACCTGCGCGCCCTGTTCGGCATCGTCAACCAGGATGTGATCCTGTTTCATGATACGGTGTATAACAATATTGTCTTCGGAATGGAAAATGTGACGGAGGAACAGGTGTATGCGGCAGCCAAGGTGGCCCAGGCCCACGACTTCATTCAGGAGTTGGAAGACGGCTACCAGACGGTGATCGGCGACCGTGGAATGCGACTCTCCGGCGGCCAGCGACAGCGCATCAGCATCGCACGCGCCATCTTACGCAATCCGGAGGTACTCATCCTCGACGAGGCCACCTCCGCCCTGGACAACGAATCCGAACATCTCTTCCAGGAGGCCGTGCTGCCCCTGCTGAAAGACAAGACAGCACTCATTATCGCCCATAGGCTGAGCACTATCCGCTTCGCCGACGAAATCATTTTCCTCAAGGAGGGCCGCATCCTCGAACGCGGCACCCACGACGAGCTGATGGACTGGAAAGGGGAATATTTCCGTTTCTACAACGCACAAGCGTGAGATTTGTCGTTGTGCTATTCTCGATTTGCAGTTTGGAAAATTAAAGATATCCGAAGCAAACGCCCCGAAGCTCTCCAGAATCTCATCGCCACAATCTGGACTTGCCGAAGAGCCAGCGGCAGGTGTTCGGGAAGAGACGCTTCAGAAGATGATACACCAGCAGGCTTATCCCAACGGCAATAGCGGCATCCAACAGGTGCGCACACAGAAAGCCTGCACTCCCTACCTGATGCGCCATCAGCCATTGGGAGGCCACCTTGGTCAGCACACGCGTAATCATGCTGTGGAAGGCGAAGACAAAAAAGACGGGCTCCGCCAACGCACGCCAGTCCAACGACGGGAAACGGCCGACCGCCTTCGCACACAGACGGGCTACCAGAAGCATGCCCGAGAGATTCCGAATCAGCGTGAGTAGCGGCACAAAGCCCTCCGGCAGGGAGATCGGTGCCGTGACGGCCACCGATGCCGCCAGATAGAACGGAAGCGGATGCCACCAGGGCTTCTGCAAAAGATCGGAAAGGGAGGGAAGCCACACATTAAGCCAACATCCAACCATGAAAAAGGCCATTTCGGATTCAAAACCCAGCTGATGCGGCAGCGAACCAAGAATCAAAGGTACGATAAGGGTGGCTTTGTGTTTTCTGACAATCGCCATATACAACGGGGCGAACAGGGCTATCGCCATCAAATCACGGAGGAACCACAGCGGCCCGTCTATAGGCCCCGAATTGAATCCCTCGCCGCGGATGCAGCAATAGGCCTTCAGGATGTCCACCAGCGTCATCTCCTGCAACGGGGGGATCTCGCCCAGCGCCGACGGGATGAGCAGTCCCACCACCCCATAAAACAACAGAAATATGGTATTCCACAGCAGATAGGGCATCAGCCATGTATCCAGACGGCCTCGGCACTTGTCCGCAAAGACGCTCCACGAGAATCCGCCGGCCGAAGCCACGAACAGGTAGCCGGAAATCAGGAAGAACAGGGGGCTGGCCAGCCACACCACGTTACCTGCCCAACGGTAGAAGACGCCGTAAGCGGTACCTGTGCATCCTGTGTCCGCCACTAAGTTGGTGTGTATCAACACCACGAGAACCATCAGCACCCAACGGAGCAATCCGATGGTCTGACTGGACAATTTGTCGGGATAACCCGTTTTCGCATCAATCCGGCACATTCTTATTCTTATTGGAAACGATGCCGCAAAACTACACAATTTGCAAGTATGTTCCCATCCGTAAAATATTTTAATAATCAAACAGAACTATTCACCAACCACCAGCACCCCGCTCACCGCCCAGTGGCTGAAGCTGCCGCCCAGCGGCTTGCCTTGCGGGATAGCGACGGTGATGGTGTGCGTGCCGGGTTCCAGATGGCTGAGGTCGAAATAGACCGGCTGCGTGGCGGTGCCGGGACACCAGCCGCTGCGCGAATAGTCGCTGCTGGACATGCCGTTCCAAAAGTTGCCGCTCACGGGATTGAACCGGCGGTAGCAGCCGCAGTCCTCACGCCACGGAGTATATATAAAGGTAGGCTTCCCGTCAATCAGGATGGTGTTGGGCTTGGGCGTGAACTCGTCGCCGCCGTCCCAGCCACCGTGGCCCGTGCTGATGTAGCGCAGACGTGTGTTTTTCGGTTCAGGTATGTACACCGTCACGGACAGACTGTCCGTACCGAAGATTTTCCCATAGTTCTGTCCCGCCATCTCCAACACATTGCAGGTGTTGAACAGCGATTTGCAGATTTCATCGTCACCTTCCCTGCTGCTGTCGTCCCAGCGTTCGCTGCCCGGATACGACTTGATATCGAGTGTTACTTTGTGACCTCCGCCGTCATAGTTGCCGATCCAGACTCCAATCCAGACTTCGCCCTGCAGGTAGGCACTCAAGTCTGTAACTTCCTGTTTGTAATAGGTTCCATCGGCCCATTCCAGCCCATCAATCTGCACGCGGTCGTTGAAATGGCCCACACCAAAGGGAGTGAAAAAGCGCATCAGCTCCACAGGAGGTTGATAGTATTGCACAACTTCGCCGTCAACCCATCTTTTAAAGGCAACGCCCTGATACTTTTGTCCGTCTTTTCCTGTTATACAGGGCAATGAATCAGGATGTTCGTTAATGCCCGTAAAGAATATCGGCCCATGGTACCCTGTCGGGATGACAAACACGCTGCCAGTGCGGTCGTAGGCGTCGCCGTTGCTGCGCTGGTGCAGCTCGATGAACGTCTGGTAGTGACGGGGAAGCTGGGGCAGGTGCACCCGTTTCAGGGCGAGGGTGCCACCAGCGTAGTGCAACACGCTGTCAAAAGGGGTGTTATCGTAAATATTCCCTTCAACATGGCTGTTCTCTTGTCCCCAACTGAGCTGCACATTGTCGAAAATGCGGGTAGTGATGACCAGTTTCTGTTTTTTGATGTTGGAAAGTTCGCGTGCCGTCACACGCTGGTAGTCGCCGCTTTCCAACAACGGCATAATGCCTGCCTGTTTCCAGAACTCCGCCTTCGCCAACTGCAAGTAGGTCTGGCCATTGCGCTTGAAGCAGACCAGCAATCCCTTGAAACGGCCATAAGAGGGAACAGGATTCAAGTCGTATGGGAAATCCTGCACGAAAAACTCCAAGGTGTTGCTGTTGATATGGCAGGTGTAGCGGGTGAGGCCGTCCACACGGGCGGTGTCGTAGGCGATGTCATGGCGAATGAATGAAGAAACCACCTCATAGTGTTCCTTCTGATTCCCGTTTTGAAACACCGCCCGATGGTAGATGCTGTCCGTTCCGAGGTTGACAACGGTGCTCTCCTGGGCATATCCCGGCACGAACGGGCCCTCTTCCCCAATCGTATAAATCCGATAAAACGGAGATTGGAAAACAATCTGCATAAGCGAAGTGTCGATGGATTCCCCGTAGTCATACACCTCGTAGGTGAAGCGGTTGGCGTTTTTCACGGTTTTGACGGGCGAAGGCTGTGCAAAAGCCATCGACACCGCACAACATATTGACACAAAAAGAGCAATTGTATTTTTCAAGACGACATGTATTTAGAATGCAAAAATACATAAAATCCCTAAAATTTACTATCTTTGCGCCGCGAAAAATAACAATAACAAATAATTTTAAAATACTAACACTATGTCCGTTATCAAACCTTTCAGAGGCTTCCGTCCTCCCCAATCCATTGTTGAAAAACTCGCTTCCCGCCCGTACGACGTGCTGAACTCCGCCGAAGCACGCAAGGAATGCGAAGGCAACCCCTACAGCCTGCTCCACGTGACCAAGGCCGAAATCGACCTGCCGGAAGGCACCGACGAGCACTCCCTTGAAGTCTATCTCCAAGTGGTGAAGAACTACAACAGCTTCAAAGACTACGGCTGGCTGGTTCAGGACAAGGAGGAGAAACTCTACATCTATGCCCAGAGCATGAACCCCACGGATCCCAACGCCCACTGGCAGTACGGCATCGTGGCCTGCGCCTACAGCGAGGACTACGTGAACAAGATCATCAAGAAACACGAGTTGACCCGTAAAGACAAAGAGGAAGACCGCATGAAACACGTGCGCATCACCAACGCCAATGTGGAGCCGGTGTTCTTCGCCTACCCTGCCGTGGCCCGCATCGACGAGATCGTGGCTTCCGTCACCGCCAACAAGCCCATCTACGACTTTGTTGCCAAGGAAGACGGCTTCGGCCACCGTTTCTGGGTCATCGACGACCGCGCCCTGATTGACGAACTGGTGGAACTCTTCGCCACCAAGGTGCCCGCCATGTACATCGCCGACGGCCATCACCGCAGCGCCGCCGCCGCACTTGTGGGACAGGAGAAGAAAGAGCACAACCCCAACCACACCGGCAAAGAGGAGTACAACTACTTCATGACCGTCATCTTCCCGGACAACCAACTCAACATCATCGACTACAACCGCGTGGTGAAAGACCTCAACGGCCTCAGCAAGGAGCAGTTCCTCGCCGCCGTAGCTGAAACTTACACCGTGGAAGACATGGGCACCGACATCTACAAGCCCTCCAAGCTGCACGAGTTCAGCATGTATCTGGACGGCCACTGGTACAAGATGAACGCCAAGCCCGGCACCTTCGACGACAACGATCCCATCGGCGTGCTGGATGTGACCATCCTCAGCAACCTTGTGCTTGACAAAGTGCTCGGCATCAAGGATCTGCGCACCGACAAGCGCATCGACTTCGTGGGCGGCATCCGCGGTCTCGGAGAACTGAAACGCCGTGTGGACAACGGCGAGATGAAAGTGGCTTTCGCTTTGTATCCCGTCTCCATGCAGCAAATCATCGACATCGCCGACACGGGCAACATCATGCCTCCGAAGACCACCTGGTTCGAGCCGAAGCTCCGTTCCGGTTTAGTCATTCACGAGTTAGCATAAACAATGTTCAAGGTTCCCGTTTTACTTATTCTTTACAACAGGATTGAGGAAACGCACACTGTATTCCAGGTG
>JBGUMF010000101.1:0-37134 GCA_045116675.1 Bacteroidales bacterium
TCTTCTATTCCCTGCTTCACCCCTTCTCTCCTACCTATTTTCATCCAAGTGGCTTCCACACTGATGGCATCCCAATATTTGTCGTAAATATAACGTTCAGCATCACTATAGTTTATGGCCTCCAATAGCCCAATTGCTTTGGCAATATCGCAATCGGCAAGCAGATCAGAGGGCGGAAAGCGAGTCTCCTCCTGCATCTCTGTGAAAAAACGCATCCATAAATCCCGTTTGGAGGTTCCTTTGTCCTGTAGCTTTTGAAACTTCTCCATTTCTACAAATACGATTTTAAGCCCCTCGAGCACCCTGTCTGTGTGATATTCGTGAACGATACGATACGGATGGTACCACTCTTCAATGTCAGGATGGCTATTCCCGTTGACAAAATTCAAAGAATAGACAGGCTGAAGAAGATCGTACGTGCCTCCCTTTTGAAGTTGATTCACATAAGCTTTTGAGGTATTGAAAAGAACCCGCTGGTAAAAGTCCTCCGCCCAATTGAGCTGCATCTCCACAAGAAACTGGGAACCGGAAGAATCCTCGCAACACACATCCACAATACTGTTCTTGCGAGCAGGTGTCTCGGGCATAAGCTCAGCTGAGATGTAGTGTAGGGAGGTTATGGTTCGTCCGCTTTCTAACGGTAGAAAAGCATTGAGAAGACTCGTGGCCAAGTCAATGTGTTGTCCGAAGATTTTACGAAATGTAACATCAGTGATGGGACTGTAATATTTAATAGGACCTCTAATCATTTAATTTATCTTTAAAATTCAACACAGCAAAAATACAATGCAATTCACCGGTTGTCAAGGGGCAAAGCAAAATTTTTTACATCTGATTATTAGCAATTTAATAATCAGTGTGAATATTTTAACAACTATTAGTTAAAAACACAAACTGATTTTCGGAAAAAAATCGACTTTCAAAGAGAAAATCTATTTTTTGTTATCCAGTATCCGCACCCTTCGTAAGTCCAGCATATTTACAGGATTGGTGCCAAGACCGGTGATATTGGCCTGCGTGAAACGGATCACCTTGTCGTAGTAGAGCACCACCACGGGCGCGTCGGCCATGAGCAACGCATCCATGCGGGTATAGTATTCGTTGCGTTTGTCCTCGTCGGCACAACGTTGCGAAGTCTCGTACAGTTTGTCAAAGGCAGGGTTCACGTAGTGCGTGTAGTTGGAGCCGGCAGGCTGCAGATTCTTGGAATAGAACAGGGCCATATAGTTCTCCGCATCGGGATAGTCGCAAATCCAGGAGCCGCGGAAGAAGGGCAGCTGGTAACTGCGCATCATCTCACGCTGCTGTGCACCCTGCATCACATCCAACCGCAGGTCAATGCCCAGCTGCGACAGTTCGTGCTGCATGTACTGCACCAGATCGGCATAGGAGGCGGACACGGCCACGGAGATTGGCGGGAGGCCCTTGCCACCGGGATAACCGGCCTCCGCCAGCAATTGCGCCGCCTTGGCCGGATTGTACGTGTAGCCACCCGTGCGCGCAGGGTCGTGCGAAGGCATACCCCGCGGCACAAAACCACCCGTACCAGGATAGCCCACATTGTTGCGCAAGTATTTCATCATCTTCTCGCGATCGAAACCATAGTTGATAGCCTGCCTTACCCGCTTGTCCAGCAACGGGTTATCCTTATCACCAGACTTCAACATGAAGCCTAAATACTCCGTGTTGAGGTACGGACCCGTCAACATTTTGATTTTATCCTTGTAGGCAGGATTGAGCCGCCCATCCTTCGTAAGCAGTGCGTCCTTGTAGCAGGCCTCCACGCCCGACATGAAGTCAAGCGAACCCTTCATAAACTCCATAAACACCGACTGTTTGTCCACGATGAATGAAATGGCCACCGCATCAATATACGGTAATCGGTTGCCCTGCTCGTCGCGCTCAAAGTAATCGGGATTCTTGCGCAGCACCAGTTTCACTCCCTCCTGCCATAGCTGGAATTGGAAGGGACCCGTACCCACAGGATGTTTGCGAAAATCCTTACCGTAACGCTCCACCACCTCTTTCGGGACCACGGAGCAGTATTTCATCGTCAGGATACCGAGAAACGGCGGGAAAGCCTCCGACAATTCTATTTGGAACGTGGTGTCATTCAAAGCCTTGAACAAAGGTTTACCCTCTTTGTCGCGTTTCACCTTCTGGAAAATCCACGCACCGGGTGAGGCCACGTCAGGATCCAGAATACGTGAAAAACTATACACAAAATCCTGAGCTGTCACCTTGCGGGTTTTCTCAAACGAATACTCCTTCGTATTATGAAACGTCACATCATCGCGCAAGAAAAACGTATAGGTGCGACCATCAGAGGAAACGGTCCAGCTTTTGGCAATGGAGGGTACGATGTTCAGCGAATCGTCCATATCGACAAGCCCGTTATAGAGCTGGTTACAGGGCCAAAGAGTAGCCTGTCCCGAGGAATAAGCCGGGTCAAGCGATGCGATGCCGTTGGATTCGTTATAATGAAAAATCCTCTTGTCCGAATGGTCATACTTCGGTCTGCAACTGGCCATCACCACCACCATTAAAACCAGACAAAACCAAAATCTCCTCATCATCAACTATTAATTATTAATTGTAAATTATTAATTCCCTACGACAGCGCCTGGTTCACCTTCTTGGAGGATTCCAAAATGGAGTTGTACTCTTCCGGGGTGATATCAGCATTGAAATAATAGACCGGGTTGACCGGCGTACCGTTTTTAATCACCTCATAGTGGAGATGGGAGCCTGACGCCATGCCGGTGGAGCCCACATAGCCAACCAGCTGCCCGCGTTTCACTTTCTGTCCGGGTTTCACCACTTTTTTTGAAAGATGGGCATACAGCGTCTGATAGGAAAAACCATGGTTGATGAGCACGGCAATACCGTAGCCGCTGCCCGGATTCTCCCCCGACACCGTGCCGTCAGCGGTCGCATACACAGGCGTGCCCTTAGGCGCGGTGATGTCCACTCCCGTATGGGCGCGCAAGGTCTTCAAGATGGGATGATAGCGCCGCCCGAAGCCTGATGTGATCGTGTGCATATTCTTCAACGGGCGGATGGCCGGGATGGATTTCAGCATGTCGGACTTCTTACTGGCAATCTGTTCCAGCTCTGACAGCGAGCGTGACTGCGCCGCTAACCGCACCACCAACTGGTCGGCCTTCATATTAGCTTCCTTCAGCTCTGCGTACGCCTCCGAACGGGACAGGCTGTCGAACCGCGGGTCGGCCAACAAAAGCGGATAACGCTCGGATGCCGGCACCGGATCAGCCTCAAAGACCGTCCGGTAAACGTTGTCGTCACGGTCCTCAATATCCAACAGCACATCCGACATGATGTCGATACGTTGCGACAGGTATTCCACCTCGCTGCGCAACTCGTTGTTCTCCCGCTCCAGAATCTTCACCTTTGGGGAATCTATCGTATAAAAAGCAATCCAAACGAAAACCACCGCAAACGCCACCCCGCTGAAGAAGACCCACACCAGCCGCTTGAAGATGTGCTTGAAGTTCACCTTCACCTTTTCAAACGAGAGTGTCTTAGGGTTAAAATGATAAAACGAGTTTGGCATTTGCTTGACTAATACGCTTTTATAAAAACATCTTTATTTACAACCGATGCAGATGCGGTCGCCAATGCCATAGCTGCTGATGGCGCCACTGTTCCGCTTGATGATGATTTTCAACTGCACACCGTATTTCTGTGCGATATAACGATACGTGTCGCCCTTCTGTAACGTGTGGTATTCTTCCGGCGACTTTGTGCTCTTCATTTCCAAATAAACAACCTCATCCTCAATCGGTTCCGAATCATCATAAACATCATTGTACAAACGCAGGTTTTTCTCGGACAACTGCATGGAAGTAGCTAACGACTTATAGGTGTCCCCCTTACGGGCAATGAGGAACTTGGTTTTATTATTCTCATACACAGGACGACTCGTATAAGGATAATAGGCCGATTTATACGGCACGGCATAGGGATTGAGGACGAACACATTCTTACCCTGCACCTTCTCCGGTTCCGGCTCCGAAACTTTCTGCACGATGGTGTCCATCTTGGGTTGTTTGGGTTTCTCCGACTTGTTGACGATAACCTGTATTCCGTTCACCTCCATCGTGTCGGCTTTTGGCTTGGCAGCAGGCTCCGGCTTGGTTTCAGGCTTCGCAGGTTTCGTATTCACCGTTTCGGTTTGGACCGGTTTTGCCGATTGGGTTTCCAGTGATTTCTCAGGGATGGTTTCCACGATTTCACGTTGTGCAGGCTGTGCCGTTTGGGGCTCCGCCTTTTCAACAGGCTTTGCCGGTGACACTTGCGAAGTTGGATTTGACACTATGGGATTGGTTTTGGGTACTGAAGCGGATGCCAACGCCGACGTATCGCCCATCCGTTGGGCTACCTTGCGGTCATAATGCATCAAATAGTATTTCTCGATGATGGAAATCAGCGTGTCGGCATAGCGCGGGTTGCCGGAATAACCGGCCTCTTTCAGCCCGTGCGCCCAAGATTTGTAGTCGGTGATGGGCAGATAGAAGAGCCTGATGTAGCGACTGCGCTGCGACAGGAACAGCGAATGGTCGCGGTAGGACTCCTCCACCGAAGCGTATTTCCGGAAGCAGTAGTCGCTGCTGTGGTTCTCCGTTTCATAAAAGGTAGGACCGGTCCACTCTTTCGTGTGGCACATGATGCCGAAATGGTTGTTCGCCTCCTTGGCGATGCGATTAGTGCCGCATTTGGAGGCATAGATAGCCTGGGCCAATGTGATGCTGGCGGGTACCTTATACTGTTCCATCTCCCTCATAGCCAAATCCTTATACTCATCGATATAATCGTAAATCTGGTCTTCCAACGTGTATTGGGCATAACTGGCGGCCATGCCGAACAGGAGGATACTCAAAAACAGAATTCGTTTCATAATCGGATTGTATTTTAATGTTTTAACAATATCTGGTCGCCGGGATGAATGATGGAATTCTCATCCAGTGAATTATACTTGAAGATGTAGTGCAGCTGCACGCCGTAACGTTGCGCGATGTAGCGCAGCGTCTCACCGGCCTGCACAATGTGCACCTTGTTGTTGTGCGTCTTCGCCTTGGACTCTATATAGACAATCTCGTTTTCCACCGGCTGCGAGTTGGCGTCGAGCACATCGTTGAACTTGCGGAGACTCACCGCGGCCACCTGCACGTCGCCGGCGATCTTCTCGTAGGTGTCGCCCTCTTGGGCAATAATAAAATAGGTGTGATTGTTTTCAAAGACCTTGCGATAGCTGAAAGGGCTGGCTCCTGCGGGATATTCGCTGCCGATGGCCGTGAACACCTTGGTCGCCGTTTTGGCGGGCGGCACCGTGATGGGCTTGTCCGGTTTCACCGGCGGGATGGGCTTCGTAGGCGGAACGGGCGGTGCCGTACTGCCATTTTCCGCTGGTTTTCCCCCATTTCCGTATGGGTTTTCCGCAACCTCCTGTCCTGCCTCCTTTTTCATGCACAGCGTGTCCAAGCGGGCAATGCTGAAGCGTTCTATCAGGCTGATCAGACGGTCGGCGTACTGCGGATTGGTGGCGTAGCCGTCGGCCTTGAGCGTGCGGGCCCAGGCCCGATAATCCAGAATGTCAAGCTGGAAGAGGTTGGCATAGCGCTTGCGGGTGGTCAGGAATTTCGAGTGATCGTTGTAGGACCCGGCCACATCCTCGTATTTGCGGAAGCACTCCTGAAGCTCATCGTCATCAATGAGGATGGTGTCACCCATCCAGTCCTCGTGGCACTTGATGCCGAAATGATTGTTGCCCTCCGTGGCCAGCCGACTCATGCCGCAAGCACTCTCGAAGATTCCCTGCGCCAGCGTGATGCTGGCCGGAATGCGGTACTCATGCATCTTATCCATGGCCACATGCTGGTATTTCACAATATAATCCCGAATGTCCGCCTCAGTGTATTGGGCAAGCACCTGATTGGAAACCAACCCTGCCATCACAAGCAGGCATCCGATACAGAATATTCTTTTCACTAAATCAATGATTAACTGTTAATTATTAATTGTCAATTATTTTCTCCCCATTTCCAAATGCAATTTCCTAAGTTCAAACGCTTCCATCACCATCTTCGTATAAAACTCCTTAATATCCAATTTATTGTATTCCACCTGACCTGGAACAATGCTCAAGGCGGTCTGTCCTGGGATGGTGTTCACCTCCAGGAAATAGGGTACGCCGTCGTCCTCCGAGATGATGAAGTCGATACGGACCACGCCATGGCAGTCCAGATTATGGAAAATCTGGACGGCGTAATCGCTCAGTTTGCGAGTCATCTCCGCCGGGATGTCCGCCGGGGTGATGAGTTTGTGGCCCACAGCGGTATATTTGGCGTTGTAGTCATAGAACTCGTTGCTGGCCACCACTTCAGTGACGGCGAGCACCTTGACGCCACCATAGACGGAGGTCACGCCGCAGGTGAACTCGCGCCCGCGCACGAACTTCTCCACCATAAGTTGGTTGTCGTACTTGAACGCCTCGGCAAAGGCCTGGTCCATCTCGCTCCGGCTATGAACCTTGGTGACTCCCACGCTGGAACCGGAGTTGCATGCCTTGACGAAGCAGGGATAGCCGCAAACGGACTCAATCTGCTCATAGTCGATGGGGTCGGTGTTGTAGAAATGCAGCGACGGCGAGATGGGAACGCCGAAGCCCGCCACCGCCAGATTACAGTAATACTTGTTGAACGTCAGGGCGGAGCTGAAGACGCCGCAGCCCGTATAGGGCACCCCCACCAGCTCGAAATAGGCCTGCAGCCGTCCGTTCTCGCCGGGCGTGCCATGGATGGCGATGAAGGCCGCATCGAAGGTCACCTTCCCGTAGGGGAGGGCCAGCGTGAAGTCGTTCTTGTCCACCTGCCACACGCGCCCGTCGGCATCGGTGTAGTGCCAGTCCGCCCCTTTGAAATGGATCAGATAGGGGTTGAACAGGTTCCTGTCCAACTGGTTGAAGATGTTGTCAGCTGTCTTGAGGGATATTTCATATTCGCCGGAATCCCCGCCGGCAATAAGGGCTATATTATACATAATAATACAATAATTTCAAATTGGGCAAAGATATAGGTTTTCCGCGGGTATACGACAAGGTGTCCAACCGTTTTTCAAACAGCGGAATGTGCATAATACCCGCCCGCATTGTGGAAGCCTTCACGGTTGAAAGGACCATTCTCCTTTAGCAGACGGTTGTGGCGGGAAACGCCGTTCGGGGCCAGCCCTGTATGTTGTCCGGATGTCCTGTGCCGAACAGCACGGATGAGGTACAGCAGGGTTCCATTTTTTTCATCCCTCTCCGAGTAATTTTTGTATTTTTGCAGCGGTTTTTACAATATAACCGATTTTTTCAAGTTAATACCGTTACGACTTTTCCGAATATGAAAAAAATAAACTCTGACAAGTTCGGTTTTCATCTGCTGGCTGCCATCGTGCTCACCATCGTGCTGATGGTGCTGGTGGTGCTGTTCCTGCGACTCTTCACCCGCCACGGCAGGGAGTTCGAGATGCCGAGCTTCGTGGGCCAGAACGCGGAATCGCTCACCCAGCGCGGTCGGGCCGAGGGCTTCGTGTTCATCGTGAACGAACACCTCTACGAGGACGGCAAAGAGCCCGGCACCGTGCTGAAACAGGACCCCGCCGCCGGCGAAAAGGTGAAACGGGGCCGCAAGGTCTATCTGACCGTGGCCACCGACGTGCCGCCCACCATCAAGATGCCCGAACTGCACGACGTCTCACTGCGACAAGCCCAGATCATGCTGGAATCGCAGGGACTGGTACTGGCTAACATCATCGAAAAGCCAAGCCCGTATGAAAACGCTGTGCTGGAAGTGCTTTATAAAGGCCATGCCATCGCCGCCGGCACCGACATCAAGATGGGCGAGAAGATCACCCTCGTCGTCGGGAAGAACATCGGATACCTGCCGGATACGGAGGCATCCACCGAAGAAATAACCAACTAATCACAACGCATGAAATTTGTTTCCAAAACCATTCTCCTTATAATCTGTCTGGCCGCCACCTTGCATCTTAATGCTCAAGAGATGCTGACGGGAGTGGTCCGCAACGCTGTCATCGCAAAGGCCGCCGTCAAAAGCCAACCCACCCGCGACCTGCCCACACCCGTGAAACTGCCCTTCATCGAGGATTTCTCCACTGGCATCGGCTACCCCAATCCGAACTATTGGGCTGACCGGCATGCTTTTGTCAACAATACATATCCCATCTATCCACCCTCCATCGGGGTGGCCACGCTGGATGCCCTGGACGCGAACGGACGGGTGTATGCACACGCTGACCGTTCCGCATTCCCCGCCGACACCCTCACCTCCGCACCCATCCGACTGGACAGCAACTTCACCCAGCACAGGCTTATGCGCATCGGCGACTCCCTCTATTTCAGTTTTTACTATCAGCCGGGAGGAGGCTGCCGCCAAAACCCGCCCGTTGAATGGAAACGTGTCGGCGACAAGCCCGAATATGACGACGAACTCATACTGGAATTCGGATACGCCACCGGCAACCGGATTTTCATCGGATTCGCCTACGGTGACTTCACTGTTGGCGAAAATGAATACTATCAGGCCGGCGACAGCTTACCTAATCCCTTTATTCCAGGCACTTATTATGTTTTTGAAAATGCCGCGTTCCCCGGAGAGGTCATTATGATTCCCTCCGATTCCCTGTTTGGTCCCGAATATGTATGGAACGAGATTTGGTCATCGCACGGCTGTTCGTTAGACTCCTGGCTGGCGGAAAACCCCTTGGATTATTTCAAACAGGTGATGATTCCCATCACCGATGAACAATACCTGCGCAACAATTTCCAGTTCCGCTTCCGTAACTACGCTTCCCTGGATTTGGATTCCTGGAGTAGCGGAAACATCGTGGGTTGGGCCAGCAACTGCGACCAATGGCACATTGATTACATCCGTTTGGACATTGGGAGAACCGCCAACAGCCTATATCCCAGCGATGTGGCTTTTGTTTCGCCCACCACCAGCGCGCTGAACTTATACCAAGCCATGCCCTGGCAGCAATATCGTCCGTCGGACATGGCCGCCGTGTTCCACAACGACCTCAGCAATCTCTCCTCTTCTGCCAAAAACACCTACTACACCTACTCCGTTGTGAAAGAGCCCAACAGCTTCGTCTATGCCACGGACACGTACAATGCGAACGCCTACCCCTATTATAACGATGGACTTCACACCTATAGTTATCATGCCGACCCGTCCATTGATTTCGCCTACACGTATGACGGTCAGGATAGCGCCACGTTCCGTATCACGCACGTGTTCAGTCTGGTAGGTGCAAACGACGACTGCAAGTCCAACGACACTTGCGTCTTCGAGCAGAAGTTCTACAACTACTACGCCTACGATGACGGCACCGCCGAGGCGGGTTACTGTCTCTACTCCACGATGACACACCCCGAGTCCTATCTGGCCGTGAAGTTCACGCTGGCACAGCCCGACTCGTTGCAGAGTGTGCGCATCTGGTTCAACAGTGCCCTGAACGATGAGAACATTGACTACTTCACCCTCATGGTCTGGGCCGACAACAACGGGGAACCCGGCGAAGTGCTCTACTCGCTGCCCGCACAGTTGCCCGGCCACGCGGAAGACTTTTTAGAATTTGCCAGCTATTACCTTGAAGAGCCCATCGCCATAGAGGGCACCTTCTATGTGGGCTTCTACCAGAACCACAACGTGCAGCTCAATGTCGGCTTCGACCAGAACAACGACGCCACCGGCCATTTCTTCTACAAAATCGCCAACGACTGGGTACCGTCCTACTACGCGGGCGCACCCATGATCCGTCCCGTCGTCGGCAAGCGTTTCGACCACTCCGGGGTTCCCGCACGCACACAAACCGACCTGCGAATATACCCCAACCCCACGCACGACATTCTGCACTTGGAAGCCTTTGAAAATCAAGATAATCTATCCTATCAGATATATGACATCTACGGCAAACTACTGCAGGCCGGGCCCGTACTCTCCAATACCATCCGCCTAGGAGAATATGCCGACGGCCTCTATTTTGTCCGCATATTACAAAACAACCAAATCATCACCACCGAAAAAATCGTAAAGAAATAATGAAACTCAACCTCTCCCGCCCTTTAGTATTCTTTGATCTTGAAACCACCGGCCTCAATGTCGGCAAGGACCACATCGTGGAAATCTCCCTCATCAAGATCATGCCCGACGGCACTGAAATTGAGCGCACGCAGCGCATCCGCCCGGTAAATCTCGTAAGAGGACTGGACGGCAATGTCCAGGAGATTGAAGTACATATTCCGGAAGAATGCAGCGCCATCCATGGCATCTATGATGAGGATGTCTATGACAAGCCCTCCTTCCCGGAGCTGGCCGACGACCTGCTGGCCTTCATCGACGACGCAGACCTGGCCGGATTCAACTCCAACAAGTTCGATGTGCCTTTATTGCTGGAAGAGTTTTTGAGATGCGGCAAAGAGCTCAACATGCTGAACCGCCATCTTATTGACGTGCAGAATATTTTCCACAAGATGGAACCGCGCAACCTGGTGGCCGCCTACAAGTTCTACTGCAACAAAGACCTCAACAACGCCCACAGCGCCAACGCCGACACACAAGCCACGTTAGAGGTGTTCAAGGCGCAGCTGGAACGGTATGCCGACACGGAATACACGGACCCCAAAACCCGTAGGACATCCAAGCCTATCCAAAACGATGTAAAGGCGTTGAGCGCGTTCACCCGCGAGAACCGCAACGTGGACATGGCCGGACACATCGTATGGAACGCCCAGGACCAGGCCGTCTTCAATTTCGGCAAACATAAGAATGTTCCTGTCAAGGAGGTTTTCATGAAAGAGCCCGCCTATTACGATTGGATGATGAAGGCGGATTTCCCGCTTTACACCAAGGCAAAAATTACGGAATTGTACAACGACGTGCGTCTGGAGCGCAAGTTCAACAGGACGTTGTTTGACTAAAAAAGAGGGTTTCGGCCCTCTTTTTTTTCAGGTAAAAATCCCCTTTTCTTGGGATGAAAAAAACACGAAAAATATTCATTTCGGGCAGGTGAAAATTAAGGAAAATATGTTACATTTGCCCCCGCAATCCGTGTGCCTGTTTTTCCGGTTCCGGAAGTGCATAAATTTGTATGTAATATCCTATAAATCAACAACTAAAACCCAATTACATGGAAAAAATTAAATCATTGGCTGATCTCAAGAAAAAGAGAGAAGAGCTCCAATCCAAAATTGAGTTGCGCGAAGAAGGCGACAACGTAGAAAACTTGGTTCAAATCAAGGTTGCTATGGCCACCTGCGGTATCGCTTCCGGTGCTAAGCAAACGATGGAAGCCATCATTGACGAATGCAAGAAGCAGAACATCAAGGCTGTGGTTTCCCAGACCGGCTGTATGGGCTACTGCTATGCCGAGCCCACCGTGGAAGTCAAGAAACCGGGTCAGGATCCCATCGTTTTCGGCCATGTTGACTCCAAGAAGGGTCAGGAACTGGTCACCAAATACATCATGGCAGATGAAATCCTCGAAGGTGTCATCCCTGTCAACTACGAAAAAATCGATAACAATTAATAAGGAGGTCTCCAATGGCAAATTACAAATATCACATTCTGCTTTGCGGTGGTACTGGATGTACCGCTTCCGAAAGCCCGAAAATCAAAGAAAACTTTATCAACCTTTTGGCTGAAAAGAATCTGAGCGACGACGTGCAAGTTGTCACCACCGGCTGTTTCGGTTTCTGTGAAAAGGGCCCCATCGTCAAGATCCTGCCCGACAACACGTTCTACACCCAGGTGAAACCCGAAGATTGCCGCGAAATTATCGACGAGCACATCATCAAGGGTAGAAAAGTGCAGCGCCTGCTGTATGAAAACCCCGAGGATCAGAAGCACATTTCCGACTCCAAGCACATGGGTTTCTACAAAAAACAGATGCGTATCGCTCTGCGTAACTGCGGTTTCATCGATCCTGAAAACATCGACGAATACATCGCACGCGACGGTTACAAGGCATTGGCTTCCGTTCTGGAACAGAATGACCCCAAAGCCACCATCGACCTCATCAAGAAATCCGGTTTGCGTGGCCGTGGCGGCGCTGGTTTCCCCACCGGTTTGAAATGGGAACTCTGCGCCAAGAACGCCGCTGACCAGAAATACATCATCTGCAACGCCGACGAAGGCGACCCAGGTGCATTCATGGATCGTTCCATCTTGGAAGGCGACCCGCACTCCATCATCGAGGCTATGGCCATCGGCGGTTTCTGTATCGGCGCCACCATCGGTCTGGTCTACATCCGTGCTGAATACCCGCTGGCTATCCACCGTCTGCAGGTGGCCATCAACCAAGCCCGCGAATACGGTCTGCTCGGCAAGAACATCTTCGGTACCGATTTCGATTTCGACATCATCCTCCGCTACGGTGCAGGTGCATTCGTCTGCGGTGAGGAAACCGCTTTGATCCACTCCATGGAAGGTCTCCGTGGCGAGCCTACCTTCAAACCGCCATTCCCGGCCGTTGAAGGTTACCTCAAGAAACCGTCCAACGTGAACAACGTGGAAACCTACGCCAACATTCCGGTTATCATCAACAAGGGTTGGGAATGGTTCTCCTCCATCGGAACGGAGAAATCCAAAGGTACGAAAGTGTTCGCATTGGCTGGCCAGATCAACAACGTCGGTTTGATCGAAGTCCCGATGGGCATCACCCTGCGTGAGGTCATTTACGAAATCGGCGGCGGCATCAAGGGCGGCAAGAAGTTCAAAGCCGTTCAAACCGGTGGTCCTTCCGGCGGTTGCTTGACCGAGAAGTTCCTCGACACCCCTATCGACTACGACAACCTCGTGGCTGCTGGCTCCATGATGGGCTCCGGCGGTATGATCGTCATGGATGAAACCTCCTGTATGGTCTCCGTGGCTAAGTTCTACCTCGACTTCACCGTGGAAGAGTCCTGCGGCAAGTGCTCACCCTGCCGTATCGGTAACAAGCGTCTGTGCGAAATCCTTGACAAGATCACCAAGGGCCAAGGCACCATGGAAGACCTTGACAAGCTCCGCAACCTGGCACATGTCATCAAAGACACGGCCCTCTGCGGTCTCGGCCAGACCTCCCCGAACCCGGTATTGTCCACCATCGACAACTTCTGGGATGAGTACGTGGCACACGTGGTTGACAAGAAATGTCCCGCCGGCCAGTGCAAGGCCCTGAAACAATACATCATCGATCCTGAGAAGTGTAAAGGCTGTACCGCTTGCGCACGCAACTGTCCGGTCGGCGCCATCAGCGGAACGGTGAAGATGCCGCATGAAATCAACCAGGAACTCTGTATCAAGTGCGGTACCTGTATTGAAAAATGTAAGTTTAACGCAATTAGTATTAAATAGTAAAAGGGTATTAATATGGATATGATAAAATTAACAATAGACAATAGAGAAGTTGAAGTGCCGAAAGGTACTACTATTCTGAAAGCCGCTCAAGGCATGGGTATCGCTATTCCTACCCTTTGCCATTTCGAGCTGAACAACCTGGGCGTGCATAACAAACCCGGCGGATGCCGTATTTGTGTGGTGGAAGTGGCCGGCCGTCGTAACCTGGCTCCCGCCTGTGTCACCGAATGTATGCCCGACATGGTGGTGAGAACCAATTCCATGCGCGTGATTAACGCCCGTAGAACCGTTCTCGAGCTGATCCTCTCCGACCACCCGGCAGACTGTCTGCAGTGTGCCAAGAACGGCAACTGCGAGTTGCAAAGCCTCGCCGTCCGTTTCGGCATTCGTAAGAACCCGTTCATCGGACCGGAACACGAACAATCCTCCTATCAACTCGAGGTTTCTCCGTCCATCATCCGCGACATGAACAAGTGCGTTATGTGCCGTCGTTGCGAGACGATGTGTAACGACATGCAGACCGTTGGCGCTCTGTCCGCCATCGAGCGTGGTTTCCCGGCAGTGGTTTCCACCGCTTTCAACCAGCATCTGGATCACTCACCGTGTACTTTCTGCGGCCAGTGTGTCGCCGTTTGTCCGGTGGGCGCCCTCACCGAGGTTGACCACACCGGCGCTGTCCTCCGCGCCATCGTGGATCCGAACAAGAAGACGGTTGTCCAAGTGGCTCCCGCCGTGCGTGTCGCTATCGGCGAAGAGTTCGGCATGAAACCCGGAACTATCGCTACGGGCAAGCTGGTTGCCGCTTTGAAGGCCCTCGGCTTCGACTATGTGTTCGACACCGACTGGTCCGCCGACTTGACAATTATGGAAGAAGGCACCGAGCTCATCGGCCGTCTGACCAGATATCTGGAAGGTGACAAGAGCGTTCCACTTCCGATCCTCACCTCCTGCTGCCCTGCATGGGTGAACTTCTTCGAGCACCAGTTCCCGGATATGAGAGATCTTCCTTCCACGGCAAAATCTCCGCAACAGATGTTCGGTGCTATCGCCAAATCCTATTTTGCTGAAAAGATTAACTGCAAGCGCGAAGACATGATCAGCGTGTCTGTGATGCCTTGCTTGGCCAAGAAGTACGAAGTTGGCCGTGATGAATTCAAGGTGAACGGCAATCCTGATGTTGACTACTCCATCTCCACCCGCGAGCTGGCTCGTCTCATCAAGATGGCCAACATCGACTTCAAATCCCTGCCGGATGCTGAATTCGACAGCCCGCTCGGTGAGTCCACCGGTGCTGCTGTGATCTTCGGTACCACGGGTGGTGTGATTGAGGCTGCTGTGCGTACCGCTTACGAGGTCATCACCAAGAAACCGCTTCCGAAGATTGACTTCGAAGAGTTGCGTGGTTTGGAAGGTGTTCGTAGCGCTACCATCGATGTGGACGGCTTGAAGCTGAACATCGGTATCGCCCACGGTCTGAAGAACGCCCGCAAGCTGCTGGAAGACATCAAAGCCGGCAAGTGCAACTTCCACGCCATCGAGATCATGGCTTGTCCTGGTGGTTGTATCGACGGCGCAGGCCAGCCACTGCACCACGGTAATGCCGACATCATCAAGGCTCGTTGGGAAGCTATCTACCGTGCCGACCGCGAGATGCCGATCCGTAAATCCCACGAAAACCCGTCCATCCAGGCCATCTACAAAGAGTATCTGGGTGAACCTTGTGGCCATAAGTCTCACGAACTGCTGCACACGCACTATTTCGACAGACAGACCACCGTGGAAGTGGATTTAAACAAATAATTAATCTGAAAAAAGCATAAACATGGATAATAAGAAGATTATAATCAAAATGAAACCCGAAGTCAGGGAAAAAGTTATTGAGATCTGCAATAACTTCGGCAACAACCCTGGCGAGCTCATCAATGTCTTACATCAAACGCAGGACTTCCTCGGCTATCTGCCGGCAGAGGTTCAGGAGTTGATTGCAGAGAGACTGCACATGCCGACCGCCAAGGTTTACGGTGTGGTTTCCTTCTACGCATTCTTCACCATGACGCCGAAGGGCAAATACCCTGTATCCGTATGTATGGGTACCGCATGTTATGTGCGTGGTGGCGAGAAGATCCTGGACGCCTTCAAGAAAGAGTTGGGCGTGGAGGTTGGCCAAACCGATGCCAACGGTCTATTCTCCCTCACCTCTTTGCGTTGCGTGGGCGCCTGCGGTCTGGCCCCTGTCGCCCTCGTTGACGGCAAGGTGTTCGGTCGTCTGGCTCCTGCCATGATCAAGGACATTGTGAAAGAATACCGCGACAAAGAGTAGTGTTTTCCGCTACTGCTGAAAAAAGTCGGTCCATCGGGCCGACTTTTTTTTGTGTGTATATATAAAATATGTATTTTTGCCCTTGCAAAAGAAGAGATTATGGACAGTAAAATGATAGAGACCATCCGCGAGTATTTCAAGACCCAGCCGGTGTTGAAGGCCTGGATATTCGGCTCGTATGCGCGTGGGGAGGAGACTCCCGAAAGCGATGTGGATATCTTGGTGGATTTTGACAGAAACGCCAGGGTATCCCTTATAGGTCATGCAACAATGTTGTTAGACCTAGAGGATTTATTGAACCGAAAGGTTGATTTAGTCAAGAATGGAACCCTATTGCCTTTTGCCGTTGAAACAGCAAATAGAGATAAAATACTGATTTATGAGAAGTCCGCTTAACGATAAAACAAGATTGGAACATATCCAAAATGCAATACTCACTATTGAGGAATATGTGGATGGAAAGATATTTGAAGACATCGTTTCCGATAAGATCCTGCGTCATGCGCTGACATGGAACGTGCAAGTTATTGGCGAAGCCTCTAACAGATTATCTAAGGAGTTTCTTGAGGCCCATCCTGCCACAAATTGGCGCGGAGTGATTGGGATGCGGCATGTCCTCGTCCATGACTATTATCAAATAGACGAAGATGAGCTATGGAACGTTATTGAAAAGGATCTCCCACCTCTCAAAGCCCAAATTGAACAATACTTGTCCGAAATGGACGAACAATAACGATATGCAATCCGAATTTTTCATACCTTTGCGGTCCTTAATTTAATATTAACCTATTAATACAAAAACTATGGATTTAACCAGTATCATCAATTCCCTCACCGGCAACAATATGATCGGTGAAATCAGCAAGAAATTCAACATCGACACCACCAAGATCGTCAATGTCATCAAGGCGGCCATCCCGAAATTCCTGGGAGCCATGCAGAAGAACGCCGGCACTGCCGCGGGCGCATCCGCTCTGGTGCAGGCACTGAGCAGCCACGCGGGCCAAGGCATGGGCATCAACATCGAAGACGGTAAAAAGATCCTCAGCAAGATCTTCGGCGGCAACCTCGGCTCCGTCATCTCCGGACTCTCCAGCCAGACCAGCACCACCAACGATCAGGTTTCCAACATCCTGGCCTCCATCGCCCCTAACCTGCTCTCCATCTTAGGTAAGAACCACGCTTCTGCCGGCAGCAATATCGGCAATGTGCTGGGCTCCCTGCTGGGCGGCAGCAGCTCCTCCTCTTCAGCCTCCGGCGCAGGAAAACTCCTCGGCGGCCTGTTTGGCAAACTAATCAAGAAATAAGACCTTCTGGGGTTGAACATATTATCGTAACGCTGGCCGCCACCTTCACCCGTGACGGCCAGCGTTGTTTGAAGGTCATCACCGCCTCCTACGTCATCTTCTCGCTGAACCGAAAACGAACATTTTTTTCCATAAAATTTGAGGCAAAAACAACAGCCTCATATCTCTTGTTTTTACTTATTAACATAATTTAACATTTATAATATACTTATATTCAATAGTTTGTATTATATAAAAAATCATAAAATCGTTTTGTAACACTTAAAGCACTATTTTTGCCGCCGATTTACAATCACGATTTTTTATAGAGAATACACATTAAAATATGAAAATACTTTTTGTCATTGAAACTATAGACAACCAGAATGGAACCAGTGTTTCCGCCAGGCGGTTCGCGTCAGAATTGAGAAGCCGCGGACATGAGGTGAAGTTTCTCACAACCGGAATACCGGACGGCAACCGCTTTGTAGTCCCGGAATTGCACCTTCCGCTAGTCAACGGACTAGTCAAACGTCATGGCTTTCAGTATTCCAAAGCAGATGAAGATGTCATCCGTGAAGCCTTGGAGTGGTGTGACATAGCGCACTGTTTCATGCCTTTTGGATTGGAGGTTGCGACGAAGCGGATGGCCGACAAGATGGGAAAGCCTTGTACGGCGGCCTTCCATGTGCAACCGGAGAATGTGACAGCCACCTTCCATATGCAAAACGTGAAGTGGCTAAATACATTGATATACAATTACTTCAATCGACACTTTTACAAGTTTTTCCGTCATATACACTGTCCGAGCCGGTTCATTACTGACTATTTGGTACAAATTGGGTACACTAGTCAAATGCACGTTATCAGCAACGGCTGTCCTCCGCAATTCTCCTGGCACAAATGCGACAAACCCTCCTGGTGTGCCGACAAGTTCGTGGTGCTGATGGTAGGCCGACTATCGCCGGAAAAGCACCAAAATACCATTTTAGAGGCTGTCCGACATTCGGCATACGAATCGAAAATCCAGGTGATTTTGGTGGGGACTGGCTTGAGTGAGAAAAAATTGCGCAAGAAAGGGAAAAAACTTTCCAATCCGCCCCGTGTCGGCTACATGTCCGACCGACAACTGATGAACACATTAGGATATGCAGACCTGTATGTGCATGCGGGTGAAGTGGAGTTGGAATCCCTTTCGTGCTTGGAGGCAATGGGATCCGGACTGGTGCCGCTTATTTCCAGCAGTTCGCAGAGCGCAACGCCCCAGTTCGCCTTAGACAGCCGCAGTCTGTTCACGCCCCGCAAGCCACGGCTGCTGGCGCAAAAAATCGACTATTGGATTGAACATCCGGAAGCCAGAAAAGAAATGGAAAGAAAATACGCTGATCTTGTCAAGCAATACAGTATAGCAGAATCAGTGGCAAATTTCGAGAAAATGCTGATGGAGGAAATTGCGGATCATGAGACAACCAACCAGAAAAATTAGCTGCAGACTGGTTATCCTGCTCTTACTGTTCTCCCTTCTCGCAGGAGCGCAACCAATCGAATCCAGCTCCCCCATATTTAATGAAGACGGATCCGTGACATTCGTTCTCAAAAGGCCAGAGAGCCGACATGTGCGGATATATTGCGATTGCGCATTGCGGAACAAGAAGTACAACGTGAACAGGGAAAACCTGCAATCGGCACGCATGCACCTTGACACAAGCGGACTGTTTACATACACCACACCTCCGCTTGCGCCGGAAATCTATACCTATCGGTTCCAATCGCACGGGCAAAAACTGACAGACCCTAACAATGCAGATTCCATCCGGATTTCAAACGGGAAACGGAGTGTGTTCGTCATTCCCGGGTCCTCCCTGTCGGACTTGTGCCGCACCGACTCGTTGGCCGGAACAACAGAAGCGTGTGAGTTTTGGGATTCCGCCTGCGGGAAGACACGCCGTATCCTACTATACCTGCCACCCGACTATAACAAAACGGAACACATATATCCCGTACTTTATCTCTTGCACGGCATAGACGGCAATGATCTGGCTTGGCACGACCGCGGACGAGCGGTGCAACTGGCAGATAATCTGATACAGCAAGGCAAAGCCACACCGATGATTATCGTGATGCCTGACGCCAACCCCAAGAAACTTATCGGCCAAAACGAAACTGTGGGATTGATGCGGAATCTGCTCCTTTACTCTTCCTGGTTCCACCACGATTTCGAGCAGATATTCCCACAAATGGATAGTTTATTATCCAGCCGCTACCGTATATCCCCCAACATGAATATGCGAGCGGTGGCCGGACTATCGGCGGGAGCCTCCCAATCGGCCACACTTGCCAATCTGTACGAGGACAATTTCAAGTATGTGGGGCTGTTCTCTCCGATTGTGCATCGCAAACAATTGCCAAGCCATCGGAACACCATCTATTGGATTGGAACTGGCAAACGAGACATCTTCCATCCACAGAGCAAACGTTTTGCCCGAAAAGCAGACCATCAACAGATTCCTTACATTTATTATGAAACCAAAGGGGGCCATGTATGGCGTAATTGGAGGCTCTATTTATCTGAGTTTCTGCCATTTATTTTTAAAGACATTGAAACCATGTCCGATAATAGGTTTTAGAGGGAGGATGAAACTGCCGTAATCGGTCGCACGGACACCGCCACATCGCCTTCTCTTAATCGTGCACACAGCGGACCGAATGTCCGTAATATAATTGTCTTGTATTAAATGGATTTGGAGAGGCTCCTCCCATAGTCAGGGAGAATATTTGACCTTGATTCTGTTGCATGTTAGGAGTCCAAAAATGAGCAGCTCCCCAGAAATCACCATAAGAACCGTAGTAACACCCTGCCGGCATCGCACTAAAACCGGTGGCATTATTCGCGGAGGGATTATTACCCACGCTGCAGGTGTTGGGCGATGTTCCCCATCCTTCCGTGGAGGCTAACGCTTTGGCAATATAATTAGAATTATTATTACACCAATATTGACTCTGGCTCCCAACATAGTTTGTAAGATCAAACCATTCATTTATATCGGGCAAATGCCAACGGACAGGACAAATATTCCGATTCGGCATACCGGATGCGGTTACCCCCACCGCTGCCGTCCTATTGTACAACAACCCGTATAGTGGCACAGTGGTGGCATCGTTGTGCGGATAGTACCAATAAGCCACATCCACAGACGTTGAGCTTCCCTGTTGGATAGGAGTGCCGTCGGAATAGTGCGTCGTACGCAGATTCTCTTTCATCCAGCATTGGGTTCCAAGCTGCAATGTGGTGTATGTGTTTCCGTCAATATCGACAACCAAATCTATTCCGCAATGAAAGGCGGGCCAGGTGGTGAAACTCACAGTGTCGCCATACGCTGTGCCCATTATGTTCACTGCGTATGCCCGCACATAGTAACTGGTTCCGGGTGTCAGCCCCGTGAGGTAGCTGGTGAAACTCCCCAAACTGTCGCCCTCTGTTGTGTGGTTGTCGCTGACAGTAGGATTAGGCGAGGTGCTCCAACACAAGCCGCGGGCCGTTACAGGGGCGCCGCCACCGGATATCACACGGCCGCCTCCTGTCGCCGTAGTGTCCGTAAATTCCACAATGGCATTCGTAAGCACTTCCGGCAGAAAGCACTGCGCTTCTGAAAAATGCAATGTGCACGTGGTTTGAAAAAACTGTGTCACAACATGCTGGCTCTCCGCCTCCGCACCGCATATATCGGCATAGCCCACATACTCCATCGTGTCGCCATGATGGTACGGATTGGTGTTGACGGATTTCAACATATAGTCGATGGCCGGACCAGCACCCAAATAATCTATGTTATCGGACCCCGCCCCTCGGTTGCAGACCATTTTGACGGAGCCGCTTTGGCCGTTCTGACGCGCGGTCATCACGTATGTGCCCGCCGACGAGAGGGTGGTGCGGAAGCAGTGGACGCCCCGTTGCAGTGACATCTCCTGAGAAGACACCAACCTCCCACGCAAGTCCGTCATCTCCAACTGTACCGGGCCGTCTTCCGGCACTGCCACACACACCTCTGTAGTACCGTCGCATGGGTTTGGTTTGTTTTGCAACACAACTACCCTGCTGCTTTTCCCATAATCGTCAATTCCTGTTCCAAGTTGCATCGTCAGCGCAGTGTCGGGCCAGAAAATGGTTTCCTGCCAGTTTTTACTTAAGTTCGTGATTGTCACACGATTCAGCCGCACAGGATAGGCATTCGTGTCTTGGGCCGTGAAGGAGATGGTAACGGTTTGAGACGACGCGACAATGCTCACAAACAAAAGAAGCAAAGAAAGAATCTGCCTTTTCATTTTACATTAATATAAGATTGGTGCAAAGATAATCTATTTTATAAAAAACAACGGTCTGGTTAAAAAAAGTTTTTTTTATTATCTTTGCGCTCGTAAAATGAATTATAATGTTGTGGCGTAAGATCCGCCATCACTCTGAAAAACCTGAAATGTTAGAGGACTATTCATCATTTGGCCCTGCCTATCGGAACTTCAAGGTTCGCGAAGGGGTGTATGTCCCCGAACCGGCAGAGGAATTCTCGGGAGACAATCCTTTCACACGGATGGCCCCCATACGCGGGGAACTCAAGGACATACAATTCGACGGGACGTACCCGTATCTTGACAAATCCCTAAAATTCAAAATCTGGCATTTTCTCATTTACCTTACCCTTTGGATTGCGGCTTTCCCATTAAACCGTATCCGCTATGGCCTCCGGATTGAAGGCCGCAAGAAAATCCGCCAAAACCGTAAACTCTTCGCCAACGGCATGATGACCGTTTGCAACCACGTTCACCGATGGGATATGATTAGCGTATTGCAGGCGATGCGTTACCGCCACGCCTGGATTCCCATGTACGCCCAGCCTTTCCGGGGCAAGGATGGCTTTTTAATGAAAAACATTGGAGGCATCGCCATTCCGGAGGAGCGCAGCGGACTCCGGGCGTTTGACAAGGCATTGGACGAGCTGCACGCCCGGAAACAGTGGATACACATATTCCCTGAAAGTTGCAGTTGGAAATTCTATTCTCCGCTAAGACCTTTCAAAACAGGCGCTTTTAACATGGCCTACAAGTATGCTCTCCCGATTATACCCATGGTAATTTCCTTCAGGCCCCGCACCGGATGGCGCAAATTCTTCTGCCAAGGCGAACCTTTGGTCACCATCCATGTGGGCGATCCCATCATTCCAGACCTCACCACATCCCGCAAAGAGGAAACGGCACGAATGCGCGACCTCGCTCACAAGACTATGCTTGACATGGCCGGTATAGTCTCCAATCCGTGGCCATCCAGTATTGATTGACCTTTTCTAACATTATGAAAAAAATAATAGATCCTGTACCGGTAGAACTGCTTAAGGCAGAACTCACCAAATCCAAAAAGCTGGAAGACACCAACAAGGGGCACAACGAGCTCTACATCGTCACCTGGCAGGATTCCCCCAATGTCGTCACCGAAATCGGCAGGCTGCGTGAGCTGACCTTCCGCGAGGCCGGCGGTTCCACGGGCAAAGACATAGACCTGGATGAATACGACAAGATGGAGAATCCCTACAAACAGCTGATTGTCTGGGATCCGGACAACGAGGCGATAATCGGAGGGTATCGTTTCCTCTTCGGTTCCGATGCGACATTTGACGAGAAAGGTCAGCCGATAATGGCAAGTGCCCACCAGTTCCGCTTTTCCCAGAAATTCATCGACGAATACCTGCCACATGTCCTGGAGCTTGGCCGCAATTTTGTGGCTCCGGATTACCAGAGTTCCAAGAATGGCGCAAAATCCATATTCGCCTTCGACAACCTGTGGGATGGCCTTGTGGCCATTATCATGAAGTACCCCAAGCTGCTCTATTTCTTTGGGAAAATAACCCTGTATCCTTCATACGACCATATCACCAAAGACCTGATTTACCATTTCCTATGGAAGCATTTCGGCGACAAGGATGAGCTTATCCGCCCATGGGACGACCAGGCGATAATGCCGGATTCCGACCCCGCATTGATGGATCTGATTGTGAATAAGGACGACCTGCTGGAAGACTACAAACTGCTTAAGGCGGCGGCCCGTATGAGGGGCGTGAACGTGCCGCCGAACATGACAGCATATATCTCCATCACCTCGCAGATGCTCATGTTCGGCACGGCGGTGAATCGTCTGATGCACAACATCGAGGACACGGCTGTGCTTATTCCGTTCGACGAAATCTACCATGATAAGAAGAGCCGCCACATAGGGACCTACCTTCGATTCCATCAATTAAAAAAACGCAAAAAAGAGATTCCGGAAACGCCCAAGAATGAAAATGAGATGATCGAGGAGTGGTTGGTCAAGCGGAACAACAAGGTACGGCGCTTGCTTAAGAAAATTGGGCGGAAGATGTAGCCAAACCTCAATTCCAGAAACCCCGAACATTTTGTTTTTATTTCTGCAAATTGCTTTATCATAAAATTATACAATACATTATACAATGAAAAAAAACCACACCATCCTGCTGCCGTGCCTCGCCTTCGTGTGCGCGGTGCTTTTGCTGTCCGCATGTGACGGCAAGAAGAAAGCCAACACTTTCACCGAAAACCCTGACATGGAATACCGCACATTGGGCAGCACAGGTCTGCGCGTGGGCGTCATCGGGCTCGGCTGTGGCGGCTTTGACGAAATCGACTCCGCCACCTCCCGGGAGCTGGTGACCTATGCCCTCGACCACGGCATGAACTACATGGACATCTACGACGCCAACCCCAAGGTGCGCAGCAACATCGGCTACGGTCTCGGCGACCGCCGCGAGGAGATGATCATCCAAGGTCACATTGGCTGCTACTGGAACGACAAGGGGGGCCACGAGCGCACCCGCGAAGTGGAGAAATGCAAACAAGGTTTTGAAGACCTGCTTGCGCGCCTGCACACCGACTATATCGACATCGGCATGATGCACATTTTTGACAAGATGGAAGACTGGCAGGCTGTGCAAGGCAGTGAATATCTGCAATATGTCAAGGATTTGAAAGCACAAGGCAAGATCAGACATATCGGCGTGAGCAGCCACAATGCCGAAGTGGCCCTCGCCATTGCCAAGAGCGGGCTGGTGGAGGTCATCATGTTCAGCCTCAACCCCGCCTTTGACCGCGTGGTGTCGGGCAAGAATCCGTGGGACCGTTCCACATTCGACGAGATGCTGCCGGGCATTGATCCCGTGCGTGTGGAGTTGTACGACTATTGTGCCCAGCACAACATTGCCATCACGGTGATGAAGACCTTCGGCGGCGGCGACCGCCTGCTGGATGCCGAGAAGTCGCCATTGAACATAGCGCTAACCCGTGAGCAGTGCTGTGCCTACGTGCTGGCCAAACCGTGCGTGGCTTCTGTTTTGTGCACCATTGACAACGCTGATAAGGTGGATGAATACTTGCACTACAACAAAGCCACCGACGAGGAGAAGGACTATAACGCCGCCCTCAGCAAACCCACAGCGCAAGCAGAGCCCGGCAAGGGCAGCTGCACCTACTGCTCACACTGCGACCCCTGCCCAGTGGGCATCGACATCGCCAAGGTCAACAAATTGTTGGACAAAGCCAAATTGGCAGGCGAAGTGAATGCTGAATTAGCCGCTGAATACAAGCTGTTGGCACATCACGCCAGCGAGTGCGTGCAGTGCGGCGCCTGCGAGGAGCGCTGCCCCTTCGACGTGCCCGTGCGCTTGCGCATGGAAGAGGCCGCGAAAGTGTTTGGGTATTAGAAAAATCTTTATCTTTGCAGCGTCAAACGTACGAAGCCCTTGACGGGGCTCGGGCGGGAGGCACACATGAAAAGGCGTTGCAATCCGACTCCCACGCCTTTTGTGGTCTTTAGGTTTTACAGTCTAAACTAATCTGCATCGGGAGTCTGCAGGTTATAAATTTTGAGATTATAAAATGAAGAAGTTTGTATTCATTATCGCAATGGCCCTGCTGTTTTTCCATTGTGATGCACAAAAATCGTATGGACTGTTGGTCGGGTATTCTCCTTGGGGGGCAGAGCGTTTGCCGTGCACTACTACTATTGACACATTCTTCTGTTATAACACCTATAAAGGGCACTATTCGTTTGGGAAACCGGTTCTAAAACTTGCATTTCAGGTACGCAACGAAATCAGCACCCACTTGTTGGAAGTTTCCTTTTCCTCCATTAACACACACAGGATAGAAGACCCGTATCCTATCAATTACAAATTGAACCAACTGGGATTGGTTTGGCACCCTGGCTGGACCATAATGCCCAAGCGCCGCGTCCAGATCCCGATATTCCTGGGCTTCGGACTGAACTATTATTTTGGTGGAAAGGGGTATGGGGTCCAAATTCCAAACCGCCTCTATTTCGACCTCAGCGCCATGGCGCATGTCAACGTGTATATCGTTAATTGGCTGGCTCTCTATGCAGGCTATTCCGCACATTTAGGGTTGAGCGGCAAAAGGATAGACAAGACAGCGACAATTGACACTGAATTCCGTCATTACCCCGAAATTGGCGTTTTGTTTAATTTTTAGCTTTTTGATAACTAATAAAAAAATCATTGCCGCAAAAAAAACTTTAAATATCTTAAAGAATGGGAATAATCTGATAAAAAACTGTACTTTTTTTTTCGGAGAATGATGAAAAAAAACTTACTTTTGCAGCGTCAAACGTGCGATGAAATCTTGACGGTTTGCGGACGTGAGGATACACCTGAAAAAGCGTTAAAATCCGACCCCACGCTCTTTTCATGTGGTTATTTTAGACACTATCAAAACTGTCCTGCATCGGGAGTCTGCAGGATGCTGTTGCTAATTTTTATAGAATGAAGAAATTTGTATTCATTTCAGTATTATCGTTACTGTTTTTCTTTTCTAACGCACAGAATCATGGCGTTTCCCTTAGCTATGCCCCATGGGGATATGAACGAATTAGAACTCACGCCACCATATCCGGCGTGGATGAACCTCAAGAGGTTATTTTGAAGGGATACCATTCTTTTCTCAAACCGGTTTTGAAATTCGACTTCGAGACACATTGGGGTTCAACTATCCATCTAATTGAAGCCGCCTATTCCACAGCAGATCTTACAGGACAGTTCACTATTAATACAACAGATACAACCAGTTTTAGCTTCTCTGCCACGTACAATGTGAAACAGTTGGGCATATACTGGCATCCCGGCTTTGTCATCATGCCCCAACGACGTGTCCAGATTCCTGTGTTTGCCGGAATGGGATTTAACTATTATTTCAGCGATGTACGTTTATTTATGTTTGATTTGAGCCTCATGGCGCAGGTTAGGGTGTACCTTATCAACCAGTTGGCTTTGTTTGGAGCATATTCGATGCATTATGGTTTCACCAAGCAGTCAAGCGGATTCAAGCATTTTCCGGAAATAGGTCTTATATACGAGTTTTAACCCTCTGAAAAAACAATAGCATCATGAAAAAAATTCTCGCTTTAGCCTTGTTAGTTGTACTGTCAAGCATATCATTGGCACAAAAGCTTAGCTATCCTGCACTGGTGCAAAGAGCCTTGGCCAACGGGCGGGGTAATCTGGGAAAAGGGTATTATATGTTTCGCCCACAAGGAACTGTTGTGCCCCATGACGAGTTTCGAGTTTATATGAGGCAAAACCACTATTACCTCGTCCAAGCCAGTAACTGGGCCGTCGGAAGCCAGGTGCGGTTCGGTGGCTCCGTCCAGACTGTCCTTTCCGCGGACTTCCTGCCCGAAAAAGAGGTGGGGTATTTTTTGGCGGGAATGAGAACCCCTGACGCAAAAAGAGGGAAAGCCTATCTGTTCCCGGGATCCAATTCTTCGAATGCGATGGATGTGGAATGGGACGGCGAACTGTCCAACGGCTATATTGAAGGATATGGTTCAGGAGTTGTCTCGATTGGGAATCGCCAGTATTATCTGTTCTCCGGCAGATTCCACAACGGCATCGTCAATGGCAATCTCACAATAACCCAAGCCACAGCAAAACTCACGGATAATGATGGCGTGTTCTTCCCTGCTGAGACAAAAAAAGTGACAAAGGCATCCTATTATGTGGGGGATTTTATCAATGGATTTGCCCCTTACTCCCAAAACAACAAGTGGGGTTTTGTTGACCAGTATGGCAATCTTGTGGTCAAACCCATTTATGGAAGTATTGTATCCTCTTTTAACTCTGAAGGATATGCCGTTGTGCTAAACAACAAGAAAGAAGAGATAAAGGTTAACAAATATGGGACGGAGATGGGTTATTCCGACCATCAGGCGGCGATTTACGAAGAGCAGCGTCTGGCTGCCGAGCGAGAGGCAGCACGCATAGCTGAGGAGAAACGTCAGGCTGAAAGGAAAGCGGCGGAAATCAAGAAATACATGGCCGCCAAGGAGTACTATAGAAGCTTCAACAACACCGATTTCAAAACCGCATACGAGGAATACATGAAAGAGTATCCCAACGACATGCCCGTACACCGCATTGACCTGGAAAAGATGAAAAGTAACTTGCCTTCCCGCGAGAGCAGAATTGCAAAAGGAATGGATATGAGCAAGTGGCATGAGGGAGACCAAGTCTGCGTAAGCCATGATAACGGTCTTCTTTACGGTATTGTGGAAAGACTTAACAACGAGCGCACTGCCGCACAGGTGAGGATTATTTCCGGACCAAGCGGATACTATGAAAGCCAGGCCTTGAAACATGGCAGCACAATTTGGATCCAGAAAAACAAAGGCTGGCATATAGCCCTTGATGAAGAAATCGAATATGCCAACGAAAGCAATGGCATTTACAAACCGATAGAAGAGCGAGACACGAGATTATGCGGTTCATGTGCAGGAAAAGGATATACCATTTGCAGCAGTTGCAAAGGAAGTGGCTGGAATTATAATGATCGCAGATGTTCCAGCTGCGACGGTCTTGGTAAAAAATATTGTTATTCTTGCGACGGTACCGGAGTAAAGAGATAATGTTTTGACATAACCCAAAGATCTTTCCAAAACTTATATGTGGGGCGGAAATTAAAATTTCCGCCTTTTTTCATATTTTCCACGGTCTTCGTAAGGGCTCTCCGCCCATTGTTCATAAATCGGTAATAAATTCTTCCCTCCGTCAGAGGCGACTACAAGCAAAAATCGTATTATTGCACCCGTTAAGCCAAAACAGCAAAACTATTTGTTAAATCACTAATACACAAAAGCTTATGGGCGGTTTTTTCGGTGTTGTCTCTAACGGACCTTGCAATCCCGACCTTTTTTATGGCATTGACTACCATTCCCACCTCGGCACGAAACGCGCCGGTATGGTAACGCTTGAGGAGAATCTCTTCCATCGTTCCATCCACAACATACAGAACTCCTACTTCCGCACCAAATTCGGCGAAGATCTGGAAAAATTCAAGGGCAACCTTGGCATTGGGGTCATCAGCGACACCGATGCGCAACCCATCGTGGTAAACTCCCATCTGGGGCGCTTTGCTATTGTTACCGTGGCGAAAATCAACAATATAGCCGAGTTGGAACAGGAGTGTCTGGATAAGAACCAGCAGTTCACCGAGCTCAGCTCCGGCACCACCAACCCCACCGAGCTCATCGCCCTGATGATCACGCAAGGCAAGACCTTCGTGGACGGCATCCAGAACGTGTACCGCAAAGTGAAGGGCTCCTGCTCCATGCTGATACTGACCAACGACGGCATCATCGCCGCCCGCGACTATTACGGGCGCACGCCCATCGTCATCGGCAAGAAAAGCTCCGGCTACGCACTCGCCTTCGACAGCCACAGTTTCGCCAATCTGGACTACGCCATCGAACGCTTTGTGGGTCCTGGCGAGATTGTCAAGGTGACCGCCAACGGATACGAGCAGCTGCTGACTCCCAACGAGAAGATGCAGATATGCTCTTTCCTGTGGATTTACTACGGGTATCCATCCGCCGAATATGAGGGTGTGAATGTGGAAAACACGCGATATATGTACGGCTACGAGATGGG
The DNA here is from genome assembly GCA_045116675.1 of Bacteroidales bacterium. GTDB lineage: Bacteria > Bacteroidota > Bacteroidia > Bacteroidales > WCHB1-69 > F23-D06. Next base: position 29,027 of record JBGUMF010000101.1, read on the forward strand.
CCGCGAGGACGATGTGGAAGCCGATTTCGTGTCTGCCATCCCCGACTCCGGCATCGGTATGGCCTTAGGCTACGCCATGGGCAAGCAGATACCCTACCGCCGGGGCATCATCAAATACACGCCCACCTGGTCAAGGAGCTTTATGCCCGTCAATCAGGAGACACGCGAGCATGTGGCCCGCATGAAGCTGCTGCCCAACACGAAAATCCTGGAGGGCCAGCGCATCGTCTTCTGCGACGATTCCATTGTGCGCGGCACGCAGTTGCGCGACAACGTACGCAAGCTCTACGAATACGGAGCCAAGGAGGTCCACATCCGCATCAGCTGCCCGCCCCTGCTCTACGGCTGCCATTTTCTAAACTTCTCCGCCTCCAAAACGGAGCTGGAGCTGATCACCCGCCGTGTGGTTGAGGAGCTGGAAGGCGACAGCACCAAGAACCTGCATCTCTACTGCGACGACACCACGCCGCAATACGCCCGCATGGTGGAATGCATCCGCCAACACCTTGGTGTGGACACACTGAAATTCAATAAATTATCTACCATATCCAAAGCACTCGGCATTCCCAAGGAGCGCATCTGCACCCATTGTTTCGACGGGTCCAGTTTTGGTCAGTAGTCGCTAACGCTTCACCACCTTACGCACACTCTCGGAGCCATCGGCACGCACCACTTTCAGCAGCAACACACCCGCCGGCAGTTGCGCGATGGATAGTGTGCTCTGCTCTTGGGTACAATCTTCTACCAATAGAAGCTGACCTGTGATACTGTATATTTCCACACGCTGCAAATCAGTACCCGAAACGGTGATCCAGTCGGATGCCGGATTGGGATACACACGTACATCCTCTGCCAACGTCACATCATGAACACCGCTGTTGAAGAAATGGACATGGAATGTCAGGTAGCTGCCGTACTCCTGTATATCGGTGATTTCGAAGCTATTCTCCGGCGTGCCATCGGTCAGATAGGGATACGGGTCCGTGGTCGGACCAAAGGAGGTACGACCCTCCGCCGCACAGAAATGCGCCATATACAGGTTGCCGTTCACCGTGTCGCAGGTGCTGCCGGGACGGAAAATCCAATACTGGTGCGCCTGATGGTCATAATCGAAAAAGGCATTGGCAAACAGTCCCTGATAGTTCAGCGGCACCGTGTCGTTCCAACGGCCGACAATCAATCCCGTGCCGGGAATGCCCCCGTCGAACAGGTCGGCCTGGTTGCGATACTCAAACGTGAACCACTGAGTAGGATCGATGGCAGAACGGATGTAGTAGCAACTCTGCGTAGGAGAGGAGGCGTTGCTCAACAGCGTGTAATCCCCATCCTCCGTAATCTCCACGGGATCATCCGCCACCTTCAAGATCTTGGATTTGAACATCATATTGGTATGATTCGGCGCATAGTTGTAACACATCATATCCCAATAGCCTGCGGGGTCAACGTCCGAATAGTTCGTATAATGGTACAAGTCGGGCATATTGAGCGAATGGCCCATCTCGTGCCGGAACACATTGGCGGAGAAAAGCGACGACGAGGCTCCCTCGAACTCGAAATTGAACGTATTGGGTTTCATTCCGTTGATGCGAACCGGATAATCAATGGAATCGTGAGGGAAAAACTCCATGTGCGGCCATAGAATCGTTGCCCAAGGGCCGGTTCCACCTTTGACGATAAAACTGATGTTATCAATATAGCCGTCACCATCGCCATCCAAGGTCACGTAAGTGTCCACCAGACCGTGGGAGTTCACATAGCTCATCGCGGAGGCCAGCAACTGCGCCTCGCGCATGGAGATGCCGACAAACGGATTCTCCCCATGATACCCATCCGGATTGGAGGGACTATAGGGCTCGTAATAGCCACGGGGATGCGCGTCCACGTATGAAACAATTTGATTCCCATATACTTGGTTGGCATATTTCGTCACGTATTTTATTTTGCCATACGACAACGCATCAAAGAAGTTATACACACTCAAGTAACCCGGTGTCTTGCCATTAAACATGGTGTCAATCTGCGCAAAATCATGGGTAATCTCCTCATCATCGGCAAAACGGATGAAAATCACCAAATTGGTAAGTTCCGACCGGTTGCTGTCCACCACCCAGAAATCAATATCCGTACGATATCGTGCGGGGAACTGCATAGCGCCCAAGGTACTGGAAGCGTTGATGTCAATGGAATCGGAGCTGCGATACATCATCACGTAATAGCTGCCCACGGGCAGGTCCACCGTGCGCTGGAACGAATATTGAAGCGTGTCGCCGGCGGCGATGGAGAGATGCTGCACATCCAGCCATTTCACAAACCGCTGGCTGAGGTTCTCGATGATGGCCTGGGCTACGAAAAAATTGTCGGTTGTGTCACCCACGTTCACCATCCGGCTATGACCGCCCAACACTCCACCCTTCTGCAAACGGTTAGTGTCAAGAGCGGTAGCCTGCAACAAGTCCGTAAACGGAGGATTTCCGGTAGTGGCGGGGACAAGGCCTAACGTTGCATTTTCATCGTGCGAGAAATTATAGTAGGCCGGAGACATTGCCTCAATGGCAAAATATCCGTCGTATGCACCACCCCAACCCCAGTTCACATGGAAATAGTCGTCAGCATCGTAGCCGTCGAGGATGAAAGCATGCGCTCCGGAGAGGGTTCCTTCAACGGGGTCGTAGTACGAACTTCCGCTATAAAGAACCGGAATTTGGTTGTCGAGGTTGTTTTTGAGCAGGGTTTTCCACTGGGTATCCGTATAATTCGCTCTTTCGCAAAGGATTGCATCGCTTGAATAGCCAAAAAAGCGCGTGGCGGCATAGTATTGCGACGACATCAGGGCGCTGCTACTGCCCTGGCAGTCGCTGTTGTAGCGCATATTCACGGCCACGCCGCAATGGTAAAGCAGCGTAGCCACGGCCATGATTTCAGCCTGCGAGCTGCTGTCGGTAAGCTGTACGGGCATGTTGGCCCAATCGTATGTGGTAGCGCCAAAATTAGCCGACAGGGTACCATAGCGCCAGCAGGAATAACCGTCCAGCGAGTAGGTGTTCGAGCCTCTGCCCTGCAGCGGCCATTGCCAATAGCGCATCACCTGACCCAGTGCCAACGCCACACAGCCCACCGAGGGATGGCCACCATACTGGGGCAGCGTAGTATCCACCGGACACAAGGAGTTGTACGCAGAAGACTGTTTCCAGCGGGTTGCAATAAGCGGACTCACGGAGCGCTCGTTCCGCGTGGGATGATACACACAGGGTTCGACCCCAGCGGCCAAATCGGAAAGTTGCCCCTCATATCGGGAGAGCCATGCCGTGAGCGCATCGGGCATTTCGGGAGACTCAAAGCTTCCGGTCTCGGAGTAGGCCAGTACGGGACGCGTGCGGTCATCGCCGCTCACCACCACGAATCCGCCACCCTCCACATTGAACACGAAGAGGTGTGGGAACGCAGTGTTTACCCTATACATTTGGTTATCAGTCCTTTCGGAATAGTGAACACGCAAAAACTCCTTAGCCACATTCTTGGCGGAAAGGGAATCCACCGGCGCGGCAAAGGTTATCATTGGACAAACACTCAGGATAATGGCGATAATCGGGATATATAAATTTCTCATAGCATTTTAAAATGGGTGCAAAAATAGGAAAAACAAAGAAACATCCTATACAACCTGAGACGATTGCAAGAAATTATGTACCTTTGCGGATTAAAAACGTAACGCATGGCAAAGAACAAAACCCAATATTTCTGCAAGAATTGCGGGGCGCAGTCGGCGCAATGGATCGGCCGCTGCCCGTCGTGCGGCGAGTGGAACACCTTTGTGGAGGAGGTCGTACAGCGGGAGGAGACGCCCGCCAAAGGCCGCTCCACCGCCGTGGTCTCCAAAAGCGCGCCCAAGCCCATCGATGAGGTCTCGCTGCTGCAGCTGCCCCGCATCTCCACCTCCTTCGGCGAGTTCGACCGGGTGCTCGGCGGCGGCATCGTGGCCGGCTCCATCGTCCTGCTGGGCGGCGAGCCCGGCATCGGCAAGTCCACACTGCTGCTGCAGATGGCACTGCATATCCGTAACTGCAAAATCCTGTACGTCTCCGGAGAGGAAAGCGAGGCGCAGCTCAAGATGCGGGCCGCCCGCCTCTCCAGCCAGCCAGCGCCCCACTGCTACGTGCTCACCGAAACCGACACATCGCAGATTTTCAAGCATATAGAAGAACTGAAACCCGACATGGTCATCGCCGACTCCATCCAGACCATGCAAAGCAATCTGCTGGACTCCGCCGCCGGATCCATCTCCCAACTCAAGGAGTGCGCCGCCGAGTTCCAGCATCTGGCCAAGACCACGGGCATCCCAGTGTTCCTCATCGGCCACATCACCAAAGACGGCACGCTGGCCGGGCCCAAGATCCTGGAACACATCGTGGACACGGTGCTGCAGTTCGAGGGCGACCAGCACTACGGCTACCGCATCGTGCGCTGCATCAAGAACCGCTTCGGCTCCACCTCCGAGATGGGCATCTTCGAGATGACACAGACCGGCCTCAACGAGATCCTCAACCCGTCGGAGATACTGCTGTCGCAACATGAGGAGGACTACAGCGGCAACGCGGTGGCCTGCATCCTGGAAGGCAACCGGCCCATGATGATCGAGACGCAGGCGCTGGTCAGCTCGGCGGTCTATGGCGTGCCGCAGCGTTCCGCCACGGGCTATGACATCCGCCGCATGAACATGCTGCTGGCCGTGCTGGAGAAACGGTGTCGCTTCAAGCTCGGAGCCAAGGACGTGTTTCTCAACATCGCGGGCGGCGTGCGCGTGGAGGACCCCGCCATCAACCTGGCCATCGTGGCGGCCATCCTCTCCTCGGCCACCGACATCGCTATCGACGCCAAGACCTGCTTCGCCGGCGAGATGGGCCTCAGCGGCGAAGTGCGGCCCGTGCCCCGCATCGCCCAGCGCATCGCCGAGGCCGACAAACTCGGATTCCGCCGGATGTTCATCTCCAAATACAACATGAAGGGCATCAATCCCAAGGATTTTCAATTGACACTCATCCCCATCGTGAAGGTGGAGGAGATGTTCCGTACGCTCTTCGAAGCCTGATTTCAACCCTAACACCCATTTTCACATGACAGAAGAAAACACCATTTGCAAAGAGGGCATCGTGCAGGCCATCCGCGGCGAGGAGATCGACATCGAGATCACCATCAGCTCGGCATGCAGCGAGTGCCACGCCAAAAGCATCTGTATGCCCTCCGAACAGCGGCAGGAGTTCGTCTCCGCACGGGCCCTGTACGGGGAATCCTTCGAGATTGGCGAGCGCGTACACCTCGTTCTGAAACAGCGGGCAGGATGGAAGGCCATCCTGATCGCCTACCTCATCCCGTTCCTCGTCCTGATAGCGGCCCTGTTCGGTTCCTACGCCATCTTCCGCAACGAGCTGGCCAGCGTCATCGTCAGCCTTGTCTTTCTGGTGGCATACTATTTTATACTAAAGCATTTCCGACACAAAATCGACAAGCAATTCACCTTCTTTGTAACGAAACTGTCATAAACACCGGCAGATGGTCGGAGAAGCCGCCCACGTAGCGCGGGCCGAGAAAAGTGCGGAAATTCTTCACACCGCCGTATTTCTCATCCGGCACCAGCAGAAAGTCATCCCGGAAGATATTCGCTTCCCGACCCATAACGCACATCCCATTTGTCCCGAACAGCAACGCCCGGGAGACCACCATTTGGTCAAGGCACCCCCAGAAGTCCTCGTGCTTGTGCGAGCCCATATTCGGTTCCCTTTCAAATCCGTACATCAGATTGAAAAGCGTATCCCGCTCATTGTCGGGCGAATACCGGCGGGCGCGCAGATGCTGTTCCATACTCTCATCGGTGGGATAGTCGTTGAAATCCCCCATCAGGAGAATATGAGCCTGCGGGTCGTTTGCCAGCAGGGAATCCACGCACGCGCGTGCCACGTCGGCACAGGCATTGCGCTTGGGCACGGTGGCGGCATAGCCTCCGTAGCGCGATGTCCAGTGGTTAACGATGACGTGCAAAGAATCGCCATCGGGAAAGCGCAGGCACACATACAGCAGGTCGCGGGTACGTGCCAGCGTGTCAAAAGGGAAGCGTACCGGCAGTTTTTGCTCCCGCAGCACGCTCACAAGGCTGTCGCGGTAGAGCAGCGCCACATCCACGCCACGGCGGTCGGGCGAGTCGTGATGCACATAACGATAACCGAACTTCCGCAACGGCGAACGGTAGCACAAATCCTTGAGTACCTGCTCGCACTCGATTTCGGCCAGGCCCACCACAGCCGGAGGATGCCCCCGTCCCATGGCGATCAGGACCTTCGCCACATTGCTGATTTTCCGGAAATATTTTTTATAACTCCAATGATACGAACCTTCTGGCGTAAAAGCCTCATCGGCCGTGAGAGAGTCATCGGAAGGGTGGAAAAGATTCTCCACATTGTAAAAAGCCACCTTGTAGAGGGAATCCGACTGTCCGCGCAGCGCCATCACCCCTATCGCCAAACACAAGCCCAACATCATCCATTTCTTCATCGCATTCCAATTTGGCGACAAAGATACAGCCAAAGATACACTCTTGTCAAGATGTAAAGAATGTTTTTAGGAAAATTTAACTTATATCAATAAAACCATAGTCCTCCGGATCACCATCCGAACGGATGTTCAACCAAGGGCAGGGCGGCTAGCGGATGGTAATCGCCTTTCAGCCCCACAGGCACGGCATTGCGGATATCATATACTATTTGTATGCAAGTTCTTACATCATCCAATCCAAAGCCGCGGCCTGCCAGTATTTCACGGTAGCTCTCCGTGTGCAGGTCGGTGAAGCCGCCGCTGAACTCGAACTCCTCCTCACCGATGCGGATGGAACGATACGTGCGCAGGCCATTGTCCAGTGCCTCGGGAGGCAATGTGTTGGGATTGATGCTGAGGAAATAGCGCACACGGGCCTTCTTCAATCTCAAAAAGCCGGCAACGCGGTCGAAAGAGGATACATGCACGATGTTTTCTTCCACATCCCCGAAGATGTACGATAACATGTCGTAGAAATGCACCCCGATGTTGGTGGCCACGCCGCCGCTCTTGTGGGCATCGCCTTTCCATGAGGCATAATACCACTTGCCGCGACTCGTGATATAGGTCAGGTCCACATCGTAAACCTTGTCCTGCGGGCCTTCGTCCACCCTCTTCTTCAATGCCACAATAGAGGGATGCAGGCGCAGCTGGAGAATATTGTTGACCTTCCGGCCCGTCTCCTCCTCCACTTTCTGAATGCCGTCGATATTCCAGGGATTCAGCACCAACGGCTTCTCGCAGATGACATCCGCGCCGAGACGCAACGCGTAGCGCGTATGCGAATCGTGCAGGTAGTTGGGCGTGCACACCGACACCATGTCTACCTGCCCGGCCGTGCCCTTCTGCTTGGTGCAATGCCGGTCGAAGAGCTCAAGCTCCGTAAAAAAAGCGGCATCCGGGAAATAGCTGTCGATAATGCCGACGCTGTCACTCTTGTCGTAGGCGGCCACCAGGCGGTTGCCGGTTTCGGCGATGGCCTTCAGATGACGCGGGGCCACATAGCCACCGACTCCTATTATGGCGAAGTTTTTCATTTTGATGTTTCTAAGTAGCTGTTCTGCTTGTCAATGACTTCAAATTCGGAGTTCTGGCTCTTGTATTCGTGAACCACCTCCTTCATCTGCGCCACGATGGTGAAATCATCCTCGTTTTGCAGGTCGATGAGCTTCTGTATCTGCGGGGCCAATGTGTCGTACTCATACGTACGCACCTTGGCAATCTTGATTTTCTGGTGTTCGGTTTTGATGGTGTTCTCCTCCGTGGCCAGCAACTCCTCGTACAACTTCTCGCCCGGTCGCAGGCCCGTGTATTGGATGGTGATGTCCTTGTCGAGCGTGAGGCCGGAAAGCTGGATCATCTTCTTAGCCAAATCGCTGATACGCACAGACTTACCCATATCGAAAATAAAGATCTCGCCGCCATTGCCCATTGCACCGGCGGTTATCACCAGCTGGCATGCCTCGGAGATGGTCATGAAATAGCGGGTGATGTCGGGATGGGTGACGGTGATCGGGCCGCCTTTT
>JBGUMF010000102.1:0-49373 GCA_045116675.1 Bacteroidales bacterium
AAGGCGTTAAAATTGTTATAGTGGATTTGAAAGCAACCCGACATACAATATATATTATATACATTCTGGTTTTGATGGGCTTGTGCCAATTGACGGTCCAAGCTAACATCATACCACACACTATGAGCGGAACGACGGCATTCACAGAGTATCCCATCCCACTCACGCCGCCGGACACTAACCCGCCGGTGGTGCCGCAACCCAACAACAACCCCCTGCAAAACAACTTCATCAGTCCATTCTCCCTGCACAACCCACCGGGAGTGGGTACCGTTATCCAATACGACCCGGAAACCAACACATACAACTTCCAATATATGACCGGCAACACGCCCTTCGGGCCGGGCGCGTATATGGACGTGAACGAATATATTGACTACGACCTGCGGCAGAGCATCAACGACTACTGGCATGCGCACAGCAACTCCTATGCCGGTGGGGGCAACCGGCGCGGCGGCGGACTTATTCCCCAGCTGCACATCGGCGGTGACATCTTCGAGGGCATCTTCGGCAGCAACACCATCGACATACGCCCCTCCGGTAGCGTGGAACTGAAATTCGGTATCAAATACAACCAAGTCGATAATGACAATCTGCCCATCAAGCAACAACGGCATACGGATTTCGACTTCGACCAGGATATCCAGCTGAATCTCATTGCCAAAATCGGCGACAAAATAGAGTTCAACCTTAACTATACGACCGACCAGCTGACTTTGGACAACAATATGGACAGAATCAAGCTGAAATATGCCGGCAAGGAGGATGACATTCTGCAACTTATTGAGTTTGGTAATGTGACACTACCGTTGAACAGCACGCTGATTACCGGTAGCCAAAGCCTTTTCGGTGTCAAAACACAGCTGAAATTCGGAAACCTCATGGTGACGGCGGTCGCCTCCCAGAAAAAGGGTTCCTCGGAAACCATGACCATCACCGGTGGGGCGGAAACGGAAGACTTTTACTTCCGCGCTGACGAATACGAAGAGAACAAGCACTTCTTCCTCGGCCAGTTTTTCCGCGACCACTACAACGAATATCTGAAAACGCTTCCGTTAGTGAGCTCCCCCATCGTCATCACCAAGATCGAGGTTTGGCGTACCACCGTTGGAGCGGCCACTCAGGAAAACCGTAACATTGTGGCTTTCACAGACCTTGGCGAGGCCAACCCTGAATTTGGAGCCTTATCTTACAACCCCGCAGCCTCGGGCGGTGGACAATATCCCGACAACGACATCAATAACCTGAACCAGATAGTGGATTCATCGCTGATCCGCAACATCTCTGCCGTTTCCAACAACCTGCACTCTGTAGGCATGAAGGCCGGTACCAACTACGAAAAGGTGGAAAGTGCCCGATTGCTTTCACCCTCTGAATACACCTTCAACCCGAAATTGGGCTTCATCACCCTGAACTCGGCGCTCAATTCCGACCAGGTACTGGCCGTGGCATTCCAGTACACGGTCATCGGCGATGACCATGTGTATCAGGTAGGTGAATTTGCCAACGAAGTGTCCGCACCCAACTGTATCCGGGTGAAATTGTTGAAGAGCACCAACCTGAATACCCGTTCCCCGTTGTGGAAGCTGATGATGAAGAACGTATATTCCCTTTCCGCCTATCAGGTGTCTCCCGAAAAATTCCGGTTGAACATCCTCTACACAGGTGATGAGGACGGTATTGCCAACGGCTTCTTCACCAAAGGCAAAAACAAGGGTATCGCCCTTATCAAATTGATGGGTTTGGACCGTTTGAACCAGCAGCAGGACCCCTCTCCGGATGGTATTTTCGACTTCATTGATGGCGCAGCCACCAACGGCGGTACCATCAACTCCAACAACGGACGCATCTACTTCCCCACCGTAGAACCCTTCGGTAAGGACTTGAGAGCCCTCTTTGATGAGGATGAAGCCAACCTTGCAGACCTTTATTCCTACGATTCGCTTTACACCATGACCAAAACCATGGCCCAGCAGATCACCAACAAAAACAAATACTATCTGGAAGGCAGCTACCGTTCCTCTTACGGTTCCGAATACCATTTCAACTCCACCAATGTGGCACAAGGTTCAGTGAAGGTGACTGCCGGCGGCATCCAACTGACTGAAAATGTGGATTACACCGTCAACTACGACATGGGTACCGTTTCCATTATCAATCAGGGTATATTGAATTCCGGTACACCCATCACCATTTCCATTGAAAACGACAATGAGTTTGTTGCCAAGGACCAGGTGATGTTAGGAGCCAATTTCGATTATATTTTCTCGAAAAACTTCAACATAGGGGCCACCATCCTCAACCTGCGGGAGCGTCCCCAAACAAACAAGGTCAACTATGGTGACGAACCTATCAACAACGTGGTTTGGGGCATGAATTTCGCCTACAAGACGGAGTTGCCCTTCATCACCAAGGTTATTGATAAAATCACCTTCCACAGCACAACCACGGCTTCCAATTTGAATTTGGAAGGGGAGTTTGCCCATTTTATTCCGGGTCATAACCGGGCCGTCGGCAAGTCGGGAACCACCTATATCGATGATTTCGAGGCGGCCAAGTCGTCCATTGACCTTTCCACCATGTCCAACTGGGTGCTGGCCTCCACACCACAGGGGCAGCCCGACCTGTTTCCTGAGGCCCGTTCGTACAGTGTCACGGACAACACCCGAAAACAGCTTTCCTACGGTTACAACCGTGCCTTGTTATCCTGGTATGTCATTGATCCGTTGTTTTATAACAACAACAATGCCACCCCGAAGAACATCACCAAGGAGGACCTCTCTTTCCCATACGCACGTGCCGTCTATGAACCGGAACTTTTCCCCTACAGAGAACAATCCGGTACGGAGCTTTCCACGTATATGACGGTTTTCAATATGGCCTACTACCCTTCGGAAAAAGGTCCCTACAACTATGATGTGGCAGGAGAGGAAGGTGTTTCCCGCGGTATCAACGATGACGGCTCCCTGAAAAATCCGGAAACCCGCTGGGCCGGTATCATGCGCAAATTCGACAATACGGACTTCGAATCCTCCAACTACGAGTATATCGAATTCTGGATGATGGACCCATTCATCGACAATCCGAACCATACCGGCGGTAAGCTCTATTTCAATTTGGGTGACATTTCTGAAGATATTCTTCGAGATGGTATGAAATTCTTTGAAAACGGGCTTCCCGGTGACGGCTCTGACGAGAATGTGGAATTTACCACATGGGGTCGTGTACCCACCACCCAGCTGATTGTCAACGCTTTCGACAACGACCCCGAAACGCGTGCCTATCAGGACGTGGGCTATGACGGATTGCAGGATGAGCGCGAACGAACCTTCTTCAAAGAAAACTACCTTGACATTATCGCCAACAAGTTCGGTGGGTCATCGCTAGCCTACCAAACAGCCTACAACGACCCTTCTTCCGATAACTACCATCATTTCAGGGGTTCGGACTTTGATGCGGCGGACTTGAAAATCGTGGAACGCTATAAACGTTATACTATGGCCGAAGGCAACTCGCCGACGGAAAGCCAAAGTCCCGAGCCTTATCCCACCTCTTTCAACCTCATGCCGAACTTGGAGGATATGAACAACGATAACACGTTGAGTGAGGATGAGAAATATTACCAGTATGTGATCAATCTTTCTCCCGACAATATGGTGGTGGGTGAAAACTACATCAACGACATCTACGAGGCCATGCCGGAACCGCTGCCCGACGGCACGCGTCCACTCACCAAATGGTACCAATTCCGTATCCCGATTCACAACCCTGACAAAGTTGTCAACGGCATGTCGGGCTTCAACTCCATCCGTTTCATGCGTGTCTTCATGCGCGGATTCGAAGAACCCATCATTTGCCGTTTCGCCACCTTCGAGCTTGTTCGCGGAGACTGGCGCACCTATAACCTGACACTTCAGGAGCAGGGCGACTACATGCCTACACAAGGCGACGGGGAAGGCTCTTTCTACGTGGGAACCGTCAGCTTGGAGGAAAACGCCAATCGTACACCGATTCCATACATGCTGCCTCCCGGCATCGAACGTGAACGCGCGTATGGCACAAAAGTGTATCAGGTAAACGAACAGTCTCTGACCATGAAAGTCATAGACCTGCCCGACGGCGATGCCCGTGCCATCTACAAAAGCACCAAATACGATCTCCGACAATTCAACAACTTGCGTATGTTCATCCATGCGGAAGATGCCAGTAACAACGGCGACCTCAAGCCGGGCGACGTGACCGCCTTCGTCCGTTTAGGCTCCGACTTCACGGAAAACTACTACGAGTATGAGATGCCCATCGTGATCACACCTTGGCATTGCGGGCGCGACACGTTCGCCATCTGGCCGGAAGCCAACAATATGCTGGTCCGCCTGGATTCCCTGGTTTCCCTGAAACAGGAACGAAACGTGGCCGTGCGAAAAGGCTATCACTCCTCAAACTCCATTCCTTATTCGAAGGATATTGACGACAACAACCGCATTACCGTGGTAGGTGTACCCAATTTGGCAGAGGTCACCACCATCATGATTGGTATTCGCAATCCGAAAAAGAAACTCAATGATGATGATGACATGTTGCCAAAATCCGTTGAAATGTGGATTAACGAGTTACGACTCAGCGGCTTTGATGACAAACAGGGATTTGCCGCCCTTTTGCGGGCCCGCGTCAACCTGGCTGACGTGGGAGACCTCACCGTGTCGGGCAGTTACATGTCGCCCGGCTTCGGAAGCATCGAGCAGTCCGTCACCGAACGCTCCATGGAAACCAAATACAATCTTGATATCGCCGCCAACCTGGATGGTGGAAAAATCTTATTCCCTGAAAAATGGAACATCAAGATTCCCGTGCACTATGACTACTCCTTAGGAATAGAACAACCTGAATACAATCCGCTGAATCCCGATGTGAAGATGCGCGATGACCTGGCCTCGTACGAGTCGGCGGAACAGCGCGACTCCATCCGCCACCTCACCAACGCATACACCCGCCGGCAGAATGTGAACCTTATGAACGTTCGAAAAGAGCGTAACCTGGATGGCGGCAAGTTGAAGATGCACCCGTGGGACATCGAGAATTTCGACCTCTCCTATTCCTATTCGGAGTTGGTGCAGCGCGATGTAGACCTCGAGCTCAACAACGAATACACCCACAACGGGGAAATCGGCTACACGTTCAGCACCAACCCCAAGAACTTCCGTCCTTTCTCAAAAGTGCGCTGGATGAAATCCAAATGGCTGCAGTTGATTCGGGATTTCAACATCACGCCCATGCCGAAAAACGTGACCATCCGCACGGCTCTGCACCGCGAATTGCAAGAATTCAAATACCGGCCCAAGAGCCAGGGCAACATCATCGTGGACACCAGCTTCGTGAAGTCTTTCGACTGGACGCGAAACTACACGTTGAACTGGGACATCTTCCAAAGCCTGAAGCTGGAATACCGCGCCGATGCCTCCGCCCGCATTGACGAGCCGGACGGCCTCATTGATACCCGTACGGAAAAGGATTCCGTATGGCATTGTCTCGGACGCGGCGGCCGTACAACTGATTTCCGACAGACTTTCTCCGGAACCTATCAGATACCTATCAACAAGATACCGCTGTTCAACTGGGTGAATGCCAATGTTCGCTACACCTCCAATTTCTCCTATACGGCCTCCGCCCTCTCTCTATCCTACCTCGGCAACACCCTGCAAAACTCCAATTCCCTCCAAGGGAACGGAACCCTGAATATGGTCACATTATACAACAATGTACCGTATCTGAAAAAAGTAAACCAGGGTAACCGCAACACGAACAAGAACAACAAGAATACGGAAAAAAACAAAAACAATAAAAGCAAAGACAACGATACCGATAACGACAAGGACAAAGGGAAGGACAAGAACGCCAAAGACTCGCTCAAGGAGAAGCCCAACTACGGCAAAATCATTCTGGACGGGACGCTGCGTTTCCTGATGATGGTGCGTAACGTGTCGGCCAACTACTCCGAAGGCCACGGGACCACGCTGCCCGGCTACATGGGCCGCCCCAACATGTTCGGCATTGACTTTACCGACAAGTCTCCCGGTTTCCTCTTCGTATTTGGTGGGCAGCCGGACATTCTGGCCATGGGTGCCAGACAACACTGGCTGACTACGGATTCGTTGCTGAACACCGCATACCAGCGAACAAAGAACCAGGTGATCAACTTGCGGGCCACGGTGGAACCCTTCCGGGATTTCCGCATTGACGTGTCCGCCAACAGGAACTTCACGGAGAACTTCTCCGAATATTTCCACGTGGACGAGGCAGGCAACATCAGCCACTACACGCCCCAACGCAACGGCTCCTTCAGCATGACCTACTGCGGTTTGAAGACTTTCTTCTCCAATTACGACGACCTGTTCACCGAATTTCAGAATGTGCGGTTGAAGCTCGCCCGCCGGTTGGCCGATGATAACCCGTTCACAAGCTCCGACAACATCAATCCGGAAACCGGATTCCCTGACGGCTATAGCGACGTGTCACAAGATGTGCTGATGGCCGCCTTCTTCACCTCCTATATGGGCAAAGATCCCGACAAGGCTGACATCTCCTCTCCATTCATTAAAATCCCGCTACCCAACTGGCGTCTGAACTACAACGGCTTCACGAAAATCAAAGGCATGAACAAGATTTTCCAAAGCCTCTCGTTGGTCCACTCCTATACCTGCACCTATCAGGTCGGCTCCTATACCACCAACCTGGCTTATCGCGAGGGCGAGGGCGTCCGCAACACCTTAGGCGATTTCATTCCATCCAACGAACTGAACCAAATTGCCATTTCCGAACAATTCGGGCCCTTGGTTGGTTTTGACATGACTTTGAAAAACAGCATGTTGTTGAAAGTGGAATACAAACAGAACCGCAATGTGGCTTTGAGTTTCACCAATAACCAAATCACGGAAACATCCGCATGGGAATTGTCGTTCTCCGGCGGTTACCGTTTTAAGGACTTGAAACTCGGCCTGATTTTCTCCGGCGTCAAACGCCAGTTTGTCAGCGACTTGAATGTAACATTAGGATTAGGTATCAAGAACAACCAGACCGTTTTACGCAAGATTCAGGAAGACCAGCAGCAGGTTACTTCCGGTATGCTTTCCGCCACCGTGAATGTGGCTGCCGAGTATCAGTTCAGCCAGATGGTGGGTTTGAAATTCTACTACGACATGACCATCAACCGACCGAAAATCTACAACCAATATGACAATATGAACTTTGAAACAGGTATTTCTGTCACATTGAGGCTGTCACAATAAAATTTTAGTATTTTTGCACACAAAATCGAATAATATGAAAAAAAGAAATTTTGTATTGTTGTTCATTGCCGCCGCATTCATGATGCTGTGCTTCACCCAATGCCACAAAGAGCGCAGCTGCGGGGCCACCGTCACGTGTATGTATCATCCTGACCCGTCCGTTGTCGCCCCGGTCACGAATGTTACTATTGACATTGACAGGTTGGGAAAATACAACCATGAATTTATGAATATCACTGAAATGATCATTGGAGACAGTGTCCAGTATGACACCACATATTTCACAAGACCCATCTCCGACACACTCCAACACCTTTTCCCGCACACCGCAGAGGATGGCAGCTTCCATTTCCAGTTGCCGCATCCTGCCTTGTTGGCTCTGAAGGCTACCTGGGTGGACACCACCCAAGATCCTGATTTGCTCTATATCGGCTACACGCAAATCACGTTGGAAGAGGGTGTACTGGACAAACATGACACCATTTGGCTGGAGCCGGAGAACTAATGCGTTCCCATTTTGAAGAAACACGTTAGTTTTCTATTTTTGGTGGTAGCCACACTGGCGTTGTGCCTGCTGCTGGTTTTCCATGGTAGAATCACGCATGTTCCCCTCAAAAACAAATTCAAACACGAAACCGTTCGTGAATCGCACGGGGACACCATCAAAGCGTTGATTCTGTATCATGCAGCGGATTATTTTGTGTATCACGGCTCCGTCATCGGCTTCCAATACGACCTGCTGAACCAACTGGGCAAAGACCTGCATCGTCCCGTGGCCATCACCATTGAATCCGATCCGGAAAAGGCCATCCTCGAATGTTTTGCCCAACATTATGATATTGTGGGCATTGATTTCAATAAAGACCTGTTCGTCCCCGACTATATCGTGGAATCCGAACCCCACTCCTACACCTATCCGGTGCTCATCATGCGCAAAGGCATGAAATTCGACAGCACCGCAAAACACATCATCCACGCTTCGGCCCACTATTCCAATCAGGTGGACCTGAGCATCCTGGAACATCCGGAATTATGGAAACTCCAACATGACCGTGAAGCCACCGCGGAAGACCTTTTCGACATGCTCGGCGACACCCTCATTGACTATGCTGTTTGCAACTTCAATGTGGCTATCACGATGCTCCCCTTCTATACCAATCTTTCGTTAGGTCCCACCATCGGAAAGAATTTCCCCCGAACGTGGATTCTAAACAAGCATAACCGGGAACTTAACGACACCATCAACCAGTGGCTGCGCGATTTCAAGGAAACCAACAAATACCAGAATCTGTGCCTGCGCTACCTGTCACGCCACTCCATCATCATTCAAAGTTCTTTCGGAACCAAGAAGAACAGTATTTCCTCCTATGACAAGATTCTTCAGAAAGCCTGCGAACGCTATAACCTTGACTGGAAGTTCATGTCGTCCATTATCTGGCAGGAATCCCATTTCTCGTCCGATGTGTTGGGCATGGGCGGCAGTTTCGGCATCATGCAGATGATGCCCGTCACCTGTGCGCGCTACGGCATCACCGACACCTCCTCGGTGGAAGACCAGATTTGGGCCGGGGCCAAATACATTTCCTTCCTGTATAAGATATTCGACGGCAAGGTGGACACCGCTGAAATCTACAACTTCGTGGCGGCATCCTACAACTCAGGACCCGGTCACATTCTGGATGCTATGGCTTTATGCAAAAAATATGGGGAGGATGCCACCCATTGGGAAAAAGTGGCGGAGTATTTAGCTCTGAAATCGCATAAGGAATATTACAACGATCCTGTGGTCAAATGCGGTTATTACCCTGGAAAACACACCATTCGTTACGTTCAAGAAGTAATGAATCGATATAAAGGTTACGTAATTACAAAGCAAGAAGAATGAAAGTACTGATTATCGGCCGTGGAGGTCGCGAGCACGCCATTGCGTGGAAGATAGCCCAATCCCCGTTACATCCCCAACTATATATTGCCCCCGGCAACGAGGGTATGCGGACCATCACCGACGCACCGGTGGAGCTGGTCCCCATTGACGAAAACAACACCTCCGAACTGCTGACATTCGCGTTGGAGAATAAGATAGACCTGACCATTGTAGGACCAGAGGCCGCATTGATGAACGGCATCGCCGATACCTTTAAGGAGGCCGGGCTGCCCATCTTCGGACCCACACGCGCCGCCGCCCAGATTGAGGGCAGCAAGCAGTTTGCCAAAGAACTGATGCAACGCTATAACATTCCTACGGCTGGTTTTCGCACATTCGAAAACTATGACGATGCCAAGCACTATCTCGACGAAATAGGGGCCCCAATCGTCATCAAATACGACGGCCTCGCCGCCGGTAAGGGTGTGGTAGTGGCCATGACGGTCGAAGAGGCTGACAATGCCTTGAAAGATATGCTTTTGGATAACCATTTCGGTCAGGGCAAAGTCGTGATGGAGGAGTTTTTGGAAGGTCCCGAGTTCTCCTTGCTCACCCTGGTAAACGGTGAACAGGTGGTGCCGCTGGTCATCGCCCAGGACCACAAGCGTGCCTTCGACGGCGACAAGGGGCCCAACACGGGCGGTATGGGTGCCTACTCGCCCGTACCGGTCATTCCGCAGGCGCAAATCGAGTGGGCTGTGGAGCATATTATGAAGCCGATGGCCAAAGCCTTGGCAAACGAAGGATGCCCGTTCTGCGGCGTGCTCTACGGCGGCCTCATGCTAACCCAAGCAGGGCCGAAGGTGATCGAGTTCAACGCCCGTTTCGGAGATCCGGAAACCGAAGTGGTGCTCCCCAAGCTCAAAAGCGACCTTTTGCAGATGATCCTGGATATTCTGCAACATCGCGAGGTGAAAGCCGAATTTCATCCAGAAGCTTTTTTAGGCGTGGTGTTAGCCGCCAAAGGCTACCCTGGAAAATACGGCAAAGGCTTTGAAATCAAAAATCTGGAAAAGATCAGCCAACTGGTGTTCCACATGGGCACCAAACGCGATGGCGAGGCTTGGCTTTCCAACGGAGGCCGGGTTCTCTTCGTGGTAGGCAAAGGATCCTCTTTGGCGGACGCCCAACAGGATGCCTATGAGGGTGTGCGCCAACTGGAATGCCCCGACCTATTCTATCGGAACGACATCGGCTGGCAGGCTTGTTAATTTTCATATCTTTGCCGCCTTATTTTTATCCAGCCCAATGAAACGCTTTTTACTGCTAATATTAGTCCTATTCTGCTGTGTAGCAATATCTTCGGCACAATCAGCCCTGTTAAAAGGGTTCACCTACGATGACTCCAATGGTGAAACTCTCCCCTATTGCACCATCCTGTTGCAAGGCACCAGTTACGGGGCCTTGTCGGATGAGAAAGGTGCCTTTGTCATCAACAAAATCCCGCAGGGAACATACGTGGTGAAAGTTTCGTATTTGGGCTATACCGACCTTTACGACACCATTGAGGTTCACAATGCCACCATCACCAAACGATATTCTCTCACCCCATCTTCTACTACCTTGGATGCGGTGCAGATTGTGGGCGAAGGGCAACGCAAGGAGCAGGAGACACGCACCTCCGTCATCAGCGTCACGCCTAAGGACATGGGTAAGATGCCTGCCATCGGCGGCCAGCCCGACTTCGCGCAATACCTGCAGGTGCTGCCGGGCATCATCTCCACTGGCGACCAGGGTGGCCAGCTTTACGTGCGCGGCGGCACACCCGTGCAGAATATGCTGCTGCTGGACGGCGTGCTGCTTTACAATCCCTTCCACTCCATCGGCATCTTCTCCGTCTTCGACATGGACATTATGAGCAGTGCCGACATCTACACCGGCGGCTATGGGGCGGAATTCGGGGGCAGAATATCCTCCGTCATGGACATTAAAACCCGCGACGGCAACAAGAAACACATCTCCGGAAAAATCGACCTCAGCAATATCTTGGGCCAGGTTATGCTGGAAGGCCCTATTGTGAAACTCAAAAACGATCGGAAAACCTCTTTGAGCTTCATTCTCTCCGCCAAAGGGTCGTACCTGCAGCAAGCCTCCAAAGTCTTCTACCCATACGTAGGCGAATCCGGCCTGCCGTATAACTTTCTGGATTTGTACGGCAAGGTGACGTTGGCCACCCAAAACGGAACCAAGCTGAACTTGTTCGGCTTCCGTTTCGCCGACCAAGTGAATTACAGCGAAGTGGCTGATTATAATTGGAACAACTGGGGTGTGGGGGCCAATTTCCAGATTGTGCCCGGAGACGCACCTACCACTATCGACGGTTCCTTTTCCTATTCCCGTTATGCTTGTATGCTGGATGATAAGATGTTTACGCCGAAAAACAGTTCCATGGACGGCTTCACCTTCAATCTCTCTTTTAACTATTATTTGGGTAAAAGTCTGCTCCAAATCGGGGCCGAAGCCGTCGGGTTCAACACCTTGTACCATTATTTCTCCAGACTCGGATCGGAAAACACCATCGAAGACCACACGACGGACATGTCGATTTATGCCAAATTCAAATACAATTGGCGCAATAAAATTCTCGTGGAGCCCAGCTTCCGTCTGCAATACTACTATGCTTTAGGGGAGGTTTCGCCCGAACCCAGACTAGCCTTTAAGTACAACATTCTTAAGAACTTGCGTTTGAAATTAGCTGGAGGTCTTTATTCCCAGAACCTCATCTCCATCACCTCCGAAAACGATGTGGTGAGCCTGTTCCAAGGATTTCTCTCCTCACCCGAACACACATACATGACCCAGACATTCCGTGACGAAGAGATGAACAGCCGCCTGCAAAAAGCCCAGCATGTCATCCTCGGACTCGAATATGACCCAATCCCCACCATTTCCATCAATCTGGAAGGCTATTTCAAAAATTTCTCCCAACTCATTTCAGCCAACCGCTACAAGCAATTTGACGATGAGAAAGAGTTCATCTGGGAAAAGGGCAAGGCATACGGTGGCGACCTCACGGTGAAATACGACAACAAGGGCTACTACGTCTGGCTCGTCTATTCGTTAGGCTGGGTGAAACGGCAGGATGACAAGATGGACTACTTCCCGCATTTCGACCGGCGGCACAACATCAACTTGCTGGCCTCCTACTCTTTTGGAAAACGCCACTCCTGGCAGATTAACGCACGCTGGAACTTCGGGTCCGGATTCCCGTTCACGCAGACGCAAGCCTTCTTCCCGAGCTATGTGCCGTCCGGCATCATCGACGACTACACGACCATCAACGAGGATGTGGACTTCATTCTGGCCGATTACAACAATGCCCGCTTGCCGAACTACCACCGCCTCGACCTTGGAGCCAAAAAGAAGTTCTTCTTAGGCGAACGCCATTCATTGGAATTGAGCATTTCGCTCTCCAATGTGTATAACTATAAAAACGTTTTCTACGTAAATCGAACCACAAACGACATCATCTACCAACTTCCATTCCTCTACTATTTTGGTCTTACCTGGCGTTTTTAATTCATAACATATTGTATATAAACAATTTGGTGTTTTTAAAAAAATATTTTTAAAATAACACAAGCAAAACAAAAAAAGTGTATTTTTGCGCCGTCATTCAGACAAACGGATCGGTAGTTCAGTTTGGTTAGAATACATGCCTGTCACGCATGGGGTCGCGAGTTCGAGTCTCGTCCGGTCCGCCAACGAAACCTCACAGTTGTGAGGTTTTTTTTATGTCCAAAATAATGCGCTGATATTGCACAGTGACCAACCTCCGGCTTCTCGTTTCAAGTAAGAAAAGTTGTATTTTTGCAGTCCAAAGCAATGAAAGAAAAGATGGAAAATACATTAGAAGTAGGACAGCAACAAAATATGGAAGAGTTGTATTCCAATGTGAGGTCAATTCTGGCTTCGGCTCGGCAAAGGGCATACACAGCTATTAACTTTGCAATGGTGGAAAGTTACTGGCTGATTGGGCAGCAGATAGTTGAAAACGAACTGCAAGGTGCTGCAAGGGCTGAATACGGCAAAGGGGTTTTGAAAGAATTGGCAGGGAGACTGACCGCCGAGTTTGGCAAAGGCTTCGATGAAAGCAACCTTCGTTATATGCGATTGTTTTACAGGAGTTTTCCAATTCGTGACACACTGCGTCACGAATTGACATGGTCGCATTATCGCCGACTTCTCAGCGTTGAAAATGAACAAGCTCGATTATGGTATATGAACGAAGCGGCAGAAAGCGTATGGAGTACGCGACAACTTGATCGGCAAATATCCACGCTTTATTATGAACGCCTGTTGGCAAGCAAAGAGAAAGCGCCTGTTGTTGATGAGGCAAAGGAGAAAATGGCGCAACTCGCTCCGCAACATTTTATCCGCGACCCTTTTGTGTTGGAGTTTCTTGACTTGAAAGAATATCCAACTCTGCGTGAAAATGACTTGGAGCAGGCGTTAATCGATCACCTGCAGCAGTTTTTGCTGGAATTGGGCCGCGGATTTTGCTTCGTGGCTCGTCAAAAACGGATGCGTTATGATGATGACGATTTCTACATTGATTTGGTATTTTATCACAGCATACTGAAGTGCCATGTGCTAATTGACTTGAAACTGGGGAAACTCACACATGAGGATGTTGGGCAAATGGACAGCTATATCCGCATGTTCGATGCACTTTACAAGACTCCAGATGATAATCCGACACTTGGCATCATTCTCTGTTCGCAGAAAAGCGAAGCCATTGTCAAGTATTCAGTGTTAAACGAGGGAAAACAGATATTCGCCTCGCGTTATAAGCTCTATCTGCCAACAGAAGAAGAATTTAAGAGAATGTTGGAAAACATCTGACAGATGGATAGCTTCTATCCTCATTCACCCAACAGTCCTACGCAGCGGTATGTGCTCACGGAGGAGGGGAAAAAGTTGCAAGAATAATTCTTGTTTACAAAGGGAACAATATACTTAATAAAAGATATTTGAGGAACGTATGACAGATAATTTTTGGGAACGTATGGCTCTCTATTGGTGGCGATTGCCGCTTGTGGTATTGCTATTGCTTTTTATTGATACTGTGTTGCTTTTTGCAAGTGAAGACCATATATGGTCATACTATGTTGGACTTATTATGGAATGGATTACTATGCTGGCGGTGTTGGCTGTTGGGGTTATAACAGTAGCGATTATAGTAAGAGATTTCAAAATGAAATGTTACAGACGGGCAGTGACCTGTCTGTTGGTTTCGATACTCGGTGTTGTGGTGTTATTTGCATGGCTATTCTTTTATGGTATGGCAGCCCAGTCGGCCCCTACCTATTATGCTGAAAGACATCCCATCCCATCCAATTTGGAATATAGCATACCTGGCAATGTACCTTTTGGGGAGTCGTTACCTAACCGCGATAGTACTGTAACGGAATGTGATACCAATTCGTGGTTGATGCTTTATGGCAACACTGGCTTATACGATTGGGATTTCTATTATCCTGAGCTCCCCGACGGGATTCTCTACTTGCGTCTTTTTGAAGTTACCAAAAACGAACCGCTATCGTACGAGCAAATAAAAAAACGAACAAAAACATACGTGTCCAATCATACCACTTTTGGGCGCATAGAACACAATCAAGGAACAGGATTCACCATCTATGAAGGCGACTTTGAACATTATTATGCAGCTCGTGTGGAGGTGTGGCATCTTGATGCGGTAACGCATCAAGAGAAGAAGCTGGCAGAGAAGATATTCCGCGTAGATGGGTGGATGAGATAACGCCCCGCACACCTACGGCGTGCGAACCAACCTCGCACCCTTTTGAGCTACCGACTCCGGCAGACCTGACGGCCTGCCAACGTCCACATTTGTGAGAAATAAGGGATTTCGTTTCTATAAGGATGCCAACTTATGACAGACATGGGGAATACTTTGCTGAGAGAACTGCTTGATCAGCTCCTGATTGCTGTGCTCGTGACGAACACGGTGGAATACTTTGGCGTGCTAATCAGCCCGTTAGGGCTGAAGGGCTCGGTAGAAATGCGGGATTACGTATGTTTTTTCGCAGGCCGTTAGGTCTGCGGGCAATCTATGTCTTGGAATGAATCAACAAAGGAAAAAAAACACGACAAACTGCAACCTTTTTGATTTTCTGCATCTTAATAATAGAAAATGTTATAATTTTGCAACGTTGTTTGCCTGTCTTATTGTTTGATGGACTTCGCATCAAAATCGGCGGCAACGCGAAGCAGTGAATAATAGAAGTCCTTTGTCCTTTTGCCGTTAAAATTCTATTCAGATGACCACTATTTCGAACAAGCCTTTTCCCACCGTTAAATTTTGGGCGGTGTTGCTTTTCGTGATGACCATTCCAATGTTTGGCGCGGCGCAAAATACTGACCAACAGTCGGATTCGTCGAAATCGGTCTATGTCCCGGTGGACTTGCCCGATTGTATGCGGCAACTGGACTCCATTCTGACATCGGAAAACAAAGAGTTGATACGGTCGTTGGAAGAGAAAGATTTCTTGTCGCGGACACATTTCGCAGTGGGCATGTGGATACGCAACAACTGGGGGCTTTGGGCAGGTTCCCGTCTGGCGACCTATTTCGATGAACAGGGAATCCACCATCCGGATGATATGTCGGGTGTGATTTTGCGCTGCTATTATCATTATGTCAGAGGGGAAAAGGTGAACTATCAGCAAATGTTGCGAAAAGAACGGCAAAAGGAGGAACGATGGGTTAAAAAACAGGAGAAAAGTCGGCAAGAAGAAAAAGAAAGGTGGGAGTATGAGTGGCGTTATTCGTGCGATAGTGAAGTGGACACTTGGTCGGAAAAAGAAAACGAGGCGTTTCTCCATCTTCCGTTTGTTGCCGACAGTGTGACAGGTATTCAGGTCTATTTGCGCAACCGTGGCGATTCGATTGCGGAAGATTTGCGCTTGATGGAGCAGAGTCTGAACCGTGAACCGCGCCGGACACCCTTGAAGGATGAACTTGTCAGGTCCAATGTTTACATTTACTACTGGCGGAATCCCAATGGACGGGTCAAAAAACTGACAATCAATGATGTTGACAAGGAAAAAGTGAAGATTAGCTTCAACCCTGATGGCACCATTTCTCGCTTTCGGCATCATCGAATCCGTCAAGATGGCCAAAAAGTTTATGTTGACGAGCATTACGAATACGCCCAAGGTCACGTTTCTCAGGAGGTTGTCTATTGCAACGACACGCTCCATAGTGTCACGCTTTATCGTTTTTCAGCCCCCTGCCATTGTCAGGAACTCTATTTTGAAGGTCGGGTTTGGAATTCGCTTGCGGCCGGATGTGACACCGTTGCCATGGCCACATCCAGTTGTCGTGTGGTGCTTTCCCCCGAAGGAGAACGTTTAGCCATTTTCCGGGCAGGATGCAGACTATTTCAATACGATAGTCTTGGTCGTGAAGTGTTGTGGATTGATTCCGATGACGGATACACAGTAAATCATTGCCAAGTCACCGTTTATGATGACGAGCACAATGTGTATTATGAATATCAGGGGTTTGGTTTTCTGGATGCCACTGTGCTCAACGCCCAGGGTGACGAACTTGGAAATTGTTGCTCAAAACGGTTAGACACGTTTGACTATAATAAAACATTGTTCAGCTACCGCTACGACCAACACGGCAACTGGACGCACCGTTACGAGAAAGGGAAACTGTGCAGCCGCTGCAAAATACGGTATTACTAATTTTCATAAAGTATTATGGAATATTCCAAAAGATATTCATATTAGACGATTTGTTTGCTTTTTGAACAAAGTACGAAACATCCCCCGTGCATTTTTCCTCCTAAAAAAATGCACCGAAACAATAAGAAGGCATCATTCTGCCAACCCATACACCGTGTGTTCATTTAACTAATTGTGCGTATTTTGCAGGCATACAAAAAGCCGCAACTCAAGCCTGCGCCCGTAAGAATCTATTATGTCAGCGAATTAGAGTTTTCACGAAGCATCCATAAGCGGAAAACCGGGTCGGCAATAGTTACCTTGCGCCCCGCTTTCTCTATCAGTTCCTTCTTTATTAATGTTTCCTGTATCCTGCTAATGTTTGATTTAGATCCCAGGTTGTATTTCTTTAGGATTGCTGCCGAGGTGAAATCACCCGTCTCACCCGCTGCAAGTGCCTTGAGGAAATTCATCTGGTAGGAGGAAAGACCTTCCGTCTGTTGCAGAAAAAGTGTCGAATTCTGGTTGATCAGATCGTTCACGGCTTCGTCCATTGCCGCATCGCTCACCACCGCATCGCTACACAGCATCACTTCCCACGCCAGCTGCTGCACATACGAGGATTGAAACTCCACCGTTTCGCAAATCCTTGTGATCTGTTCATCACTGATTGACTGTCCGTTTGCCTCGAATTTGTCTCGAATGAAGGGAATCCAGTCGTCTAAAGCTATGGGTTGAAGGAAGCGAATATCCCCAAACTGATAGAATGGCATACGTTTACTTTGGAACAATTTGGTCAGCATGTGTTTCTTGCTTCCGTAAAGGCAATAGGACACATCCTGTTGCAATTGCCACACACCGCGAATCCGCTTCTGCACCTCTAATGAGTCGGGGAAATTTCCGATCTGCTGAAACTCATCAATGCACACAACAATGTGCTTCCCTATCTTATGCGCTATTTTTTCCGGCAACTGCAGTATTTCCTCTGGAGAATAATCATCAGGAGCAATGCTCAACGACACCGACATCTCGTTGACAGGATCTACACTGAATGAGATTTTGGGCGTCAGGCGCATCAGAAACTCCTTGATATTGCGGAGCATCTGTTCCCCTTTTCCAGAGGTCTGCTTCAGTACCGCCGTTGCCAGTTTATTGTAAAATTCATATTCCGTTCGGCAATCGTAGATGTCAAAGTGCACAACGGATATCTTGGCAGTATCTACCTGTGAAATCACTCGTCTCACCAGCGAGGTTTTTCCCATACGGCGTGGGGAGATAAGCACCACATTTTGGCCGTTTTCGAAATCCCGTTTCAGCCGTTTGGTTTCCGCAGTACGGTCCGTAAAATTCTCACCTTCAACGGCGATGCCATATACAAAAGCTTTCTTCATCGTTCTGGAAATATTATTTTCAGCTGCAAAAATACAACATTTCTGAAAAGTTCACAAATTTGTGGACCACAAAATTGTGAACTTTGTGTTTTTTTAATTGTAAACATAATTGATAATCAATGATTTACATTGAAATATTTACAAAAAAAAACGTAACAAGACCTTGACATTGAAGACGTATCATCCGACAGGCGGAATCCGATATTGGTGGATGTAATGGCGCAGCGGGACTATATGGAGAAGCGGGGCAGCTTACATCAATACTCCAACCGAATATTGTCCACCCACACCACATTGCCCGGGCATCCCGTATAAGGTTCTTGACAACCGGAAGATATTTGCAGAATAAGGTGTGTGGGCGTCACATCTGTCCTGTAACCCACCTCTTGAATCGGTACCATCTTCCCTTTGGAATTACAGGCCATAAAACGGTCTTTGGAAAGCTTTTCCCATGGTTTATAATCAGGTGAACCGGTAATGTCCCCATAGCGGATAGGCAAGCGATGATTGTTCTGCCAGTTGGGGACACTCTGGGTGATACGTTCCGAAGCCGTACCGACACGGTAGGCGAAAATGTTTCCATCTGCATCCTCCCAACGGTATTGCAGAAGCAGCACAATCTCGCCAGCATCCTGCCCTTTCTTCGTAGTCACTTTGGTGCCTCCTGTCGCATGGACCATATCCTTTCCCTGTTGTATAAAAGCTTTGTAATCAAGCATTAAAGCTTCTGGGCGTTTTGTAAAGGGAATCCCCATGTCGATGGCTTTCATAGGGTTTTTGGCACCTTCCAAAGTCGCGGGGTCAATAAGCCGGCCAGTGAACATACTGCCCGTTGCCAAGGCCTTGAGGTCAATCCCAATGGCCGTAACCTTATGCAGCGTTGTTTCCAGGCGACAGCAGTAACCGTTCCCGCGTCGTTCCGGCGTGACCGACACCGCGGCTTTCTCCACGCCGCACACCTTGGCGTAGGCATTGCTCGTTCCCCACGGCGAACCATTCTTCCCATACGGGTACGGCTTGTTTTGACGGATAGTGTCTGTCTTGGCGATGACGTACAAGGCACGGGTCTTTCCGCCTAACAAGATAGACTCTTTGATGTACCGTACCGTCCAAGAGTCCATCTTACCGTAGGGCAGATATTCGACCCTCTCTTGCGCCAAAAGTGTTGAAATTGAGAAAAGAACAACTGTTAACACTTTGAATTTTAAAATTTTACACCTATTCATAATTGATTGTTTTTAAAAATATATTGTATAAATTCTGAAAGATACATACGCCAGTTACGCCAAGTGTGGCCTCCTTGGGTTTCATAATAAACATATCGAATCTGTCGTCTTTGTAATTCCTTGACAAATCGCAGGCTTTGTGAATGGAAAATATCCACTTTACCAGAGCCAATCCAATAGATGGTGTTCTGGTTTGTCGGCAGATGTTTCCGATGTACGACCGGAGAAAATAGACCTACATATCCAAAATGCTGCTCATACATATTGGCAAGATTACAGGACTGCGTGGCACCTGCGGACAAGCCAGCGACAGCCCGCAGGCTTTTGTCAGAGGATATACGATAATGATCAGACAACAGACTGTCCATCCGCAGGAAAGCGTGCTCAAAATCGCGATGAAGCCAAGTTCCGTATTGAAGCAGGTTTTGCAACATACCAATGTTCTCTTTTTGTCCGATGAGTTTTCGAGGATTGACATCAGGCATCACCATAACCATAGGAACGGTTTTGCCTTGTTGGATCAGTTTGTCCACCATCTGCACTGCCCGCCCCTTGTCTTGCCATGCCTTTTCGTACCCGTTGATACCATGTAGAAGATAAAGTACAGGATAGGTTTGTTCGCTGTTGTCATAATCCGGTGGCAGGTAAACGATTATGCGTCTTGTCTTTCCGCAAACAGAGTCTTCAAACTGGATGAATTCTGTTCTACCTTGCAGTGAATCATTAAGGCATAAATCAGACAAGCAAGAGCCTGGCATCACAAACACACTTCGTTTGGTGTTCAGTACCCGAACGGAGTCCGCATTGGTGGGATCCACAAAACGTTTTCCTTTTGTTTTAAACTGATAAGTATAGATTTCTGGGGCAAGTGAATATGTTGTAAAGGTAAATACACCGATGCTATCCCGTTTCATACGGGCAGACTGTAAATTCTCTTTTCTGATGTTGTATCTGTCGTTTCGCAGGGCGCAGTCGCAATACACCCGTACACGCCTACTTTCAGGCTTATTGAGAACGAAAGTAACAGAGCCATCATTATTGTAAAGGAGATGGGGGATTTGCTGTGCTTGAACTTTCAGTAGAAAAAGAGACAATGAAAGCATAAGCAGCAGACAGTTTCTATACCTTTCCAGAACACGTTTCATAATTTGCCAATTCTTACATAAACATAGACCAAAGGGCTGACACTCTGCGCAATATGTTTTGACTACGGGATTTTACAATAGGCGTGAGAAGTTGGAAATCAATACTTTTTTGTTCTTGTATCTCTGTGTCCAACATTTGTTCAAACTTCGCCACTGACGCGGCGAGGCTGTAATTGCGACCGGATTGACGATACTGCTCTTCCATACGGGCCTTCTCTTCGGGATGGTCAAGCCAGTAATCAATAGCACGCGCCAAGTCTTTCGGGTCACCAGGCATGAACAGACTGCGACCATCCAAGGCAAACTGAGGCGTGGCACTCACGTGGCTGTTGGCGATAATAGGAACGAGGCCTGTGGCAAACGCCTCGATGCAACTGATTGCCTCGCTCTCCATGTCCGATGCATGCACGTACAAATCCGTTTCCAACAGGTGCTTGATCAGTTCGGTTCGTCCTACATACACGAATTGCGGTTGATGTTTGAGGTCTTTCCCCAGCTCTACATATTTGTCATACTCGGGGCCTCGTCCAGCAAACACCAATTGAATACGGTCAGCATATTTGCTGTATTTAACTGCATTGATAATCACATCCTGACGTTTCTCCTGACTCAAACGTCCAATCATCATAATCTTTATTAGGGAATCCTTGCCCTTCGTCTGTACCCATTCACCCTTTGCTTTTCTTTCCCCTGCTTCCATGAATGCGTCCTGGATGCCATTAGAAATGGGATAAATCTTGGCCGTGTAGCCGCGCTCTGCAATCATATCGCCCATAAATCTTGAAGGAACATGAACATGACGCACACGGTTGTATATGTTCTTGCGGAAAGAGCGATAGAACAGTTCGTTAAACCATTTCACTTTTCCCATACTGACCGAAGAAGTCATATTCTCCGGCTGTATATGGAAGGCAGCCGTGACAGGTTTCCCTACCCTGTTGCAGTACTTGACAGCCTCCATTGAAATACCGAAAGGCACAAAGATGTGGACGATGTCTGCCCAGTCACACGCAGCATGCACGATGGCTGTATCGTTGTATGCGAAACTGAAATCATGCTTGTTCATCAGCGGTTGGAAAACAGGCATGTGGAATTTCGCCGTACGGAAATCACCGTCTGTCAGATTTTCAGTTGTAGAGTTGGTTGGACTGTCCCAACACAATGCTTTCACCTCGTGACCACGGCGACGAAGCTCCCCCGCAAAACGCTGGGCGGAAATGGAGGTGCCATTGTTGGTCGTGTAAAAACTGTCGATAACGAATAAGATTTTCATAATTGTTCTATTTTGAAGATTATATAATTACAGGCTTTTTCATTTATAACTGTAATAATAACGTTCTTTTTCAATGTATAATACTCCTGAATGATGGGAAAATTGTTCTAATTCTACTAAAATGAATTAGTACATATTGAAAAATGTTTTATTTTTGCACGCAAATTGTTTTAATCCGTAGGTAACAAAAAAGACATCTGATTAATATGGAAATACGAGACGAGAACAAACTTGAAATCATTGATTTCTCACAATTCAAATGGCGGGCTTTTATCCCAGGGGATACTATAGTGGAGGATTTTAGTGTTATGAAATTTTCCGGACGGATAGAGGATATTGTTCCGGAACACTATTTCTTCCCTACCACCTATACTTTACAGGTGATAACTGCCGGTACTTGTAAGGTGAATATCAACAACAAGGTCAATGAATTATCAGCCAACAGCGGTTATTTCACTTCACCGGACTTTTTGCTGAAGCGTCCGGAACCATCAGCCACTACTGTGGAAATGTATATCCTATCGTTTTCACCCAAAATGGCTAAAGAATTGACTTCTCCATTCTCGCTGTCGCAACTCGCACACGTGTATATGCATCCCACTTGGCAAATGAGTGAGAGAAAAACACGAGAGATGGCACATTATATGGAATTGATACGAGAAATGATGGAAGATAAAAATCGCAAAGCGGCATTATATCTCCTCAACTCGTTGATATTCTGTCTTTCTGATTGTTATGAAGATGAACCTACGCAGGCGCAACTTCCCCGTAGTGAAGAGATAACTGGTCAATTCCTTGTACTGGTCGATGGCAATTGTCACCAACACCACTCCCTCGATTGGTATGCCTCCAAGATGTGTCTCACCACGCGCTATGTGGCCAATACGGTCAAGCAGACATTAGGTTTCACAGCCAGATCCTGTATTGAACGGGCACTCGTGCAACGAGCCAAAGTGATGCTGTCCACCTCAGCAACACCCATTCAGCAAATCGCCGAACGCCTCGACTTCCAGAACCAGAGCCATTTCGGCACGTTCTTCAAGCGTCACGCGGGTTGCTCGCCCAAAGATTTCCGCACACATAACCACAAGCTAATGTAACAGTCTGTGCCACCAATCCCGGCAGACCTGACGGCCTGTTTCTCAACAGGGAAATAATGGTTAGCAAAATGCCGTGTTGGGACAGATTGAAAAAACTGTATCTTTGCCGCGTAAAAACCGAACCATTATGAAAAAAGTATGGCTTATCTGCACCCTATTGCTCATTCTTACAGGCTGTTCCTCACAAAAAAAGATGGTAATTCTTGACCGGGAGACCAACGAGGTGACCTTGAAAAAGGGCCAATCCTTTGAAATTGAGTTTCTGACCAATGCCTCTACGGGATTCTGGTGGCAGCTGACCAACGAGTCGGAACTGAAAGTGGTAACCCCGCAGGACAGACGTTACGAAAGTAACGCACCAGTGGGCATGGTAGGTGCTTCCTCTCATCTGTTCTGGAAATTTGAGGCCAAAGAAAAGGGCAAACAGACCTTGAAATTCGTCTATGCCCGCGAAAACTGGGAGCAGGCCATCCGTACCCGCGAAGTGGTCGTCACCGTCAAGTGATGGACAATTCCGACATTTATGTGGCCATCCCGGCCATGGATGAGTGGCAAGAATTGCCGCTGACTCTCCAAAACCTTGCTGAACAGCAAGATGCTGGACGCTTCTATATTTATGTGTGCGTAAACCAACCCGAATCCTTCTGGCAAATATCGGACAAAACGGTCATTTGCCAACATAATGCGCAACTGTTGGACTATTTGCGGCAACTTCCTTTGCCCAACCTGCATATTATAGACAAATCCTCCAAAGGAAACGGCTGGGACGACAAACACTCGGGCGTGGGATGGGCGCGTAAAACCCTGTTTGATACAATTTTAAGCGTGGCGGCGAGCGAGGACATCATTGTCAGCCTGGATGCCGACACGCGTATTTCGCCCCACTATCTGGCTTCCGTTCGGCATACCTTCGCCCGCCGCCCGGACATTCCGGCCCTCGCCGTGCCCTATTATCACCCGCTCGCAGGCAACGAGCCCACCGACCGCGCTATCCTGCGTTACGAATTCTACATGCGCAACTACGCCATCAATCTCCTCTGCATCGGGTCGCCCTACGGATTCACCGCATTAGGATCCGCCATCGCCATGCGGGCCAATGCCCTCCGGAAAATTGGCGGCATCACCCCGCTGAAAAGCGGCGAAGACTTCTACCTGATGCAGAAATTCCGTAAGATGGCACCCATAGGACTTTATAATGAAGAGAGCGTCTTTCCCGCCACCCGCCCGTCTGACCGGGTGGACTTCGGCACCGGGCCCGCCATCATCAAAGGGGTGAATGGCAACTGGTCGGCATACCCCATCTACCATCATTCACTATTTCAATCTATAGAAGAAACCTATCATTATATTTCTGAACTATTTGATCATCATATAGATACGGATTTTTTACATTTTCTTCAAAACAACAACACCAGCACAACAGTTGCCAAAAACCAAACAGACATCTGGCAATCCATCCGTCAGAATGTGAAAGATTTGCCCCATTTTGAACAGGCGTTTCACGAGAAAGCCGATGGTCTGCGCATCCTGCAGTTTTTACGACAGAAATACAAAGAAAACCCGATGCGGGATGAAGAAGCCCTGTTTGACAATCTGACACTTTGGATTCCCGATCTTTTGCCAGAATGGTATTCCCGAAGCACTGCTTTTGAAAACTATTCCGTGGAACAGCTTGATATTCTGCGATGTATGCTTTTTGATTTGGAAATGGATCTTCGGAAAAAAACAGGGTGATTCTTGTAAACATTTTATGAATGCTTGATGAAAAACAACAATGCCGTTTCCAGCCTTTCTGCGTTTCTTACCCTTCTTCCCGTATCGTTTTTTTGAGTATTTTTGCGGCTGCAAATCAAAATTTGCCATCTGACAACATAACAATTTGTGTTTTAAAATCCAATTATAATGAACCCTTTATTCCAACCTTCCGTTTATCAAA
This sequence comes from Bacteroidales bacterium, assembly GCA_045116675.1. GTDB lineage: Bacteria > Bacteroidota > Bacteroidia > Bacteroidales > WCHB1-69 > F23-D06. The sequence goes on from JBGUMF010000102.1 coordinate 24,973, forward strand.
ACCGCCGCGACAAGCTCACTCAGTCGGTGGGCAGCGGCATCGCCGTCTTCCTAGGCAACCACGAAGCACCGATGAACTATCCCGACAATACGTACAACTTCCGTCAGGACAGTGATTTTCTCTATTTCTTCGGCCTCTCCATCGCTGACATTGCCGCCGTCATCGACTTTGACGCGCACAAGTCCATCATCTTCGGCAACGACTTCACCATCGACGATATCATCTGGATGGGTGACCAGCCCACCATCGCCTCACTGGCTGAGAAAGTGGGTGTGACCGACACGATGCCGTTAGGCAAATTGGCAGAATACATCCAGGAGGCCCAGAGCAAGGGCCGCAAGGTGCATTTCACCCCTATGTATCGCGGCGACAACCAGATATGGCTGTCCAACCTGACGGGCATCAACGTGAACAACATCCGCGAGGCGGCTTCCTTAGAGCTCATCAAGGGCATTGTGGCGTTGCGTTCCGCCAAGGAACAGTGCGAAATTGACGAGATGGACAAAGCCTGCGAGATCGGTGTGAAGATGCACACGGCGGTGATGCGCCGCTGTATGCCGGGCGAGTCGGAACGCGAGCTGGCCGGCCTCGCCGAGGGCATCGCGCTCTCCTACGGCAACGGTATCTCCTTCCCAGTGATCCTTTCCCAACATGGCGAGACGCTGCACAACCACCTGCACAACGGCATCCTCCAAGAGGGCAACATGCTCCTCATGGACGCCGGTGCCGAAGGGCTGATGAACTACTGCTCCGACTACACGCGCACGCTGCCCATCGGCGGCAAGTTCACCACCAAACAGCAGGAAATCTACGAAATCGTGCTGAAAGCCAACTTGGACGCCATCGACGCCGCACACCCCGGCATGTACAACAAAGAGCTGCACCGCCTCTCCTGCGAGGTTATCGCACAGGGCCTCAAAGACTTGGGTCTGATGAAAGGCGATGTGAAAGAGGCTGTGGAACTGGGTGCACACGCCCTCTTCATGGTTCACGGACTGGGCCACCAAATCGGTTTGGATGTGCATGACATGGAAGGCCTTGGCCAGATTCATGTGGGCTACGACGAGACCGTGCGCCCGAGCAACATTTTCGGCTGGGCATCACTGCGCATGGCACGCGAGCTGAGACCGGGCTTCGTGGTCTCCATCGAGCCGGGCATCTACTTCATCCCCCATTTGATCGACATTTGGAAGAAAGAGAACAAGTTCGCCGACTTCATCAACTACGATGTGGTGGAGAAATACCGCGACTTCGGCGGCATCCGCATCGAAGACGACCTGCTGATAACGGAAACCGGCCACCGCGTGCTGGGTCCGCACCTGCCCAAGGGCGTAGACGAGCTGGCCGCCATCATCGGCAAATAAGACGACCAACGGACTCTATGACAATCAAAAACATAATCTTCGACTTCGGCGGTGTTCTCTATCGGATCCGGTATCAGAACATCGCCGAAGCTTTTGCCGCCTGCGGCGTTCCGGATTTTGAGCGGATATACTCCAAAAAACATCAGAACGACATCATGGACCAATGGGAGGTGGGCCTGCTTCCCGTAGCGGATTTCTTCTCGTACGTGCGCTCGCTCACCGACGTGCCCCTCACAGAGGCGCAAATAGCGGACTGCTGGAACGCCATCCTCATCGATTTTCCTGTTGAACACGAACAACTGCTGGCCCGCCTGCACCCGCATTACCGGCTGTTTCTCTTCAGCAACACCAATGCGCTGAACTATGAGGCGTTCCACCGACAGATGAGACAGCAGTATGGCTATGATATTTTTGAAAAATGGTTCGAGAAAACCTATTTTTCGCAATTGATGCACGTGCGCAAACCCAACAAAGAAGGGTTCCTTCGGATTATGGAAGAAAACCAACTCCATCCGGAAGAAACCCTTTTTATTGATGACTCCCCGCAACATGTTGAGGGAGCGAAACTTTGCGGTTTGAATGCCTGCCACCTCAAGGACGGTCAGGATGTAACCGACCTGTTCGATGACAACGGCTTTTTGAAGCTCGGTTAGTCCACACGGGCAATATTAACAATCACCTCCGTAGCCTTGACCATGGACTCCAGCGGCACATACTCGTATTTTCCGTGGAAATTATGTCCACCGGCGAAGATATTCGGGCAGGGCAGGCCGCGGAACGAGAGGTTGGCGCCGTCGGTACCACCACGGATCGGCTGCACCTTAGGGGTGATCCCTGCCTTCTCCATCGCCTTCACGGCACGTTCCACCACATAGAATACCGGCTCCACCTTTTCCCGCATATTGTAATATTGATCCTTGATTTCGCAGGTGAGACGGTTGTCGTATTTGACATTCAAGAAATCCGTAATCTGCTGAATCATTTGCTTTTTAGCCTCGAATTTAGCTTTATCGTGGTCGCGGATGATGTAGTTAATCTGGCTCTGTTCCACCGTGCCTTCCATATGAATAAGCAGGAAAAAGCCCTCGTAATCCTGTGTGTATTGCGGGCGCTCGTTTTCCGGCAGCAGGCTGTTGAACTCCATCGCGATGAGCTGCGAGTTCACCATCTTATTCTTGGCATAACCCGGATGGATGTTGCGGCCTTGGATCTTGATGACCGCCGAAGCCGCGTTGAAGTTCTCATATTCCAGCTCGCCAATGGCACCACCGTCCATCGTGTAGGCATAATCGCAGCCGAACTTGGGCACATCGAAATATTTCACGCCCTGTCCAATCTCCTCATCCGGGGTGAAGGCCACCTTGATGGGACCGTGCTTGATTTCCGGATGTTGCAACAGGTATTCCATGGCACACATAATCTCTGCCATGCCAGCTTTATCATCAGCGCCCAACAGCGTTTTACCATCTGTAACCAACAGCGTTTGGCCTTTATAATCAGCCAATTCCGGGAAGTCAGCCAGCGTCAGGGCCGTATTCGTTTCCGCATCCAGCATGATATCCTTGCCATCGTAATTCTCAAGAATCCGGGGTGCTGAGATGCCGGGCATATCGGGCGCAGTGTCCATGTGGGCGATGAAGCCGATGGTAGGCTGGGCCTCCGTCGTGTTGGCGGGCAACAACGCCGTAACGTAGCCGTACTGGTCCTTCTCCACTTGAGTTAACCCGATGGCTTTAAGCTCCTCTACCATCACATCACCGAAATCCAGCAGGGCTTTGGTGGACGGATACGATTCGGACGACTCGTCAGAGGTAGTGGCATAGGAGATGTACTTTGTGAAACGTTTCAATAAATTATCTTTCATAATATTAGGCTTTTAAAGAATTTCTATTTTACAAAAATGCCAACAAAGACAAGAACAAAGGTATATTTTTCGATTGGGGAATTCCTCACAGCAACACCTCAACCCTTCCGTCTGATCTTACACCCCACCGTGGCGAAGAAGAGAATATAGGCGTAGCAGACAAACAGGATGGCGTAGGCGTTGTGCGGGTTAGAAACATCAGCTAATCTACCGTAAATCAGTGGCATAACAGCCCCACCCACAATGGCCATCACCAATAACGCGGAGGCAAACTTGGTGTGCCCGCCCAAATCGTGAATAGCCAACGGCCAGATGGCAGGCCACATGATGGCATGGGCGAAACTCAGACAGATAATCGCCACAATGGAGGCCAGGCCGTGCGTGCACAACGCCACCACCGTAAGCAGCGTGGCTGTGCACAACTGGATAATCAGGGCCGTGCGCTGGGAAATAAATTTCGGCACGAAGATAATGCCGCAAATGTACCCAACCAACAGGGCCACAAGCGCATACACGCCGAAATAGTGGGATATCTCCGTGGGTATGCCGTAAAAGTCGCCGTAGCCGATGAGCGTGTCAATGGCGATGACTTCCGCACCCACATAGAAGAAGATGGCCAACACGCCCAACCACATATAGGGGAAGCTGAAGATGCTCCTCTGGCTCTCCTCACTCTCCTCTTCTTCTTGTATTTCTGGCAGGTTGGCAGCCTTGATGAACAACACTAACGCGATGAGCACGCCCGTCATGATGAGATAGGGCAGGATAACCCCGTTGGACAGCTGCTGCAACATCTGTTCCTTGGCAGGCCCGTCGGCAGCCATCTTGATGGATTCGATAAGTTGTTCCTTGCCGGCAAACAAAGCCCTGTAAAGCAGCAAGATGCCAATCATGCCAGCCACTTTGTTGCAGATGCCCATCACACTCATGCGGCGGGCGGCGGATTCCACCGGACCAATCACCGTAACATACGGGTTGCTGGCGGTCTGCAACAGCGAAAGCCCGCTGCCTTGCAGGAACAGGCCGATGAGAAAGATGGGATAGCTGCGCAACTGCGCTCCCGGGATGAACATCATGCACCCCACCGCCATGACAATCAATCCCAAGGCCATGCCGTTGCCGTAGCCTGTCTTTTTTAACACAAAAGAAGAAGGGATAGACATGACGAAGTAGGCGATGTAGAAGGCAAATGTCACCAGATAACCCTGCACTTGCGTCTCGAGCTCGCAGGCTGTGCGCATGTAAGGGATGAGAATGTTGTTTAACCATGTTACGAATCCGAAGACAAAAAACAGGGATCCGATAACGAACATGCTGTAAACCGTGCTTCTTTTCTCGGTAGCCATAAATAATGTTTTTTATTTAATCATTTTCATCAATTCCGCTTTCTTGGCGTCATATTCCTCCTGCGTGATGATCTGCAGGTCGAGTTTTTCCTTCCATTTCTTCAGTTCCTGAAGGGCTGCTTCAGAAGCTGCATCGTCAGGATTAACTTTTGTGAGAATTTCACTGGTGGCGAGAGCCTCTTCAAAATTGGTGCAGGCCAGACCACCGCGGTTCAGCACGAGATAGATTTTGCACCCGCTTGTCTTCCGGTTGAAGGGATCCACCGGCTGGCAGATGATTTTCTTGATGGTGGCCACGCCGCCGGCACGGTTGGAAACACGCTCATAGACCTCCTTATTGGCGGCATGAGTGGAAGCATTGGTGTTGCTTTCTTCTGACAAAGCACCAACCCAACTACCCGTAACATCCATGAAATAAAGATAATACTTACCATTGGTAGGATAACCGTAGGTGATGGAAGATCCTTTTTTATAGGTGATACCATTGGAAGCTACATAAGTAGAAATCTCATCACCGCCATTTCGTCCCGTCAGTTCTTTCGCAGATTTTTGCTGTTGAATATCCTGATAGGTGACCGTTTGAGCGTAGGTTCCCAAAAACAGGGCGAAGCATAAAGCAAATAGTGATGTCTTTTTCATTTTGATGTTTTTTTAAGATTTTGAATCGTAAGTTCCGGATCTTCGGACTTGAAAACGGCATTGCCGGCCACCACGGCATCGGCACCGGCTTTCACGATGGCTGCGATATTGTCCTGGTTTACGCCGCCATCTACCTCTATCAGTGCCTCCGAATGGTTGCGTTCGATCATCTCGCGCAGCTCACTGATGCGGTGCAACGACCGTTCGATGAATTTCTGCCCGCCGAAGCCGGGGTTCACCGACATGATGAGCACCAGGTTCACCTCGTTGATGATGTCCTCCAGACTGGAAATCGGAGTGTGCGGATTCAGGGCCACGCCGGCCAGCATGTCCTCCTCCTTGATTTGGGTAATGGTGCGGTGCAAGTGCGTGCATGCTTCCCAATGAACGGTTAGCAGGTCGCAGCCCAACTCTTTGAACGTATGAATGTAACGTTCGGGCTGCACAATCATCAGGTGAGTGTCCAACGGCTTTTCCGACAGCTGGCGCACAGCCTTGATGACGGGCATCCCGAAAGAGATGTTCGGTACAAAAACACCGTCCATGATGTCAAGGTGGATCCAGTCGGCTTGTGAGCGGTTCAACATCTGTACATCTTTTTCCAAGTGGCCAAAATCGGCGGAAAGCAGGGAGGGGGCGATTAAGGGTTTCATTATGTATTTTTTAGGGTTGCAAAAATAGTATTTTTTAATGAGCCTCGAACCAATTGGCACCTTCATTCATATCCACATCCAGCGGCACCGACAATGTCATGGAACCGCTCATCCTGTTGCGGACGATGGGTTTCAGGATTTCCAGCTCGTCCTTGCAGGCATCAAACACCAGTTCGTCGTGCACTTGCAGGATCATTTTGCTTTTCAGATTCCGCTCGTCCATGTCGTGCTGAATGTTGATCATGGCGATTTTGATGAGGTCGGCGGCGGTGCCCTGGATAGGGGCGTTGATGGCGTTGCGCTCCGCCGCCTTGCGCAGGATGCCGTTCTGCGCGTTGATGTCGCGGATGTAACGCCTGCGGCCGAGGAGTGTCTCCACGTACAAGTGCTCGCGGGCGAAGTCCAGCGTGTTGTTCAGATAATCGGTGATTTTCGGGAAACTGCGGTAGTAGTCCGAAATCAGCTGGCGGGCTTCCGCCTGCGGAATCTGCAGCCGATCGGCGAGACCGAAGGCTGAGATGCCGTAGAGGATGCCGAAATTGACGGTCTTGGCCGCCCGCCGCATATCCTTGGTCACCTCATCCTGCGGCACGCCGTAGATGTGTGCCGCCATGGACGCGTGGATATCCTCATTGCGGCGGAAGGTCTCAATCATTCGCTCGTCGCCGCACACGTGCGCCACGATGCGCAACTCAATCTGCGAATAGTCGGCGGCCAGGATGACATGCTCGTCATCGGAGGGCACAAACGCCTTGCGGATGTCACGCCCGCGCTCCGTGCGCACCGGGATGTTCTGCAGGTTGGGGTTCACGGAACTGAGACGTCCCGTGGAGGTGATGGTCTGCGTGAAGGTGGAGTGTATGCGGCCCGTCTTGGGATTGATGAGCTGCGGCAGCGCATCGATGTAGGTGGACTTCAGCTTGGAGAGTTTGCGCCATTCCAGGATGAGCGGCACGATGGGATGTTTGTGCGCCATCTTCAACAACACCTCTTCGCCAGTTTGGTATTGCTTGCTCTTGGTCAGTTTGGCGTTGTGGATGATGGCCATCTTTTCAAACAAAACCTCCCCTAACTGCTTGGGAGAGCCAATGTTGAAGGTTACGCCTGCATAGTCGTAAATCTGATTTTCCAAGGTCTTGATTTCCGCATCCATGATGGCGGAGTTCTGCTGCAGGGTGACAGGATCCACCCGCACGCCCGTACGCTCCATCTCGGCCAATACCGGCACCAACGGCATCTCCACCTGCTCAAAAAGAGGAACCAACTCACTATCCTGCAACTCTTTTTCCAACATGGGATGAAGTTTTACAAAACAGGAAATCCGCTCGAGGGCGATATCTTGAATTTCTTTTTTGCTGTTTTGAAAAGTGTAAGAAAAATAGGAGGCGGCCATCCGGTCCAGGTCGTGCCGGTTTTCCGGCTGGATGAGGTAATGGGCTATCTGCAAGTCGAAAATCTTGACCGTGGGTTCAACACGGAAGGCTTTCAGATATTTGTAGGTAGGTTTGCTGTCGTAGGTTACCACCGTATGGTTTTCGGTAAAAATCCAGTTTATAAGTTTCTGATAATGACGGTGTTCGTTTTCCACTAAATGATAGTAGGCGGCATCGCCGTCGAAGGCGAAGGCAAAGCCGGCTATCTTGTCGTCCTGCATGATCCAGTCGAAATAGCAGAAAGCAGGGGCCAGGGGACAGTAATCAGGGGACAGTAGTTGATCTATGGATTCGATGGGGATGATCTTGGCGGGCAGGATATTTTCCTGAGGAATGGATGACATTTCTGGGCTGGTTTCATCCCCTTGGTTGAAGAGGTCCACTTCCGCCGGGGCCTGCGGCTGCAGTGACAGGTCGGTGAAGATGCGCTGCGACAGGGCACGGAACTCCAGCTCGTCGAAGATGGCTTTGAGTTTGGCGGGGTCGGGACCCTTGTAGGCCATGTCGGCGAAATCGTACTCCACGGGCACGTCTATCATAATGGTAGCCAGCTGCTTGGACAGGAAGGCCTGCTCCTTGTATTCCAGCATGAGGGTGCGTGTCTTTTCGTTGTCCTTGTCGAGGTTGCAGGCGTACATCTGCTCGATCGTGTCATAGTTGGCCAAGAGTTTCTGGGCGCGCACCTGCCCGATACCTGGCACGCCGGGGATGTTGTCGGAGCTGTCGCCCCAGAGTCCCAGCATGTCGATCAGCTGCTCGGGCCGGTTGATTTTGTACTTTTCGCAGACCTCTTCCGGCCCGAGGATTTCCGCCGGCTGCCCGAACTTGCCGGGCTTGTACATCTTGATGTTCGGGGAAACCAGCTGGCCATAGTCTTTGTCGGAGGTCATCATATAGACATCAAAACCTTCTATTTCAGCATGTTTTGCCAAGGTGCCCACCACATCGTCGGCTTCGTAGCCATCCATAGCCACCATCGTGACACGGAAGGCCTCCAAGATGCGCTGGATGTAGGGCACCGAGGTGACGATGTCATCCGGCGTGGCCTCGCGGTTGGCCTTGTAGTTCTCGAAGTCGGCGTGGCGGAACGTGGGCGCGCCCGTGTCGAACGCCACCGCAATGTGCGTGGGTTTCTCTTTTTTCAGGATTTCATAAAACATATTGGTAAACCCCAGAATAGCGGAAGTGTTCAGCCCCTTGGACGTATATCGAGGGCTTTTTATCATCGCATAATAGGCTCTGAAAATCAAGCCCATCGCATCAATCAGGAAAAGTTTGGGTTTCATTATAAAGTTAACAATTAACAATTAATAATTAATAGTTCGTTGTCATAGTTCATCGTCAAAGTTCAAAGTTCATAGCCAAAGTTCAAGGTTCATCGTCATACTCCATAGTTTCTCGCTCCGAAGATGGCGCTGCCGATGCGGATGAAGGTGCTGCCCTCTTCGATGGCGATGGGATAGTCGTCGGTCATGCCCATGGAGAGTTCCTTGAAATCAGGATTATCGGCAAAATAGCGTTGTTTTAGAATATTGAAAATCTCATGCAAATGCTGGAACTCGCGCCGCACCTGACTCATGTCGTCCGTGAAGGTACCCATCCCCATCACCCCGCATATTTTCACATTTTTTAAGGTTTTGAAAACATCTCCATTGAGCATTTTCTCACATTCCTCCAACGAGAAACCGAATTTAGTCTCTTCTTCCGCGATATGGAATTGGAGCAGACAAGGGATGACACGTTCGTTTTTCAGGGCGTGTTTGTCCACCTCGACCAAAAGAGCCTCGCTGTCAATGCTGTGAATCATAGTTACATACGGGGCGATGTATTTGATCTTGTTGGTTTGGAGATGACCGATGAAATGCCATTGGATGTCCTTGGGCAGGATTTCATGTTTGGCTTTCATCTCCTGCGCCTTGTTCTCGCCGAACGCCCGTTGGCCTTCGTTATAAAGTGTTAAAATGTCCTCCGCCGGCTTGAATTTGGAAACGGCGATTAACTGCACCGAATCTGGCAGCGTCTTTTTGATTTCGTAGTATTTTTCAATATCCATAGTAGAAAAAAACAATTGGCAAAGATACGACTTTTCTGCATTTCAACAAAAAATCCTATCTTTGCCGCCGATTTTCCGGTGAACGGTTCCCGCGATGGGACCGCGTGAGGGAAACAGGTGCAAATCCTGTACAGTACCCGCTGCTGTAAGCCTTCATCCGCCTCGGACACTCCGAAAACCACTGTTGATCCGCTCAATGGGAAGGTTCTGTTTGAGGGAAGGCAAGTCAGAAAACCTGCCGGAAGTCGTGATTAGTGAACAGCTTCGGGAGGTAGGCTTACACGAGAAATACCGACAACGGTTCTCTCCGTACTCTTTTCCCAAAGCAATGACACATTAACGTATTGTTTAACTTTTAAATTTTAAAAAGTATGAGAAAATTTATGTGTTTATTGCTTGTATTCGCAGCATTCGGTCTTTCCGCTCAAAACGAGCAGGTGCGGCATTACATGCAGACAAATGAACCCGTGCGTGGTACGCGCACTGCTTCCGCCAACGATGTCCGCTTCTGGGTGGGCACCGGCACCAACGAGGTGTTGGCCACTGTCTTCTTCTGTGCCGCCGACACCGGTTCTGCAGCAGTCGGCATCGTCTATGGTTACCGTCACAACGGCACTGCCACCATCAACGATATGCTCAGCGCCATTGCTACTGCAGATCCTAACTTCACGTATAATCTTCCCGCAGGAAGTTCTTTTATTAATGCTATAGGTTATAATAATGGAACCTACAATCATCAGATCACCGGTGGCAACATGATGTACACGCTTTACAACAACAATAGCCCCACCTATCCGAGTGGTGCTTTGGATGTCCTTGGCAATAACGATTGTTTAGAGATAACACAATGGAACCCAGACACATGGGATGTGTGCGGACCGTGCGACAGCCTTTACTACCCGTTTGACCCGAACATCACCGACGCCACCATCAACGAGCTTGACGTCCAATACTGGGTGGGCAACGGCGAAAACGCTGCCATTGTAGCCGTGAACTGGTGCAATCCCTCCACCACCAAGGCTTGGGGTGTGATGTTTGACGGCGACAGCGCCCTGGTGGCCGACCTGCTGCAAACCATCGCCATCTACGACTCGCGCTTCAGCTATACCGGCGGCGGTGGCATGATTTACGACATCCAATTTAATGATGGTACCGAACATCTGAGCCTGCAGGGCAACTGGTGGATGTACAACCTCAATGGCTATATGGCATGGCTGGGCTATGACCAACAGAAGGTGGCCAATGGCGATGTTATCAAATTCGGCGACGAAATGTGCGGCATCATGGACGACTACTGGCAGACCTACTGGACGGATCCCGTGTTGCCAGTGGCTTTGCCGGCTCCTTCTACGGAAACGTTCGACGGCGTTGTGGGCACCGACGGCTGCCAAGCCATCAAGTTCGACAACCCGGCCATCCTGGGCTGGGCCACCAGTTGTACGGTGACACGCGGCTTCCTCGACATCGCCAATCCGACGATGCAGGCTTTCTACGGCAATGAGAACGCCGGCGTGGGACCCTCCAGCCTCTCCACCGCCGATGTGGTGAGCTTGGGCGATCAAGGTGTGGCTGTTGTTACCTTCGACCAGCCCATCTCCAACGGTGAAGGTTATGATTTCGCCGTCTTTGAGAATGCCTTGAACAGCACGTTCCTGGAACTGGCCTTCGTGGAAGTGAGCTCCGACGGCGTACACTTCTACCGTTTCCCGTCCGTATCCAACACACAGACAACCACGCAGATCGCCAATGCCGGCAGCGTGGACGCCACCAACCTGAAAAACCTGGCCGGCAAATATATGGTGGGCTGGGGAACTCCGTTTGATTTGGCCGAGCTGGCCGGATACAGCAATCTGGATATCAACAACATCACCCATGTTCGCATCGTGGATGTAGTGGGCACCATTGATCCGATGTACGCCTCTGTCGATAAGAACGGACACATCATCAACGACCCCTATCCTACTAATTTCACGGATAATGGTACTGGTGGTTTCGACTTCAGCGGTGTGGCCGTCATGAACGGATGGACACCGGCTTCCGTGAACGACATCACGCCCGCCGAATCTATCGTAGCCTATCCAAACCCGTGCCAGAGCACATTGTATGTCAATCAGGTGCCTGTGGGCGAAACGGTGACGCTGTGCAACGCTTTTGGCCAACTTGTTTGGTCGGGAGTGGCCACTGACACACAAGTACGCATCAACATGCAGGACCTTCCGTCCGGCATCTATATTCTGAAAGCCGGTAATCAGACCGGAAAAATCGTGAAGAGATAGGAACTCCGAATCTCCTTTTACTTTATTGGGAAAAATCTTTCAGGATTCCGTTCGAAAGGGCGGTTAATCTTGAAAGATTTTTATTTTGGCATAAAAAAAGCCGGAGCTTTCTCCGACTTTTTGGTGACCCCGGCGGGATTCAAACCCACGACTTTCAGAACCGGAATCTGACGTTCTATTCAGCTGAACTACGGGGCCGTTTTGCGGGTGCAAAAGTACAAAATATTTCCTTTAGGAGCAACGTGTCCGCGAATCGCAAAGATCCACGCAGATATTATCCCCGTGATCCGCGAGATCCGCAGATATTAAAACGTATATCGCACCCCTAAATTCAGACCCCAATCGAAAATATGATCTGAAAAGTAGCGGGTGAAGACGCAGCGGTATCCCGGACGGAAATCAAGTTGCAATGTGAGGGGAATATTAAATTTGTACTCCAATCCGAAAAAGCCGTTCAATCCAGCTTTCCCATTATGTTTGCTTACTATATATGGGGCAGTGTTGTCCCAAGGTACATTTTGTCCTTCACGCGGTATCCAATAAAATGATTGCCAATTGTAGCCGATACTTCCGCCGCCGCCCACGAAGCCATACAAGCCGCCGGCCAGCCTACCCTCGTACATGAAATTCGGGGCGAGTTCGAACGCCCAAGTGTGGATTCCATACACCCAACAATAATTGGTACCCAAATCCAGCTGGATGGCGAAATGGTCGGTCGGGAACGTCTTGTACGACACGGCCTGCGTGGTACCGAGCGTTACACCAATGCTGTGTTTATACGGAGCCTGGGCATTGGACTGGAACGATATTCCAGAAAAAAATGCGAGAAAAAGAAAGAAAACACTGATTTTTTTCATATTACATTTGGTTTTATAATTCTAATAATTAACATGTTATTTGTTAGTGCTGATTTTTTTTTGCAGGAAGCAAAAGTACAAAAAAGGGAAATTTTTCCTATAAATGGCGTAAAAAACAATTTTTTTGTGAAATGCATATTTAACAATTAATTGTTAAATTTACCATCAAAGTAATTTTTTTTTAAAAATATTTTATTATATTAAATTTTTTTGTATCTTTGCGGCAAATTTAAAAACACAAAATTATGTCAGGAGTTAACAAAGTTATTTTGATTGGTCGGTTAGGTAAGGATCCCGACATGAGGACCTTTGAAACAGGGTCGAAGAGAGCATCCTTCACGATGGCGACATCGGAGATTTACAAGGATAAGAACGGAAACCGTATTGAGAATACGGAGTGGCACAACATCGTCTGCTGGCGCAATCTGGCGGAGAAGGCCGAGCAGTATCTGACGAAGGGCAAGCTGATTTACCTGGAGGGCAAGTTGCGCACGCGCAGCTGGGACGAAAACGGTTCAAAACGCTACATCACGGAAATAGAGGCCAGCACCTTCACCATGCTGGGTTCCAAGAACGAAGGGGAGAGTACCCCGGTGGTCACCCAGGTGGCCAATGCGCAGGCCGCAGCCCCGCAGCCACCCGCACCCGAGCCCACGTATGAGCCGCTGCCGCAGGACACGGACGATCTTCCATTTTAAAACAAAGGGGTGTGCCAAAACACACCCCTTCTTGTTGATTATTTCCGTATCTTTGCCGCTCTATTTTTAAACTTCAATTTCATGTCAGAATGTAATCACGACTGCTCCCATTGCAGTCAGCAAAATTGCGAGAAAAAAGATTTGCGGGAGAATCCGCATCCTAAAAGCCATATCAAGAAAGTCATCGGCATCGTCAGCGGAAAGGGCGGCGTGGGCAAAAGCTCCGTCACCTCCCTGCTGGCCGTCCACCTCCGCCGCAAGGGTTACCGCGTGGGCATCCTGGACGCCGACATCACCGGGCCTTCCATTCCCAAAATGTTCAACCTGCATACGGTAATTACGGGCAACGAGGATGGCGCGCTGCCAGTGGAAAGCGAAACCGGCATCCAAGTTATCTCTTCCAACCTGCTCACCCATGACGAGAAAACGCCTGTTATCTGGCGCGGACCGATGATCGCCGGCATTGTGAAACAGTTTTGGACCGATGTCATTTGGGACAACATCGACTATCTCTTCGTGGACATGCCTCCCGGCACCGGCGATGTGCCGTTGACCGTGTTCCAAAGCATGGCCGTGGACGGCATCATCATGGTGACCTCCCCGCAAGATTTGGTCTCGCTGATTGTCAGCAAGGCGGTGAATATGGCCGGCATGATGAACATTCCGGTATTGGGTCTGGTGGAAAACTACAGCTACGTGCAGTGCCCGCACTGCAGCGAAAAGATCAGCGTGTTTGGTGAAAGCCATGCGGCTGAAGTTGCCAATGAATTTAACATCAAGCTTTTGGCTCAAATGCCCATCGATCCGGAAATTGCCCGCCTGGCTGACCAGGGACAGATTGAAAAGGCTGAGGTTTCCTACCTTGACGATGTTTTGGATATGCTGGAAAGTCTTGAAGCATAAATAAATCCCATATCATGAAACAGTACCAGGACCTTCTCCGCAAGATTTTAGAACAGGGCTCGTACAAGTCCGACCGCACGGGTACGGGCACATACAGCATATTCGGCCATCAGATGCGCTTCGACTTGTCGGAGGGCTTTCCCTTGCTGACAACCAAGAAGTTGCACTTGCGTTCCATCATCTACGAGTTGCTCTGGTTTTTGCAGGGCGACACTAACATCCGCTATCTGAAAGACAACGGTGTGTCGATTTGGGACGAGTGGGCGGACGAAAACGGCGATTTAGGTCCGGTTTATGGCAAGCAGTGGCGCTCGTGGGCCACGCCCGACGGCGGCAGTGTGGACCAGATCACCCAGCTGATCGAGCAGATCCGCACCAATCCCGACTCGCGCCGACTGATGGTGTGTGCGTGGAACGTGGGCGAAATCGACAAGATGGCGCTGCCGCCCTGCCATGTGCTGTTCCAGTTTTACGTCAACAACGGGGAGATCTCCTGCCAGCTGTACCAGCGCAGCGCCGACGTGTTCTTGGGCGTGCCCTTCAACATCGCCTCCTACACGCTGTTGCTGATGATGGTGGCGCAGGTGTGCGGACTGAAACCCAAGGAGTTCATCCACACATTAGGCGATGCCCACATCTACTCCAACCACGTGGAACAGGCCAAGTTGCAGCTCACCCGCGAGCCGCGCCCGCTGCCTGTCATGCGCATCAACCCCGACGTGAAAGACATTTTCAGCTTCCACTATGAGGATTTCCAACTGGAAGGCTACGACCCGCACCCGCACATCAAAGCGGAAGTGGCGGTATAGCTTCCTGTTTTTTCTTGATATGGAAATCTTACTCTATGCAAACATTGCATAATAAGGATAATTTGTGTAATTTTGCGGCTTTGAAAATACGATTTTATTAACTTATAAACTTCTTTACAATGAAATCCATAGACCAATACAATTTCAGCAACCAGAAAGCACTTGTCCGTGTAGATTACAATGTTCCGTTGGATGACAATTTCAACGTGACGGATGTCACCCGCATTGTCCGCACCAAGGAGACGGTGGGCAAAATCCTTAACGACGGCGGTACCGTCATCCTGATGTCGCACCTGGGACGTCCCAAGGGCGAGGCCAACGACAAGTATTCGCTGCGGCACATTGTGTCCACGGTTTCTGAAATCCTCGGTCAGGAGGTTGTCTTCGCCGGCGACGTGATGGACGAAGCTTGCGCTTCCGTCGTTGCCGGACTGAAGCCCGGCTCCATTGCCATGTTGGAAAATCTCCGTTTCCACGCCGAAGAGGAAAAAGGCGATCCGGATTTTGCCAAGGCCATCGCACGCTTGGGCGACGTGTATGTGAATGACGCGTTCGGCACCGCACACCGCGAGCACGCCTCCACCGCCACCATTGCCCGCTGTTTCCCGGGCAAGGCTTTCGCTGGCTATCTGCTTTATAATGAGGTAATGAGCCTCGAAACCGTCCTCAACGGCGGTGATAAACCCTTCACGGCCATCATCGGCGGCTCCAAGGTTTCCACCAAGATCAACATCATCACCAACCTGCTGCCCAAGGTTGACAACCTCATCGTGGGTGGCGGCTTGAGCTACACCTTCCTGGCCGCCATGGGCTACACCATCGGCAAGTCGCTGTTCGAGCCCGACATGCTGCCCGTGGCCAAGGACATCTTGGAGCAGGTGAAGAAATCCGGCAAGAATTTCTACTGCCGTCTCGACACCATCTGCGGCGACAAGTTCGGCGATGATGCCAACGTTCTGGTGACGGAAGACAACAACATCCCTGACAATTGGGAAGGTCTGGACATCGGTCCCAAGACACAGCGCAGCTTCGCTGAGGTGTTGAAGAACTCCAAGACCATCTTATGGAACGGTCCTGTAGGCGTGTTCGAGTTGGAGAAGTTCAGCAAGGGTACGAAGGCTGTGGCCATCAGCGTGGCAGCGTCCACGTTGGCAGGAGCTTACTCCGTCATTGGCGGCGGCGACTCCATCGCGGCCATCAACAAGTACGACCTTGGCGACTTCGTCTCCTACATTAGCACCGGTGGTGGCGCCATGTTGGAGTACCTGGAAGGCAAAGAGCTCCCCGGTGTGAAGGCGTTGAATGAAAATTAATAGTTGTCAGCCCGTTTCGATCATTCCTACATTTTTAGAACATTAAAAAAGAAGAAGAAGATTCATGATCAATCCCAATTACTATTGCGTCATTATGGCCGGCGGCATCGGTGCGCGTTTCTGGCCCATGAGCAACAGCACTACCCCAAAACAGTTCATTGATATCTTAGGAGAAGGCAAAACACTGATTCAGAAAACGTTCAGTCGGTTCACACAGATTTGTCCCAAAGAGAACATCTACATTGTTACCAGTAAGGCCTATAAGGACATCACCCTGCAACAGCTGCCGGAGATTTCGGAGGAGCAGGTGATCCTGGAACCCTACCGGCGGAACACTGCCCCCTGCATCGCGTATGCCAACTACAAGATCCGAACTCGCAATCCGAACGCCACCATCGTGGTGGCCCCGTCGGACCACGTGATCCTGAAAGAGGATGTCTTCACCCGTGTCATCGAGCAGGGCTTGGAGGCGGCCTCCCACAACGACTGGCTGCTCACCATCGGCATCCGCCCGTCGTCGCCCAACACAGGCTACGGCTACATCCAATACGACGAAGACCGCAGCTATGACAAGAATGCCACCATCTACGCGGTGAAGACTTTCACGGAAAAACCGGAGTTGGAAATGGCGAAGAGCTTCCTGCAGAGCGGCGATTTCCTGTGGAACGCCGGCATCTTCATGTGGTCGCTGCCAACCATCCAACACGCCTTCGAAGAATTCCTGCCCGATGTGGACGAGCTTTTCAAACAGGGCGAAGGACTGTATGGCACGGACAAGGAAGAGGCCTTTATCGACCAGATTTACCAGATCTGCCGCAGCATCTCCATCGACTACGGCGTTATGGAACATGCACAAAATGTGAAAGTTATCGCCGCCGACTTCGGATGGTCCGATTTGGGAACTTGGGGCTCGTTATACGAACTTCGAGCCAAAGACGCCCATAAGAACACCATTGTGGGTAATCATGTGAAAACGTATGATACGGAGAAGTGTATCGTTCACGTGCCGAAAAACAAGGTGGTGGTGGTCCAAGGCTTGGAAGATTACATTGTAGTGGAGAATAATGATGTACTCCTGATCTGCAAAAAATCCGAAGAGCAGCAGATTCGCCAATATGTGACGGATGTGCAGGTGGATTTCGGTAACAAATATGTGTAAAAACACCCATTGAACACATTTAAAAGTCATATTTTCCAGAAAATCGGGCTGATGATGGTCAGCCTGGTTTTCTTTTTGCCCGTATGCACGTGGGCACAGTCGGGGCGTGACAGCACGCGAGCCACCCGCTTGGAGGAGGTGAGCATTGAGAGCGCGCAGACCACACGCATCGCCACGGGTCCGGCCACAGTGCAGACAATGACAGCCAAGCAGATAGCCCAAACCCCTTCGCTGCAACTATCTGATGCGTTGAAGTTCATGTCCGGGGTGGTGGTGCGCGACTACGGCGGCACCGGAGGCATGAAGACAGTGGCTGTGCGCGGCCTCGGTACCCAACACACGGGCGTGGCCTACGACGGCATTCCCCTCACCGACTGCCAGACCGGCCAAATCGACATCGGAAAACTATCGTTGACCAACGTGTCGTCCATCTCTCTGACTACCGGTGTGTTGGAGGACATCTTTGTGCCGGCGAGCCTTTTTTCCCACAGCAGTCTGCTGTCTGTCCGCATTCTGAACAGCATCCCCAAGCGCCCTTTGAGTGTGAAAACCTCTCTGACCATCGGCTCCTATGGGTTAGTCGTGCCTCAGGTGTCGGGAATTTACCATTGGGAAAGTCCGAAAAAACCGCAACGGCACGTACTGCTGAACTTTTTGACAGGATTTACCCGTTCCAAAGGAAATTATCCGTATCTACTTCATTATGGAGGAATTACAGACAGTACATCCTGGGAACGGCGACAAAATTCCGATGTTTTTGTGTGGAATACGGAAGCCAATCTGCTGCTTCAGCTGGACCGCACCCAGCAATTTTCGGTGAAATGGTACTATTATGATTCTGAACGCGGACTTCCGTCGGCTACCATCTATTACAATTTGGATGCCTCGCAACGGCTTGGGAACCGGAATACCTTCGGGCAAATCCATTATCACAAATATTTTGGAAAAAAATGGGCGTATCAGGCCAACGGAAAAGCAAACTACGACCACACGCACTATTATGACCCCGAATATCTGAATGCTGAAGGCTATCTGGATAACCATTACCGGCAGTATGAGGGTTTTCTTTCCCAAACGGTGCAATTCTCGCCTTTCACGGACACGTTGTTGCGCGGTCATCAGACCAGTCTTCGGTTTGCATTATCCAATGATTTGATTTATAATGTATTGGATGCAAATAATATTGATTATGAACATCCGGCAAGATTCACCTCGCAAACATCGTTTTCCGGCATCTTCCACTACGACCAGATTACCCTTAACGGCTTTCTGCTACTGACCACTGTCAACAATCTGGTACAGGAGGCGGAAGTGCAGCGATACATTCATCTTGCACCCGCCATCGGACTTTCCGTGAAATTGGCGAAAGATTTGAAGCTGCGGGCATTTTATAAGAACATCTTCAGAATGCCAACCTTCAATGACTTGTATTACAGAGAGGTTGGTAATATTAACCTGCAACCGGAAAAGACGCATCAGATGAATATCGGGGTCGTATTGGACCAATTGTTGTTGGGTGCAGGCAAAGTGCAGCTTTCCATTGCTTTGGATGGTTATTTTAACATTGTAAAAGACAAAATAGTGGCATTTCCGTCCCGCAATCTCTTTTCCTGGACAATGCTCAACTATGGAAAAGTGTATGTGTTCGGGAAGGAGTTGAATCTGCGGATGCAGTACCGCATGGCCAAAGGGTTTTATCTCCGGACCAACGGCAACGTCACCTATCAAAAAGCCATTGACCGCACAGATTCCACAAGTAAAACCTTCAATGATCAGATTCCCTACACGCCAGTGTGGTCGGGCTCGGCGGGCGTAGGTGTGCAAACTCCCTGGATTACAGTTACCTATTCTCTTGTTGCCAGTGGGAAACGCTATGCACTGGGGCAGAACATTCCAGCCAACGAGGTGGCTCGCTATCTGGACCACAGCATCATCCTCAGTCACGATATTCCCATCAAAGCCTCCACATTAGGTCTCAAGCTGGAATTGCTCAACTTGTCGAATAAAAATTACGAAGTCATTCGCAATTATCCCATGCAGGGTTTCGGCTTCCGTTTCATGGTGTATTACGAATATTAACAAGGAAACAACGGCACTAAACCAGCGTTACGGTTCCCACTTTTTTTAGGGCCTCTACAATCCGATCGGCCTCGCGGCGGCGGATGGAGAAGCGTATCGTACAGTTCAAATCGCTCTGTTGCTGCAGAATCGTCACATAGGGGTCTTTCATCAACTGCATAACGGCATTCATCTGCAAATATTCGAAGGTGACATCATAAACCTCATCTATGGTCTTTTCGATGATGGTGGCGGCATCTAATGCTTCTTTGGCGGCAATCTTGTATGCATTTTGTAATCCACTCACACCCAATTTAATACCACCGAAATAACGAACCACTATCACCAATGTGTTGGTCAAATCCTTGGAGAGTAGTTGTCCGTGGATGGGCCGGCCTGCCGTACCCGAAGGCTCGCCGTTGTCGTTCATGCGGTACGCATCCTTGTTCGGGCCGAGGATGTAAGCATAGCAATGGTGCCGCGCATCGTTGTGTTTTTTCTGTATCTCCGTGATGCGCTCCTTCACCTGCGCCTCCGTCTGCACGGGGAAGGCGTAAGCCAAGAACTTGCTGCGTTTCTCGCTGTAGCTGCCCACAGATGGAGCCGCAATCGTTTTATAGGTGTCTTCGAACATACAATATCTTATTATGGTCTATCGATTCCGTTTTGTACGGGAGCTCCAGCAACGACGGGGCGGGAAGACCTTGGCTCCAACATTGGTTGCCGACCAACACCCTCGCTTCGTCCCACAAATCCGTTTTCATAAACCTATCCAGAGTTTTCCGACCACCCTCCACGATAACGGATTGGATACGACGGTCGTACAGCATTTGCAAACACGCTTCAACATTCTCCGGCACTGCCGTATAAGGCAACTCCGAGAGGATTTCCTCCCCCCGCTGCATCACAAAACGCTGCGGGCTTTTGCCAGGATAAAGCCTGTTGGTGAGCTGGGGTTTGTCGTTCTGCATAGTCCGATAGCCGACCAGGATGGCATCCTCCTCGCTCCGCCATTTATGGACAATCACCTTTAAAGCCTCATTGGTAATCCAATAATCGTGCACTTGCGCGGCATCAGAACGGTCAATATCCATGAATCCATCAGCGGTTTGTGCCCACTTGAGGATAACGTAAGGTCTTTTTTTCTGATGATAGGTGAAAAAACGGCGGTTCAGCTCGCGACATTCCGCTTCGCACACGGGAAACGTCACATCCACCCCGGCATCAATCAGCTTTTGGAGGCCTGCGCCGTTGACCTTGTCGTGGCAGTCGCGCACACCCACCACCACGCGGGGAATTCCACATTGAATGATAGCATCGGCGCAAGGTGGGGTTTTGCCCCAATGGGAACAGGGCTCCAAGCTCACATACAGGGTGGATTCCTTGAGCAGGGATTTGTCATGCACGGAGGCAATGGCGTTCACCTCGGCATGGGGCTGCCCATACTGATGATGATATCCCTCCCCGATGATCCGATGATTATGCACAATTACCGCGCCCACCATCGGGTTGGGCTGCACGCTGCCCAAGCCCAATGAGGCCAGCTGCAGGCATCGCCGCATATAGAGTTCGTCTTCCGTCACGAAATAGAGGTTATTGCTGTTTCAAAAAGTAGGAAAGAGGCTGCATCTGCCGGTCAAAGTGAAAATACTGGCATTGTAACAGGTTCTTTGTCTGTCCGTTAAGCACAGCATAGAACTTGTCGCGGTTGTACGGCACATTCACCTCCTGGTTTTCCCGACCTACGATAGCATCCAGATACATCGCGTCGGCAGTGAGTTTCCGATACATGTCAAGGCGGGTTTCCTTATCGTTCACATCTACCAAAATAATGGTTCTGAACTGGTTATATTGGATAATGCTGTCACGTTCCGCGTCCGACATATAATCGACAAATGTTTCATAGTTCTTGTCCCGAAATTCAGAGAGCATATCCAACAGTTTCACCGTATCATATTCGGCAATCAACTGATGCTGGTAATTATACAGCGTGAAAAAGCGGGGGCCGGATTTTTCCACGGTGAAGGATTCTTCCGGATGGTCGTAATCGCGCACGGTCAGCGTTTTGATGCGGGTGATCTTGGTTTCAAACAGGTCGCAGTTGTACCACTCCGTGGGCTTGAACGAGAATGTGGGGGTGAGGAAGCCCCGGAAACCCGGGATATGCACGATGCAAGGTTCGTCAAAGCCCTCCAAGATAGCGAAGTTAGCCATGTTGTCCATCGTGGCGGGACCCATGTAATAGGTTTTCACCAGCCGTTCTTTGGTGAAAAAACGGATTCCGAAGAGTTTGAACTTGGGAGCGTTCTGATAAATCTCCACCTTCACAGCGTTTACCGACATCATTTTATTGATATTGGACTGGGCACTTTTGGCCACTATCTGTTGTAAGGTGATGTTGTGGATGGTGGAGAGGAGCTCTTTGATTTTGGAGGGTTGGGCGGCAATGGAATCCTGCACAAACCATCCGTTGTCCTTGCGGGTGAGCAGAACCGTTTCCCCGTTCATGTCGGCGATGAAGACCTTTGTGATGTTGGCCGTGTCCTTCACCGCGAAGAAGTCGGATTTGATATTTTGACCGGAGCCGTGCAACACTCCTGTTTTAAACAGTATTATAATCAAACAGATAACAGCCAGAACGGCCACCGTTATCAAATATATGCGATTCTTTTTCATTCGTTAGAAATTTGGCTGCAAAAATAGTGTTTTTAGTCCAAAGAGATACTTTTTCAACTACATGCTATCGTTAACATTATATTCTAGCATCTAATCTCTCACATACAACGTTTCGCGCAACATCCGGAAATTTTCCGGTTGCACTTCGTCGTGGATGAACTCGCGGGAAGAGTTCTCTTTCCCGTTCTCATCATAGGTGTATTCCGCCCAGCCCTGCAGCTGGCCGTCTTTGTCGTGCAACGAGTTTTTCACCACCTGCACGCCATCATACTCCATCACAATCTTGCGATAGTGGTCCAGATCCTCCTCTTCGGTTTCCACCAGGCGATTCTGCTCGTCAAAAGTGCGGTAAGTCTTGGCAATCAAGGCGTTGCCGTAGTCATAAACCAAGTCTTTGATCCGGTTGCCGTTGGCGTCGTAAGTAAATTCGTAGGTGCGGCGGTCTTTGTTTTGCACCTCATCGCGCACGTGCTTGATGACGCGCCCCAGCTCGTCGTATGCGTAGGTGTTCACGTACATGACCTTGCCATAGTCGTCGTTTTCCGTCTCCTTCACCAGCCGTCCGTCAGCGTATTCCATCGCTTTTTCCACGTAATCAAGCTCGCCGTCGTCGTACATTTCCTGACGGATAAGGTTCCCGTCAGAATCGTAAACGAACTTGGTGACGTATTCAAAGTCGCTCTCTCCGAAGAAATTGCTCTGCTGCGTGAGCGTGTCGCCCTCGTAGGTGTTAACGGTCTTTTGGAGAAGGACATTGTCCTGGTCGAATTGCTCGCTTTGCACCAGCCGATGCTGCTCGTCGTATTGGTTGACGGTCAGGGTGTTGATGTTCCCATCCGTGTCAAACCGCTCCTCGCGGGTGATCTGTCCAGCCTCGTTGTACTCGGCTTTCACTTCCACAAACTCCAGCGGCTCAATGTCATGCTCATCATAACCGACCCGTTGGTATTCCTTTTTGATGATGGTTAATTTTTTCATACGACTGATATTTTAAAGGACAAAATTTTGCAATTATATGTTATGGTTTCTTATTTGTTCACCTCTTTATATTTGATGTGCAACAAATCCTGCTCCATGGCGGTTTTGTCGATGATTTTCTTGAGCATCACGTCCAGTTCGCCGCCCTCGGTGTAGTTGGTGGGGGCTATGTAGTCGGCGCGATTCTGGCGTATGAGGTCGAGGCAGATGTCTTTGGACGATTTTGGCCTGTGCGGGGTGGCCACGGAATGGGGGTTATAGACGGCAATGGTGGTGCCGCCGTAGAGGTTCACCATCTTCATGGCGGGCACATCGGTTTCCCCGTCGCCGATGTAGATGAAATTGGAGAAGGGCACGGCGCGTTCGTCTTCGGGCATCGATTTGTTAATCAACGTGTTGTCATACGAGTTGTAGATGCCTTTGTTGATGCGGAACAGGTATTGGGTTTTGTTGGTGTAGTTGACCACGAGAGCGGGCCAGCAGGCCACACCATCTTCATCGTATTCGAAACCGGAAGCGTATATGGTCTTGAAATGTTTGGCGATGGCGGTGCCTTTCACAAACTCGCGCAGACCAGAGGAGATGATGAAATGCTCCAAATGCATGTTTTTGGAAGCGGCATACGCGTTGATACGCTCGAAATAGCTCTCCACGCCCTCGAAAAAGGTGATTTTCTCGCCATATTTCATGAAAGCCTCCTCGCGGATGGGTATGTTTTTTTCTTTGGCCTTAATGAGCATCAGGTGCATGTAGGCGAGCACCTCGTCCATGTCGTGCTTCTTGGCCAGCTCGTTGGCCTCCTGCCAGAACTCACCCTTGTCCATATTGAGGTCGGGTATGAAGTTGTACTCCTGCATGTTGCCCGGAGCCAGCGTACCGTCAAAGTCGTACGCGATGGCCATATTGCGGTTTTCTTTAATCATTTTATTATCAATAGGTTATAAAAATCTATTTCTTTAAGTCCGTGATTGCAAAGATATTAAAAAATCTGATTTTCAAGAACCTCCATGGGGGTCTTATTTCCGCGAATCGCGGGAATCACGAGGATATAAGTTCCCCGAAGATCCATGAGATCCGTGGAGACTTCACTTCCGCGCAGATCCGTGAGATCCGTGGAGGTTATTCCTCCAACCACTCCTCTAACTCCTTCACCCGTGCGCGGTACTTCGCAATCTGTCCTTCGATAAAGTCGTCGCTGAACTTGCGGTCGCAGAAGCCGTTGCCCCGCGCCACGTACTCATCGTCCTCCAACGAACCATAGAGGTCCAGATAATTGTCCAAATA
This sequence comes from Bacteroidales bacterium, assembly GCA_045116675.1. Classification (GTDB taxonomy): domain Bacteria; phylum Bacteroidota; class Bacteroidia; order Bacteroidales; family WCHB1-69; genus F23-D06. The sequence continues at coordinate 49,336 of JBGUMF010000102.1, forward strand.
TTCTTGGTTTTCGCGTAGCAGGCGCTTCAAATCCTCCG
>JBGUMF010000103.1:0-19411 GCA_045116675.1 Bacteroidales bacterium
TGTCAGGATATGCGTTTACCAACGTGACGGCAAACCATGTGATTCATGTTACTTTTGTCCGGGTTGTTGTGCTTCCCACCCTTACTACGAATGCTGTTACGGATATTGGGGAGACTTCTGCCACTTGCGGCGGCAATGTGACGGCAGATGGTTGGGCGAACGTGACCGTCCGTGGCGTGTGTTGGAGTACCTTGCAAAATCCGACGGTTGCTGATGCGCACACAAACGATGGCACAGGCTCTGGGATGTTCACGAGCAGCCTCTATGGCCTCATGCCCAATACCACGTATTATGTGAGAGCTTACGCCACTAATAGCTCGGGTACGGGATACGGGGAGCAACGGATATTTAAAACTTCGTGTGATGCGGTAAATGTCAGCATTGCAGGTGATATGTCCATTTGTATGGGCGAAAGTACACTGCTTGCTGCGTCCGGCGCGAATACCTACCATTGGAATACCAATGCTTCTGTGGCATCCATCACGGTTAGCCCTACAGTTTCGACCACTTACACGGTTACGGGAACCAATTTATATGGTTGCACGGGCACGGCGGATGTGTGGGTGACTGTCCTGCACGGCACGCATAACGCCATTACTGTAAGCGAATGCGACAGCTATACGTGGACGTCGGGCACAGGCACGACCTACACGCAGAGCGGCACCTACGTGTACCATTACACGAACGCTGACGGCTGCGCCAGTACGGACACGCTTCACCTGACAATCCTGCACGGCACGCACAATGCCATCACGGTAAGCGAGTGCGACAGCTACACGTGGGTGTCGGGCACGGGCGCGACCTACACGCAGAGCGGCACCTACGAGCACCATTACACGAACGCTGACGGCTGCGCCAGCGCGGACACGCTGCACCTGACGATTAATCCGCTGCCCGTCGTGACGGTTTCCGTGGATGACACGTTGGTTTGTGAGGGTGGCATGGTCACGCTGACAGCCAATGTTGCTCCGGCTACAGTACCATGCATCTATCAGTGGTATAGGGATGGTGCGCTGCTTCCAGGTGTGACCTCTTCATCATACGTTGTTGTGAATGAGGCCCGTGTGACCGCATACCATTATACGGTATCCGTTACGTCGAATGCCGGATGTGGTGCCACCGCCTCGGCTCCGGATATCAGGGTTATGAATACTCCCACGGTGACTGTCACCCGAGAGGCGGGTTATCCGGCTACGGTTTGTGAGGGCGGAAGTACCGTCCTGACAGCCAACGTGGTCGGAGGCTCAGGCATAAACGCCTATCAATGGTATAGGAAGATGAATGGAGGCGAAGCGGTTGCTGTTAGCGGCGCAAACGCCACGTCATACACCACCTCAAACCTCCTGATGGCGGGTTCATACGATTATTATGTGTCTGTTTCCAGCAATATCTCCGGATGCAGTGTGACCTCTTCTGCGGTCACGTCCAATGTGGTTTCGGATCCGTCAGTCTCAATCCAGGGTGGAGACAGAGTATGCGAGGATGGTAATCTTAGGTTGAATGTCTTCGTGTCAGGAGGTGTGGAAGGGGCCGATTATGTGTACGGATGGGGTTGGACAGGTGCGGCTACGGGTTGTCAGGTTACGTCGTCTCCGTTCTTTGTTGTCAACGGTTTTTCTCCGGATAATGCAAACCCGTATTATTTCACAGTGACACTCTCCCGAAACGACAATACCGGTTGTGATGCGACCTCAGCAGTCCATTTGGTGAATGTCTTGGCGAAATCGGTTGTCAGTATCACAGAGACGTCCTGCGGCAGTTACACCTGGAATAACACCACCTACACGTCAAGCGGCGATTACACGAAGACGCTGTCCAATGCCAACGGCTGCGACAGCGTGGTGACGTTGCACCTGACGATCCTGCACGGCACGCACAACGCCATCACCGTAAGCGAATGCGGCAGCTACACGTGGCATGGCCAGACCTACACACAGAGCGGCATCTATGTGCACCATTATACGAACGCTGACGGCTGCGCCAGCGCGGACACCTTGCACCTGACGATACGCCCGCTCCCGACGGTTGCCATCATGGGCACCACGACCGTCTGCGAAGGCTATACCACCCAGCTGACGGCCAGTGGCGGAAGCAGTTATGTGTGGAGTAACGCGGCTACCACAAACAGCATCACAGTCGGCCAGAGTGGGGTCTATTTTGTGACCGCCACCAATGTGGATGGCTGTTCTGCCGCGACCAGTGTTCTCGTGACGGTGAACCCGACCCCGCAGATAACCATAACAGGCAATACCACCATCTGTGCGGGAAGCAGTACAACCCTAACAGCAATGGGGGCTGCCAGCTATATCTGGAACACAGGTAGCCAGTCGGCATCCCTGCAGGTGAATGCTTTCGGTATGTACAGCGTGACAGGCACATCATCAGAGGGCTGCGTAGGTAGTGCCGATGTGGTGGTGCTGGTGTTGCCACAGCCGTCCATCACTATCGTAGGCGACACAAACATCTGCCAGGGCGAAAGCATCACGCTGGTGGCTCAGGGCGGTGTGTCGTATATCTGGATCACTGGTAGTACGGACTCCACATTGCAGGTGAACACGGCTGGAAACATTCTGGTGATGGGCTTCAGTGAGTCGGGCTGCTATGCAACGGCAAGTGTCTCCATCCATGTCTGGAATCCGGATGTGTCGGAAGAGACCGTGTCGGTGTCCGACAGCTGCTATATCTGGAATGGTGAATCCTATTGTCAGTCGGGCGATTATGTCCAGACATTGCAGAATATCCACGGCTGCGATTCCGTGGTGACACTGCACCTGACGGTGTCCGTGGGCATAGACTCTTATGGCGATGACTATTCCATTCGGGCCTATCCGAACCCCACAAGCAGCATCATCACCCTTGAAGTCGATAATCCGATGCTTGAACTTACGGAAGCAACACTATACAATGCGATGGGCCAGCAGATCCGCATGAGCCGATGGGGTGCGGGCGACCGGCTGCACCAGATTGACATGTCGGATTTGGGCCATGGAATGTATTTTGTCAGACTGTATAGCCACGGCCATTATATCGGTTTTGTGAAAGTGGTGAAACAATAATGGATTTTTTTATACTTTTGTACTCGAATTTTTTGAAATATTCTAAACCCAATAAATTATGAGAAAAATCACCGCTATGGTAATCGCATTCGGCTGTTTAGCCCTAGTAACAACCTCCTGTAAGGAGAAGAAATCCGCCAACGCCCAAGAGGAATCCAAAAGCATTATGCAACAGAAAGTGGAGGAGTATGCCTGGTTCGACCTCACTGCCGACCTCTCGAAACTCACCGAGAGTGAGCGCAAACTTCTGCCCATTTTCTTCGAAATCGGACAGATTATGGATGATCTTTTCTGGGAACAGACCTTCGGAGACAAGACGCTTTTGGACACCATCTCCGACCCGTGGGTGAAGGAGTTTGCCCTCATCAACTATGGTCCGTGGGACCGTCTGGATGCTGAGAAACCCTTCGTGAGCGGCTACGGCCCGCGTCCTGCCACGGCCAACTACTACCCGCAGGATATCACGCGGGCTGAGTTTGATGCCTTCGCCGACCCGCTCAAGTCCTCCCACTATACGATTCTCATCCGTGACGAGAACGGCAATCTCAAAACCGTGGGCTACTATGAAGCCTACAAGGAGAAACTCGACCGTGTGTGCGAACTGCTGGACCAGGCTATCGAGATTACCGACAACCCTTCCATGAAGAAGTATCTCGTCGAACGCAAGAAATCGCTGCAGAGCAACGACTATTTCCCCAGCGACATGGCATGGATGGACCTGCGCAACTCCAATCTTGACTTCGTGTTCGGCCCCATTGAGAACTATGACGACGCCTTCAACTCCGTGAAGACCTCCTGGGAGGCCTTCGTGCTGGTGAAGGACGTGGATGCCAGTACCAAGCTGGCCAAGTTCGTGCAGATGCTGCCCCAGTTGCAGAAAGAACTGCCCTGTGACCCCGCACACAAGAACTACGTGCCCGGCACCTCCAGCGACATGAACCTCTATGACGTGGTCTTCTACGGCGGCGACTGCAATGCCGGTGGCAAGACCATCGCCATCAACCTGCCCAATGACGACAGGGTACAGGCCAAGAAGGGATCCCGCCGCTTCCAGCTGCGTAACGCCATGCAGGCCAAATTCGACAAGATCATGAAACCCATCGGTGAAATGATCATCGAGCCGTCAGAACAGTCCAATATCAGCTTCGACGCTTTCTTCTGGAATGTGACGTTCCATGAGGTGGCCCACGGTCTGGGTGTGAAGCAGACCATCAACGGCAAGGGCAGCGTGGACGAGGCTATGCAAACCGAAAACTCCAGCTGGGAAGAGGCTAAGGCCGACATCATAGGGTTGAATCTCGTTTGCAACCTCATTGAAAAGGGCGAGATCTCCGACATTACTGTGGAAGAGGCTATTACTACTTATATTGTAGGCTTGCTGCGTAGCGTGCGTTTCGGCGCATCGGAGGCACATGGTATCGCCAACATGATGTGCTACAACTACATGTTCGAGAACGGCGCCTTCACGCGCAACGGCAACGGCACGTACCATATCAATTACGAGAAGGCCCGCAAGGCTATAGAGGGTTGGATTGCCCTGATCCTCAAGACACAGGCTACGGGCGACTTCGCCTTTGCCTCGCAGTACAGCAAGGACCATGGCACCATCGGCCCCGAACTCCAGAAAGACCTCGACCGCATCAACAAGGCCGGTATCCCGCGCGACATCCGCTTCCATCAGGGACTGGATGTGCTCGGAGTGAAATAAGGAAGTTTTATGGAAAAATATGCCACAATCTGCTGGCAGTAGAGTGTGGTAATACAAAAAAAGAGACGCGAAATCCGCGTCTCTTTTTTTGTTCCTGACTTCTAAGATTTTACGTCTTATATTTAACCACTGTGAATTCTTACTCCAGATAGCTTCCTTTCCCGAACAGTTTCTTGGCATATGGGGTGAGTTCGGTGTGTTTGGAGAGCCAGAAGATAGGCATCACCACCGACGGCAGTCCGCAGGCGTAGGGCGCGATGTCGTACTGCTGATATACTAACGTGATGGTGCTTCGTGTGCTGTCAATGAAGAAATTGTCCGTCAGCGGAAACTTCTCCGCATTCAGGTATTCGTCAAACAGACACTCCTGCACATCTTTGTTGACCACCAGATCTTCGATGGCCCGCACTACGATTTCGCCCAGTTTGGAGGTGTCCACCAGGTCGTTGAGATGCACCACGCGTTTGGTCTTACGGTCGTAGGTGAGGTATTCAACGATGTAGGAACCATGTGCGGCGCCGGCCAGGAATATCTCGGTCGTGTTGATGAAGGTGACGAGGTTCTCGTTTTTCTCAATGCTGTTGTTCAGACGTGCGTAGGTGTAGGGGGATTCTCCCGAAACGCTGTCCACCGTTTTCGCCTCCAGCGCTTTGGTATCCTCAAAAAGCCATAAGTTGTTGAGCCAGCGTTGTGCCGCTTCGTTCGCAGAATGGGCGGTGCTGTCGCCGAAGACTTGCATGATGAGCTCCTTTTCGGCTTCTTTGCTGATCATACCTTTCGTGGGCCATACCAGCGTGTAGCTGTTCTCCACTCCGAAAGGATTGAGGCCCTCGGGCAGGTAAGGATCGTTGGTTTTGACATAAAAACTGCGTTTCCCTTCCATGCTTAACGTGGTGAACGGGGCGTTTCTCTTGTTGCATCCGGTTAAAACAATGATAGTTAGAATCAGTGTGAGGAATAAAGTCCTTTTCATTTTGGTAATGGGTTTAATGATGTGCAAAAGTACGATTTTTGGATGAGTGTCGGGGGTGTAAATTTTGTATCTTTGCTCCCTGCAATCCAAAGGGTTGTATTTGTTTGCAATAGATTGTATAACAGATGAATAAGTCTTTACCTGTTCATATAAAAAAAGGTCTGGATGTGAAATTGGACGGCATGGCGGAGCTTCGTACGTTGGATTTCCCCGATGCGCTGTCACACTATATCCGTCCGTCGGATTTCCGCTGGTTGACACCTCGTCTGTTAGTTGCGGAAAACGATACGGTGGAGGTGGGGACTCCTCTGTTTGCCGACAAACAGGACGAACGGGTGGTGATTGTGTCGCCCGTTAAGGGTTGCGTGCGGCAGATTGTGCGCGGCGAGAAACGCGCTATCCGTGCCATGGTCATCGAATCCGAAACGGAGACCGCCACCTGTCGTTCCGTGGATGTACCGATGCCATCCAACAGTCAGGAGGTGAGGACTTTGATGTTGCAATACGGTCTTTGGCCGATGCTTCGCCAACGTCCGTTTTCCGTAATCCCCAATCCCGATAGCCAGCCTAAAGCTGTTTTTGTTTCGTGTTTCGACTCCGCGCCCCTGGCTCCCGATTTCGGATGGCTGCTGAAAGGGAAAGAGGATGCTTTCCGAAAAGGTCTTGAGATGCTTCGCATCTTGACCAATGATGTACCGATACATTTGAGCCTTCAGGAAGGTGCTGACAATATGCTGTTTGAGCAATGCGGTAACGTTTGCGATAATGTGCAGCTGCATTATTTCCAGGGACCTCATCCGGCGGGCAATGTGGGCACGCAGATTCATTATATAGACCCGATAAGAAAGGGTGAATCCGTCTGGTATATTGATCCGCAGGATGTAGCCATTATCGGACGTTTCTTTGCGGAACGTATGCTTTCGTTCGGGAAAATGTTTGCTATGACAGGTCCTGCTGCTACGACAACAGGTTATTTTACAGCAATCTACGGTGCTAACCTCTCCAATCTCTTTAAACAGGAACGGGGTAGGGAAGAGTTTCGTTTTATCAGCGGAAACGTGCTGACGGGGGAGAAGATGGATGATTTTCCAACTGTTCGTTTTTATGATCGTCAGGTGACGGTTATCCGAGAAGGCGGGCGGCGCGAATGGCTGGGCTGGCTTTTGCCCGGATTGAAGAAATGGAGTTTTTCGCACACGTTCCTGTCGTGGCTCACGCCCCGCAAGGCGTACCGGCACGACACATCCCTACACGGCGGGCGACGCGCTTTTATGATGACCGATGTCTATGACAAGGTCTTCCCGTTCGACATTCTTCCGTTACCCTTGCTTAAAGCCTGTTATATCAAAGATATAGAACAGATGGAGGCGTTGGGGATCTATGAGGTGGATGATGAGGATTTCGCTCTCTGCGAGGTGGTTTGTCCTTCCAAGATGGAATGTCAGCAAATTGTGAGGGATGCTTTGTTTGAGTTGTATAAAAATGTGTAAATGAGATTGTTGGTTTCATTATAGAAATAACGAATGAAGAAACATAACGCCCTGTTTGATGCCATAGACACCTTCCTGCGCACGCCATCGACCGTGACGGCGTCGGGTAGTCACATTCGTGACTGCGTGGATATGAAGCGCATCATGATCACGGTGATGATTGCGTTGTGTCCGGCACTTTTTTTCGGGATGTGGAATGTTGGCTATCAGCATTTTATCGCGATGGGTGCCCCGACGGCCTTATGGCCCTGTTTCTGGTACGGTTTCCTGAAATGGCTGCCATTGGTGGTGGTGACCTACGCCAGCGGCTTGTTGGTGGAGGTGCTCTTCGCACAATGGCGAGGGCACGAGGTGGCGGAAGGCTTCTTCGTGACGGGCTTCCTTATCCCGATGATCATGCCGCCTGACGTGCCGCTGTGGATGGTGGCGGTGGCCACCGCCTTTGCGGTGCTCTTCGGCAAGGAGGTGTTCGGCGGCACGGGCTTTAACTTCCTGAACCCCGCATTGTTGGCCCGCGCATTCGTCTTCTTTGCCTACCCGTCGGTCATCTCCGGCGACAAGGTTTGGATTTCCGGCACAGACGCGGTTACCGGCGCCACTCCTCTCGCTATGGTCATGAACGGTCATCCTGAGTCGATGCCTTCCACGTGGGAACTGTTTGTGGGCACCATTCCCGGCTGTATTGGCGAGACCTGCAAAATCGCCATCCTCCTTGGGGCAGCCATCCTCCTGTTCACGCAGGTGGCCGACTGGCGCATTATGCTTTCCGTGCTCGTGGGTGGGTATGCGACGGCTTTCCTATGCCATGTGTCCGGTCTTTGTCCGGTGCCGGGTTATCAGCAGTTGCTCATGGGCGGCTTCCTCTTCGGTGCAGTCTTCATGGCCACCGATCCCGTGACGGCGGCGCATACGCGTGAGGGCAAATATGTGTTCGGACTGCTGGTCGGTATTCTTGCCATCCTCATCCGACTGCTCAACAAAGGCTATCCCGAAGGCATGATGCTTGCCATCCTACTGATGAACATTTTCGCCCCGCTCATCGACTACTGCGTGGTGCAAGCCCATATCCGCCGTCGCGAAAAACGATTGTCCCAACCTAAAACCGCCGCGCGATGAAGAATTTTAGCAATACATACATCTTTTTATACATCAGTGCGTTGGTGGTGATTATTTCAGTAATGCTTTCGGTAGTTTCCATTGGGCTGAAACCCTTGCGCGAGGCTAATGTGCAGGCGGAGAAATGCCAACAGATTCTCCATGCGGCAGGCTATCATGATGTGGAACGGAAACAATCCGTGGAGCTGTTTTCCAAAGTTGCTGAAAAGATGCAGAAGGCTGATAACGAAGAGGTTTACCGTATTTGCTGCGCCGATGGTGCGGATGGATACGCCGTTCGCCTTGATGGCAAAGGCCTCTGGGGACCGATCTGGGGCTATGCGGTGCTCTCCGAGGACGGTACTATCCTCAAGGGTGTTGCCTTCGACCACAAGTCCGAAACCCCGGGCCTGGGCGCGAAAATCACCGAGGAGGCCTTCTTGAAAGCCTTTGAAGGGAAGAAACTATACGACAAGGATGGTAAGTTTGTGTCGGTTAGGGTTTTGAAAGCGGGAACGGCAAGCGAGGTCGCCGACGAGAACCGCGTGGACGCCATCTCCGGTGCCACGCTCACCTCCAAAGGTGTGGATGCGATGTTTTCTAATGATTTGCTTAATATAAAAGACTAATCTGCCATGAAAAAATATCTCGGACCATTAAGCAAAGACAATCCCGTATTGGTGCAGACGCTGGGCGTGTGCTCCGCGCTGGCGGTTACCGCGCAGATGAAGCCCGCCGTGGTCATGGCCCTGTCGGTGACGGTGGTGTGTGCCTGCTCCAACCTCATCATCTCGCTGATGCGCAATACGATACCGCCGCGTGTGCGTATCATCGTCCAGTTGCTCGTCGTCTCTTTCTTTGTCATTCTGGTGGACCAGGTGCTGCAGGCTGTGTTGTACGATGTGAGCAAGATGCTCTCGGTGTTTGTGGGGCTGATCATCACTAACTGCATCATCATGGGTCGGTTGGAGGCTTTTGCCCTGTCGCACAGGCCGTTACCTTCTCTTGTCGATGGTGTGATGAACGGTCTCGGCTATGGGCTGGTGCTCGTTGTGGTGGCCTTCTTCCGCGAGTTGCTCGGCTCCGGCACCCTTTGGAACCATCCTGTTGTGCCGGCCTCGTGGTATGCCGCCGGCTACATGAACAATGGCCTCATGATTCTGCCGCCGATGGCACTCATCCTTGTGGGTGTGCTGATCTGGGCGAAAGGAGGCGAGAAAGGTTCGTGAGGTTTGTAAGGTTTTAAAGTGGGAAAGTATAAAAGTTAGGAAAGTAGAAAAGTAAAAAAGTTCAAAGTTCATCGTCATGTCTGATATCTTCAACATATTCGTCCGTTCGGTTTTCATCGACAACATGGTTTTTGCCTATTTTCTGGGCATGTGCTCGTATTTGGCGGTGTCGAAGGAGGTGAAGACCGCTTTCGGTTTGGGGTTGGCGGTGAGTTTTGTGCTGGCGATTACGGTGCCGGTCAACTATCTGTTGGACAAATACCTGCTTCGGGCGGGCGCGTTGGCCTGGTTGGGCGAGCGTTTCGCCACCCTTGACCTCTCTTTCCTCAGTCTGATTCTCTTCATCGCAGTCATTGCCGGCATCGTGCAGCTGTTGGAGATGGTGCTGGAGCGTTATCTGCCGGCCTTGTATATGGCGTTGGGCATTTTCCTGCCGCTTATCGCGGTCAACTGTGCCATCCTCGGCGGCTCGTTGTTCATGCAGGAGCGGAATTTCCCCACCGTGATACATAGTTTCTCTTACGCCATCGGTTCCGGCCTCGGCTGGCTGCTGGCCATCGTGGCCTTCGCAGCTATCCGTGAAAGGCTGAAATATTCCAACATACCCGTGCCCCTTCGGGGAAACGGCATCGCATACATCATCACCGGCCTTTTGGGCATCGGCTTTATGGCATTTTTAGGCATATAACAAACTGGCATTATGACAACACTGACCATTCTTGCGGCTGTACTGGTTTTCCTGCTCATCCTCTGGGTGTTGGTGGCGGTGCTGCTGTATGCCCGCCGGAAGATGATCCCCGAAGGCAAGGTGAAGATCACCATCAATGGTGAGCGTGAGGTCCAGCATGAGCGCGGATGTTCCCTGTTGCAGGCCCTTTCCGACGAGAAGGTGTTTGTGCCGTCGGCGTGCGGCGGTGGCGGCTCTTGCGGCACCTGCCGAGGCAAAGTGCTCTCCGGCGGCGGCCAGATCCTGCCCACGGAGAAAGCCCACATCACGCGCAAGCAGGCTGAGGAGCATTACCGCCTCTTCTGCCAGGTGAAGGTGCGCGAGGATATGGAAATCGAGATTCCTAAGGAGTTTTTCGGTATTAAAAAGTGGAAATGCACGGTGGTCTCCAACCACAATGTGGCCACCTTCATCAAAGAGCTTGTGCTGCAACTCCCTGAAGGCGAAACAATGGATTTCAAGTCGGGAGGCTATGTGCAGCTGGACATCCCCGCCTGCACGGTGGCGTTTTCCGATATGGACATCGAGGAGCCGTTCCGTGCCGACTGGCAGAAGATGGGCTTGTTTGATTTGAAGATGAAGAACAGCGCGGCGACGGTGCGTGCCTATTCCATGGCCAGCTATCCCGCCGAAAACCGTCTGGTGAAGCTGAACGTGCGCATTGCCACCCCTCCGTTCAACCGCAAGAAGGGTAGGATGGAGAAGGTGAACCCCGGCGTCGCCTCCTCATACGTCTATAGCCTTAAGCCCGGCGACGAGGTGATGGTGTCGGGCCCGTACGGCGAGTTCTTCGTGGAGGACACCGACCGCGAGATGATGTTCATCGGCGGCGGCGCAGGCATGGCGCCCATGCGCTCGCACATATTCGACCAGTTCAAGACAAAACATACCACCCGCAAGACCACCTTCTGGTATGGCGGACGTTCGCATAAGGAACTGTTCTATATGGATGAATTTGAGAGGATTGCGGCGGAGAATGAGAATTTTTCCTTCCATGTGGCCCTCTCCGATGCGCTGCCCGAGGACCACTGGACCGGCCATACGGGTTTTATCCATGACGTGATTTTGGAAAACTACCTGAAAGACCATCCCAATCCGGAGGATATTGAGTATTACATCTGCGGTCCACCCTTGATGCTGCAGGCCGTGTTGCGGATGCTGGACGGCCTGGGCGTACCTGCCGACATGATCCATTATGATGATTTCGGCGGGTGAGATTGGGAAAACTTGTCAATCGTCTAATTCCTCACTCTCTTCATCGATGACATCTATGGTGATTTTTGGATAAATGCCTTCGTCGTCGAACGATTCGATTTGAAGCTGTGTAATGTCTCCGCTTTGTTCACAAACGATATAATGGTGTTTTGCACAATCCCTGAAATGGTTGTTCACTTCCACAATCTTGTTCATGAGTTGTTCCAAACAGACGGATTTGGTTGTAACCTGTTTGAAATTAAACGTTTGTGATTTTCCATAAACTGACAAAATCAGAAACAGGATCAGGATGATACGGACACGAATGGTTGTCATGTCACCTCTTTCCGCAGACTTTCGCCGGAAATTTTTGTCGTCTTGCATATTATGATGTCAAGTGTAATTAGAATCAATTGGCAAAAATAAAAAATCCTTAATTAAAAAAATCACCTCTAAATTTTACTTTTCCTTTTTTTGGGGGTATAGGTTATTGTTCGCAAATGAAAAAACGTATGTCAACAGACCAGCAAATAGTGACGGCAATGGCGGAGAATCCCGAGCGGGGGTTCAAACTGCTGATGGGAGCGTATGGGGAGCCGGTGTATTGGCATATCCGCCGCATGGTGGTGGCGCACGACGACGCGCAGGATGCCTCTCAGGAGACTTTTGTGCGCGTCTTTCGACATTTTCGCCAATACGATGCCAAGCAGTCTTTCAAGGCGTGGGTTTTCAAGATTGCCACGAATGAGGCCTTGCGTCTTCTGGGTAAACGTAGCGGGAAAATCATGGTGTCGCTGGATGAAACTCCGGAGGAAATGCTGAATATGAAAGCGGACGAGTTTTTTGACTACAGCGATGCTTTGTCCGTAAAACTTCAGCAGGCGGTTCACACACTGCCCGTAAAGCAGCAGCTGGCGTTCAATATGAGATACTACAATGAGTTGTCTTATAGTGAAATAGCCGCTGTGACGGGTTCCACTGCCGCTAATGTGAAGATGAATTATCATGTGGCAAAAGAGAAAATAGTGAAGTTTATGAAATCCAATATGTAAGATATGGAACAGTTTGATTTTAATGATGTCGGGAAACGAATGCCCTACCGAGTGCCGGATGGCTTTTTCAACTCCATGGAAGAGAAAATCTTGCAGCAAGTGGCGGATATTCCTATGGTAGAGGCCTCTGCTCATGGCAAAAGCCGTGTTAAAATACTGTGGAGAACGCTGATTTCGACAGCTGCCGTGGCGGCCATCGTTATTGGCTTGTGGGTGGTGTTCCATCCCAAGGATTCGGTCGCTGCCGACTTTGCAAGTGTGGAAAAGGCATTCGATCAGCTAAGTCCTGAAGACCAGGAGTTTTTGCTGCAAGTGTATGAAGATGATGTTTTTATGAACGAATAAAATTATACCACAATGAAAAATGTACAGAAAACAATGATGTTTGTGCTACTGACCGTGGCATTCTGCCTCGCAGGCATGGCACAACCCACCGAAAAACAGAAAATGACCCGTGAACAATTGGCCGAGAAACAGGCTTACCACATTGCCTTGAATCTTTCGAATGCATTCAAGGATGAGGTTTCCGGGAGGTTCGTTAAGACATACGTTGCTTATCAGAAGGAGATCTGGGCACTCGGCCCGCGTATTCCGGAGATAACCGATGATATGACCGATGATGAGGTGGACAAGATTCTCAAGCAGCGCTTTGAGCGCAGTCAGAAAATTCTGGCAATCCGCGAGAAATATTACAAGATATATTCTGAATTCCTTACGCCCAAACAGATTGAAATGGTGTATCGGACCGATCGTGAGATGATGCGCCGCATGTCGCAAGCGAAGAAGGAGGGCACGCGATGAGGGGAAGGGAATGGTGCTAATCCCTCAATGAAAATGGAGGCCACTTCAAAAGTGGCCTCCATTTTTTTTCTTATGCTCGTAACACCCCGTTATTTCCCTTTCTTGACCCACTTCGAAAGGGAGGCCTTGGTCTGCTTCAGCTTAGTGATGGTGGCGGTGTCCTTGCCCCCATCCTGATTCTCCAGAATCGTCAACCAGTTGGTGATCACGGCGTTGTAGAGGGCAGCCACATCCAAGGGATCTGAGGCCTTTTCGGCGTAACTAACGGCGGCCTGATAGCTCTCCTTGGCCAGTGTCGAGTTGTTCATGTCTTCGGCAATAAGCCCCTTGACGTAGTAGTTACGGATAATCTCAAATTCGGTTTCGGCTGCGTATTTATCATTATAAAGTTCTAACATCAAACTGTTGGATTTGTCTAATTGCCCTAAGGCGATGCTGTTCCAGTCCGACTGGGTGCAGAGGATGGCGTTTCGGTAGTATTGCAGGCCAAGCTGGTAGGTCTGGTCGGCGTCATCCTCTTTGCGCAGGCGCTCCATGATCCGGATCAGCGTGTCACTGGCATCCAGGGCTTTGCCGTACCACTCCTGGCTCAGGCCCTCTTCGTCTTCATATTGTTCGGCTATGGCGGAGTTGCATTCGATCAGGGCCTTGTAGATGTCAGTCTCGTTGGCCAGACATTTGTCGAGTGCAGTGTCTCGGTACATCTCCGCATTGAGTTTCAGGCATTTGTTGTAGATGTCAATGGCTTGTTGGGTGGAATCTTCGGCCTGATAGGCCTTGGCTAACTGGAAGTTCCGTTGCAGATAGGGCAGAGTGAGGCCGGTCATGGGCAGGATGCGCTCGTAGTCGGCCGTGATGTTCTTGTTGTAAAGCAGCTCCTCTTCGGCTGGGATGTTGTATCGAAGGTATTTGCCTGTGTATTCAATGCTCTTTTTGACATAGAAGGTGTCGTATTTGGCAAATTTGTGATAGTAGTCGGCGAAACTGCGCAGGTTGTTGACGTATTTGACGCTGTCTTTCTTATTCCAATAATAATCCTCTATGATGGACTTGGCCTGCACATAACGCTGCAGTGGCCGGTTAATAGGATAGGATTCGTAGTATCGGACGGACTGTTCTGTCAGCGGATAGATATTTTTCTCGTTGCCCTGCTTGTATTGGCGGATGGCTTTCGCAAAGTACATCTCGCCTAAAGAGTGATAGACGCTGGAGTCGCCCATCTGGATGGCCTTACGGAATAGTTTCTCCGCCTGTTTGTAGCTTTTTTCGGCGGATTTCACATCGCCAGTCTCGTTCCAAAGGTCTCCCTCATAGTAGCTTACATTCCCTTTTATCCCTGTGTATGATGCGGCTTGGTCTGCGGGAATCTGATTCTCGTAGCTCAGCACTTTGCGGTAGGTGCTCAGTGCTTCCTCGAATTTTCCCTGGTAGAGGTAAGCGTCTCCCATTTGCAGGAAGTTGTTCAGAAAGGGTGTCCATTGCGTGGGGTCTTGAACGATGGCCTTCTGGAAATACTCGTTAGCCTGTTCGTAGTAGCCGATAGCAGTGGCATATTGTTGCTGGTGGTAATACGTTTCAGCTTGGTCGTTCAGGAACAGGGCTTTCTGCACCTCAAAGGATTTTCCCGACTTTTGGGCCGTCTGGCGCAATAACTCGTCAACGAAAAGATGTGCGTCAGCAGCTAACTGGTTGTACTGTTGTTGTTTTGCGGCCTCGCCAATGGCTGAGACGAAAGAACGGTATGTGCTGGTGAAAATGCCCGGATACAGCGAGTTGACGGCAGAATAGGTCTCTTTGAATTTTCGGAAGGAGGTTCGGATGTCACTTTCGCCGGGATCGTTGCTCATGTCAAAGCCCAACAACCGCGACTTGGTTACCATGTTCCCCACGGTGAACATCTCGGGGTATTTGACTGCCAGGATTTCATTGATGACGGAGAAGTCGCGGAGCGCCGCCTCCAACAGGGAATCATTATCCTCGCCCATGGAGAGTGCGTCGATATAATCATTGGTCCAGGCGGCATATTGGAGTTGCATGAACAGGTTGTCCGGCAGAAGTGTGTAGTTCTCCTTCGCAGCCTGGCGTACAGCGGTGGTCATCGCCAACAGGGTGGAGTCCATTTTATGTGAAAAACCGAAGCTCATAAATTCCCCGATGAAGGAATAGGTCCAGATAATATTCTGATTTTTTGCGATGATGTCGTTTTTTTCATTGGAAAGATATAGGTTATATAATAGCAACGTGCTGTCCATCATGATGTTGGCGTTGGTGGTGTCGGTTAGATACTCGTACATGAGCATCATTGACCGGTATTGCCAGGCCAGATCGTCCAGCATGTCGGTGCTCGGATATTTGCGGTAGTTGTCCTTAAAGATGCGGGTGTTTTGGGCCATGGTGAGTTGGAGCGAGTCGTTGTCTTTGTAGAAATATTGGTTGGGAGAAGAGTAGTAGGCGTATTCCATTGACGGCAAATGGAGATTGTCTTTCTCCTTTTGGGCAAGAGCGGATGCTTTGTCATATTGGTTGTCCGCAAGCAGGGCGAAGAGGTAGTGGGGAGTGGAATTGATGGAATAGTGTTGTTCGTAGAGGATTTTATTGTAATCCAGCGTCGGCTGCGTATCCTCGGTGGCGAGGTTCATTTCGCGCAAGGTCAGGTAATAGGCTATGCGTTGCAGGTTGTTTTTGCTGTTGTCATCGGGTTTGATTTGGGCTTTGGCAGCGGCCACGGCACGGTCCACGTCCCCGCTGCGGAGTATTTCCGGAATTTCCCCTTGGGTGGCCTTATCATAGGAATACAGCTGGATGGTGGATTCAGCATCGGCATGGACGTCTGCCACAAATTTGCTATAGGTTGACGTGCAGAAATTGATGATTGTTTGTGCGTAGTTCTCGTCGCGCTCGGGATGCAGCCGCAGCGAGTCGTTGTAGGCGAGCAGCTGTCGGGAGTGTGTCGGGAAGGAGAAGTTGTAATACCGCGTAAAGAGGTCCAACTCCTCGGTGCGGAGGTCGGCGGTCTTTATCATGTAGAGTTTCAGCGTGTCGTTGCTTTGGAAATACTGATACTGCGATGAGGGTGTCCGTCCAAGATATTGATATTGGTCCAGATACCAGGCTTCCCGAGGCAGATAGTCGCCTTTGCGCTCCTTCGGCAGGTTGAGCACGGCCACGCCCTTGGCGTTGGTGGTGATGGTCTGCCCGTAGAGGGTACACGATGCGCCCGCAAGCGGCTTGTTGGAGGGATACTCAAGGATTTTGTAAATCTGCCGCACCTGTTGTGCGGAGGTGATAACGGCGGAAACGGTTATCAGAAGGGTGAAAAACAGGGAAATCGATTTTTTCATGATACGATGTTTTTGGCTGTTGAATAACGTACTCGATTGAACCCGACAAAGATACAAAAAAATATTTCCTCCCGCATCTTAAACCTTTCAACTCTTTTTGTATCTTTGCCGCCTTGTTTTTTAACCCTATTTTATTATTCTAAAAAATTAAAAATTTTATGGAACAACAAGATCTTCTTCCTCAAGAGAATGCTGAAATGCAGAATCAAGAGATGAACTCTGGCGCTTCCCTGGAAGCCCAAACCCCTACGACTCAAGAATCTTCCGCACCTGCAGAGGAAACTGAAACGTTGAACACTGAAACGCCCGCCGAAGAGCCGGTCGTGGAAACTCCCGCCGCGGAAGAGCCTGTGGCTGAAGAAACGCCCGCCGAAGAACCCGTAGCCGAGGAGCCTGTGGTGGAGGAAACTCCTGCCGAAGAGCCGGTAGCAGCGGAAGCTCCTGCCGCCGAAGAGCCCGCCGCTCAGACTGCCGAGGAGATGGTGGCCGAGATGGACCAGCAGCAAGCCGCTGCCGAACCGGAAACGGAAACCGAAGAACCCGAGGTCGAAGAGACTTTGGAACAGGTGGAGGCCGAATACGCTGACTTCGACTTGGAAAAATGCGTGGCCGAACTGGAACGCCTGGTTGCCGAGCCCAACTTCAACCTCATCAAACAACGTGTGGGTGTGCTACGCAGCAAGACGCTAGACTTCCTGCGTGAGCGGAGACGCGCCGCTATGGCCGCCTTCAATGCCGCCAAAGCCGCTGCCGAAGCCGCCAAGGCTGAGAATCCCGATGCCCAGGTGGAAGAGGTGGAAGCCCCGAACAATGAACCCGATGAACTGGAAATGCGCTTCAATGCCGCATTCCAAAAATATAAAGATGCCAAGGCCCGCTTTATTGAGGCTTTGGAAGAACAGAAACAGAAAAACCTGGAATCCAAGAACCGTATCATCGAGGGTTTGAAAAACCTGATTGAAACGGAATCCAATCTGAAGAACCTCAATGACAAGTTCAAAGAGCTCCAGGAAGAGTGGCGCAACATCGGCCCCGTGCCGCAAGCCGAGTCCACCAACCTGTGGCAGAACTACCACTTCTATGTCGAGAAGTTCTTCGACATCATCCGCCTCAACAAGGAGGCCCGCGAGCTGGATTATAAAAAGAATCTGGAAAGCAAGTTAGGTCTCTGCGAGCAGGCTGAGTCCCTGCTGCTGGTTGATTCCATCAAGGATTCCTTCAAGGAACTGCAGAACCTCCACGAGCAGTGGAAAGAGATCGGTCCTGTGCCGGAGGATAAGAAGGAAGAGGTCTGGGAACGCTTCAAAGCCGCTTCCGACCAGATCAACGCCCGCCGGAAAGAGTACTACGACAAGCTCTTCGCCGAGGAGCAGAACAACTACAACGCCAAGGTCGTGCTGTGCGAGCAGGCCGAGGAACTGGTGGCCAAGTCCTCCGAGACGGTCAAGGAGTACAACGAGATGAGCGACAAGCTGACCGACCTCCTTAACGTGTGGAAGACGTTGGGACCGGCACCTGTCAAGCTGAACGATGAAATCTGGAACCGCTTCAAATCCACATTGGACAAGTTCTTCACCCAGAAGAAAGACTACTTCCAGCAGATCAAGGATGTGCAGATGCAGAACTACAACCAGAAACTCAACCTCGCCATCCAGGCTGAGGGCATCGCTGACCGCACCGACTGGAAACAGGCTACGGCCGACATCCTGAGCTTGCAGACCCAGTGGAAGAACATCGGCGCCACCCCGCGCAAGTATTCCGATCAGATTTGGAAACGCTTCCGCGCCGCCTGCGACAAATTCTTTGAGGCTAAATCCAACTATTTCAACAATATCCAGGATGTGGAGGCCGAGAATCTTCGCAAGAAAGAGGAACTGATTCAGAATATCCTCAACCACGAATTCGGCGATGACCGCAACGCGAACATGGATGTGCTGAAAGCCTATCAGAACGAATGGATCCAGATTGGTTTTGTGCCCCGTAAGGACAAGGACCGCATCTATTCCGAATACCGTGCGGCTTTGGACAAGCGTTTCGCCGAGCTGAAAATCAGTGCCGACGATATGCGCCACAACCGTTTCCAGTCCAAGATTGAGAATATTCTGAATGCCCCGAACGCTGACAAGATGATTGACAAGGAGAAGAACTTCCTGAAGAACAAGCTTCAGCAGTTGAAAGAGGACATCACGTTGTGGGAAAATAATTTGGGATTTTTCTCCAACTCCAAGAATGCGGAAATCATCACGGCCGAGTTCCGGAAGAAGATTGAAACGGCTAAGGCTGAGGTGAAGGATTTGGAATACAAAATCCGTATGATGAACAACCCCAAGGCCAAGGAAGAATCCGCCGCCGAAACGCCGGCCGCCGAGGAACCCAAGGCTGAATAAGTTCTCTGCAATGAGATTCTATATTAACATATTGATTATTGCAGTCTTATGCTCTAACTTTTTATCTGCGGCTGCGCAACCGGCCGCAGATAAAATTTTAGGGGTGTACTATATCTCCGACGACCAGTCGGACGAGGACTGCAAGATCAGAATCACCAAAACTTCTGACGGCCTGTATGAGGGACAGATCATTTGGGTGAAGAATCCGAAATTCAAAGACGGCTCGCCCAAGCGCGACATTATGAATCCGGACCCCAAGAAGCGCAACACGCCCGGCGACAAGATCAAGTTGCTGTTCCATTTCCGCTATGATGCCAAGGAGAACCGCTGGGTGGACGGCGAGATTTACGACCCGGTA
>JBGUMF010000104.1:0-35365 GCA_045116675.1 Bacteroidales bacterium
GTACATCATCTCGTTGCGGCGTGTGCGCCGCCCGCCGTAGGCGTGGGAGGCCTTGTCGGCAATGCCCTTATAGGCTTCCACTTCCACAATGATGCCGCCGGCCAACTGACCCTCCTTGAGGGTAAAGACATGCTTGCCCAAAAGATTGCGGGCAACGGTTAGCACATCCGATTGGAGGAAAAAGGAGGGTTCGATTCGCATACGATTCAGAATTCGGCGGCGAAAATACGGAAAAAAAAGATGCGATGGCCGGCGGTCAGCAATCGGCAGTCTGGCAACGGTCATTCCAATAAAAATTCCTATCTTTGCAACTTCTAAAACCAAACCGTATGACCTTTGACGAACTCCGCGCGCAGCATCCCGTCTTTACCTACGAATGGTACGACTATTCCCGCGAGGGTGACAACCTGCACATCCGATTCCGCTACTGCATCGGCGACCACATCCGCTTCGAGCCCAAGATGGTATTGAAGCCCGGACGGCACGCCCGCTTCCCGGAAGATATTCAGACACTGGACGGCATTATCTTCCATATCGGCCTCATCGAACTCATCAGCTACTGGAAATGTACCTGCAGTCCTGTGATACACATCCTGCCGCATCGGCTGAACGCCGACCAGCAGGAGTGGTGGCGCAAGCTTTTCTGGCTGGGCCTTGGCGAGTTCCGATACACCAACAACCTGCACACCACCCCAACCGATTTCTTCGACTTTGAGTTTCCCGAGGATGCCGCCGAAATCCCTGCGTCCGCGTACCCGCACGTAGAGCCGGACAATCGCGTCATCGTGCCCATCGGCGGCGGCAAGGATTCTGTGGTCACTTTAGAAGAGTTGCGGACAAGCCACGAGGTGGTGCCCTTCATCATCAACCCGCGCGGGGCAACCATCGAATGTGCCCGTGTGGCGGGCTTCGCCAGCGAGAACGACCTCATCATCCTGCAACGGGAGATCTCGCCCCGCCTGCTCGAGCTCAACAAGGAGGGCTACCTCAACGGGCACACGCCCTTCTCGGCCATGCTGGCCTTCTACACCACCCTGCTGAGCGCCGTCACGGGCATCCGCGATGTGGCCCTGTCGAACGAGTCGAGTGCCAACGAACCCACCATCCCCGGCACGCAGATCAACCACCAGTATTCCAAATCCTTAGAATTTGAGCTGGACTTCCGCGACTACGTGGACCAGTTCATGAATGACTGTAACCACTACTACAGCCATCTGCGCAGTCTTACCGAGCTCCAGATCGCAGAACGTTTTGCAAGCCATCCACAATATTTCCCCGTCTTCAAGAGCTGCAACGTGGGGAGCAAGGAGGACAAATGGTGCTGCCATTGCCCCAAGTGCCTCTTCGCCTACGTCATCCTGTCGCCATTCATTGACGACAGCACCATGGTCCGCATCTTCGGGGAAGATCTGCTCGACAAGCTGGAGCTGGCTCCGACATTAGACGAGTTGGACGGCATGTCGAAGACCAAGCCCTTCGAGTGCGTGGGCACCATCCGCGAGGTGAACGAGGCTATGCGCCGCCTCTGCAACACCCGCCCCGACAAGGCGTTGGTCAAGCACTACATCAACAAATCCTTGGAAATGCTGGAGGACAACATGCTGGAGGAGTACTTTAATATGGCACCGTAACAATTAACAATTAACAATTAATAATTAATAGTGAATAGGGGATTTGAGATTTGACTTTGAACCTTGGCTATGAACTTTGAACTTTAATACTTTCTTACTTTTACACTTTCCCACTTTTACACTTCCAACTTTATAAACCTTATAAACTTTACGAACATTAAAACCATATTATATGAAACCTACATTACTCATTTTAGCGGCCGGTATGGGCAGTCGTTACGGCGGGCTGAAGCAGCTGGACCCCATGGGACCCCACGGCGAGACCATCATGGACTACTCGGTGCGTTACGCCCTTGAGAGCGGCTATGGCAAAGTTGTATTCGTCATCCGCCGCAGCATGGAGGAGGATTTCGCCAAGCTCATCCTGCCCCGCTATGCCGACAAGATCCCCGTACAGTATGTTTTCCAGGAGCTGGACATGCTGCCAGCGGGATTCAGCGTCAATCCGGAGCGCAAGAAACCTTACGGGACGGCTCACGCCATCCTGGTGGCCAAAGACGCCATCCGCGAACCGTTCACGGTCATCAACGCCGACGACTTCTACGGGCGCGACGCCTTCCAAGTGATGGCCGACTTCCTCACGCACGTGCCTGACGCAAAGCCATCCACCTATGCCATGGTGGGTTACCGTCTGGACAAGACCCTATCCAAGCACGGGACGGTGTCGCGGGGTGTATGCCAGACCGATGACGAAGGCTTCCTACGCACCATCGTGGAGAACCACAAGGTGGGCTACACCGACAACGGCATCGAGAACATTGAGGAGGGGCTGATGGCACGCTACGACGGCAGCGAGCCTGTGTCGATGAACTTCTGGGGCTTCACTCCCGACTTCTTCAACGGGCTGAACACGCTTTTCGAGGATTTTCTCCGCAAAAACGAGCAGAACATCACCGCCGAGTTCCCCATCCCGGACGTCATCACGCACCTGATGCGCACGCAGGCTGCCCGCATCAAAGTGCTGCACAGCAATGCCGAATGGTTTGGGGTGACCTACCAGGAGGACCGCACCTACGTGGTGGACAAATTGAAACAGCTGGAAGACTGATCTCTAATTTTTTTATCCGAATATTAAAATCATAAAAAATAATCCGTTATGAAACTTTTATTAATCAGCAACTCAACCAATTACAAAGAGCCTTATTTGGGATGGTGCCAACCGCTCATCGCAGAATTTTTAGAGGGAACCGCGAAAAACATCGCCTTCCTGCCCTACGCGGGCGTGGATGTGGGCGGCAAGGTGTACCCAGCCAGCTATGATGCCTACACGGACCGTGTGCAGAAGGTATTCGACAACTTCGGGAAGAAGATCCTGTCCGTCCATGCCAGCGACAATCCCGTGGACGTCATCAACAAGGCCGACATCATCATGGTGGGCGGCGGCAACACGTTCCACTTGGTGGCCGAAATGCACCGCAACAAGCTGATTGAGCCCATCCGCCGCAAGGTGATGGAGGGCACACCCTATATCGGATGGAGTGCCGGCAGCAACGTGGCCTGCCCCACCCTGTGCACGACCAACGACATGCCCATTGTAATGCCCGAGAGCTTCAAGTGTCTGGACCTCGTGCCGTTCCAAATCAACCCGCACTACATCGACCCGTACCCGCAAGACATCAACGACACCATCCGTCACGGTGGCGAGACCCGTCAGGTGCGCTTGAACGAATACCTAGCCGTCAACCAGCAGATGACAGTGGCCGGCCTGCGCGAGGGCACCGCCCTATGGGTGGAAAACGAGCGCATCACACTGCGCGGCACACGCGAGATGATCATCCTGCGCTACGGTCAGGAACCCGGATCCAAAAAGCCGGGCGACGAGTTCGGATTCAATCTGCGGTAACCCGTTCCTATATGCAATAAAACGGCGGTTTTGTCGTTACTCATTTCGCACTCAAAAAAACAGACTTACTATGAAAAAGACTATTGTTTGCGGAATCGTGTGGGTATGTTGTATGCTCTTCTCTCTGGCTACGGCCACCGCCCAGACGGAAGACTCCTGTTATGCCAAAGCGCCCTCTGAAGTAGGTGTGGACCAACAATTTAAATACACCATCACCTCAACAGGAAGAGGCGAAGTGGTATCCACGGATTTCGGCAAATTCGAGTTTGTAAGCGGACCGAGTGTTGGCTCCAGCACATCCATCTCCATCAACAACGGGAGCGTGCAGCAGCAGACCACTTACACCTACACGTACTATCTTTCCGCCCCGAAGGAGGGCAACTTCACGATTCCGGGGGTCAGTCTGTCCATCAACGGGCGCATCTACCGCAGCAACATGGTGGAGGTGCGTGTGACGAAAACGCCCAAGAGCCAGCCACAGGAGGAGCAACAGGCCGACAACTGGTTCCATTTCGAGTGGCCGGACTTCCAGATGCCCGACATGGACTCGTTCTCTTTCGAATGGCCCTTCCAAAACCAGCAGCGGCCGCAGTTCCCCAACGGGCAGCAGCCCAAGAGCCAGCCGGACAAGTCCGCCAAGGCACCCGCCAAAATCGGCAAAGAGGACATGATGCTGAAAGCCATCACCACCACATTGGAGGCCTACCAGGGTGAAGCAGTGGTCGTCACTCATAAACTGTATGTGAAAGAAGATATTAGCGGATATAGCATTGAGCGGGCCTCCTTTGGCGGCAGCAACGACCTGTGGATGGATCCATTGGAACTGAGCCGGCAGGAGAAAAGCACCGAAACCGTGAATGGCAAGACCTACACGGTGTTCACCATCAAGCAGACGGCCGTTTATCCGACCAAAACCGGCAAGATCGTCATCCCGAAATTGAACGTCATTTTGGCTATCCGCGTGCCCGCCACCAGCCGGGACCCCTTCTGGGGCATGTTCCAGACCTACCAGACCCAGACCGTGCAGCTCACCTCCAACGAGCTGACAGTGAAGGTCAAAGCCCTGCCCGGCGCACGCAATGACGGCAAGACCGAGGTGGTTGGCAATTTCAACATCACCTCCAACATCAGCAAGACGGAGGCCTATGCCAACGAGCCCATCACCTTCACGGTTACAGTGTCGGGCAACGGCAACCTGCACCATGTGAGCGACGAGGATTTCAACATAGATTTCCCCGCCGACTGCGACGTAACCTACCCGAAAGTCATCAGCCACATCTCCGCCAAAGGCGACATCGTGAGCGGCACCAAGACCTTCCGCTTCACCATCATCCCGAGAATGGAGGGCTCTTATCTGATCCCGGGGGTAAAATACACCTATTATGACTATGACAGCGGCAGTTACAAAACATTGACCACTCAAGATTACCAGCTTGAAATCCAGCCTGCCCGAACCCGTGAAAACCCTTATAACGACACGGAAAGCAAGCCGAAAAGCAAGGTGAAAACCTACAAGATTTAATTAACATTCCCCCTTTCATAAAATTCGCATCTCTGCTTTTTTTTTCTTATTGAAAATCATACATTTGCCCACTAATATTGGGTATTTGTATTAATGTATAATATAAAACAACGCCGGAGACTGCGATACGGGCTGACAGTTTTGTTTGCCCTATGGCTGGTTGCTTCTGTTTTCGGGCAGTCGCCGGTAGATACGATCCCCATCACAGGACATAAAAACATACAAGGATGTACCGGTTTCATCGTCCCGACAACCGATACAAACGGTTACTGCATCACCAACAACAACGGCTCCATCACTATAAATCCGCCCTCCGGATGCGGCGTACATCTGGAAGGTTCGTACATCATCACCAATTTCACGTTTAATGGTGTAGTTGAATTCAAGGACCATATTTACATCTACAACGGGCCCTCCACATCCTCACCCTTACTGGCAGACGCCACCGATGCCGGTTACGTGAATGCTACCTCAACCGGCCCGATGACGATCCGGTTCTCCACCAACTATATGTTCCAATACAACGGCTTCAAGCTTAAATACACCTGCGTGGCCGGTTGTTCCTGCGAGAACGACTATCCGTTGACCTTTTCCTGGAGCAACGACGAGCTGACGGTGGAATGGCTTCCCACCCAGTCTGGAGCCTCCACCGGTTACACGCTGGAATATGGCCCTGACGGCTTTGTGCCGGGCACCGGCACCATTATTTCCGGCATTTCCGAACCTCGCTACCGCATCGCAGGTCTTGTACCCAAGAACAAATACAATTTCCGTCTTCTCTATCCCTGCGCCAGCACTTCCAATCCCGTAACAGACAGCTACACCATTCCGGAAACCGCTATGTGTATTGACATGCGGGACCTGAACCGATCGAATATCACCTGCACATACGGCGGTTACGGTGCAACTGGCAATCCTTACGAGCACATAGGGGTTGTTGCAAGTCATCACAGTGTTGTCTCCCGACAGAGTTTTGACCCTTACACGTCCGGACTACTCCAGATGATTCCAGACGGGGAAACCTACTCTGTCAAATTAGGAAACGCAAAACCAGCTGAAAGTGAAAGCATTGCATACACATACACGGTAGATACCACCATAGGCGACATCATCCTGCTGAAATATGCGGCTGTTATGGAGTTACCCAATCACTCTTTAAGCAATCAGCCGCGTTTTGATTTGGAAATTCTGGACCAAACCGGTCAGATTATTGATGCAAACTGCGGACAAGCCCAGTTCATTTCAAGCCAATCCTTGGGATGGAATGAGTTTCATTACCGGTCGGCAAGTGATATATACAACGCAACCCAACCAAAGTACAACAATCACGATGTTCTTTGGAAGGATTGGACCAACATTGGTTTTAACATCTCAGCCTACCATGGTCAAACCATCACCATCCGGTTGACCAACCGTGACTGTGGTGAGGGGGCCCATTGGGGATCCGCCTATTTCAATCTGGGGTGTATGAAACGGAAGTTGACGGTGGAGCAATGCGGCGATGCGGTAACCAACACCTTCACTGCACCGGCCGGTTTCAACTACAACTGGTACTATGCGGACGACCCAAGTACGATTATCGGGATGAACCAATCCATCACCGTGCTGGTAGATCCTACAAAAACGCTTGTCTGCGAGGTCTCGGATCTGGAGGGCAATGGCTGCGGATTCCAGTTGCAGGGTGTTCTCAATCCCATTGTTCCGGAAGCCGACTTCGACATCGAGCGCACGCCCTGCAGCCGGCAATACACCTTCCACAACAACAGCATCATCTCCAACGGCACTGCCACACCATACGCCACCGAGTGTGAGAGTGCCTATTGGAACTTCGGCGACGGAACCACCTCCCAGGCATACAACGCCACGCACACCTACGCGCAGCCGGGCACCTACACGGTGACCTTGGTCAGCGGAATGAACCTGGATGACTGCTTGGACACGATACAGAAAACACTCGTCGTGCCGGTGGACACCACCGACTTCCGCGACACCGCCTGCGTGGAGTACTGGTGGAACGGCCAACGTTACGATGCCAGCGGCGACTACACGCAACACATTCCCCGTCCGGGAGGCCTGTGCGATTCCGTGGTCACCTTGTACCTCATCATATACCCGGAATACGAACACTACAATACAGTATCTATCTGCGGAAGCGACCTGCCCTACTCATACGGCGACACTCTTTTCCCCATTGAAACCCGAACCGGGGAGTATCCGATTCTATTCCATTCGCAACACGAGTGCGACAGTCTCATCCATCTGCAGCTCATTGTCAATCCGCCCTACTCCACCCGCGACACACTGTCGGTTTGTCCCTCGCAATTGGCTGCCGGCATTCCTTACGGCGACAGTCTGCTATACAGGACGGGCACCACACCCGTGCATTTTCTCAGCGGCCAGCAATGCGACTCCACCGTATGGATCACCCTCCTTCCACTTTCCAACACATACGACACCGTACGGGTGGATACCTGTGATCTGTTCACATGGATTAACGGACGAACATACACACAAAGTGCAACCGACACCGTTATGCTCACCAACGCCGCCGGTTGCGACTCCATTGTGACCCTATTGCTCAACATCCGCCATTCCACCTCTGGCATTGACACTATAATCGCCTGTGATTCTTACCATTGGATTAATGATAGCACCTATACGGCAAGTACACACACGCCCACTTTCACGCTAACCAACGCGGCAGGATGCGACTCTGTGGTCACGCTGCATTTGACCGTTAATCCTATTTATGAGCGCCCCGACACCGTCACGCTATGCGGCAGCGACCTGCCATATACGTACGGAGACTCCCTTTTCCCCATTGAAACCCGGACTGGCGATCACCGTATCCTGTTCCATACCCAGCAGGGTTGTGATTCCGTCATCCGGCTGCATTTGGTGGTGAATCCGCCCTACAGCACCCACGACACGCTCACTGTATGCCAGAGCGACTTGGGTAATGGTATTCCTTACGGCGAAAGCCTGCTCACCGGGGCCGGCACCACGCCAGTCCATTTCCTCAGCGGGCAACAGTGCGACTCCACCGTATGGGTCACCTTATGGGTGCCTGTCGAATCCTACGACACCGTGCGGGTGGACACCTGTGATTTTTACACGTGGACAAACGGGCGCACATACACGAGTAGTGCCAGCGACACGATGGTCCTCACCAATGCTGCCGGCTGCGACTCCATTGTCACCCTGTTGCTCAACATCCGCCATACCACTGCTGGCATCGACACAAAAACCGCCTGTGGATCATACCGTTGGATTAACGACAGCATTTATACGGAGAGCACCACCGCCCCCACATTCACCTTGACAAATTCAGAAAATTGCGATTCTATTGTCACGCTGCATCTCACCATCCATCCTGAATATCTTCACAACAACATCCTCCACATCTGTCGTAACGAACTGCCATACATTTACAGCGAACGCTTGACCATACCCGTTGGGGCAATCTCCAACCAATACCGGTTCAATGACACCACCCTGATGGGCTGCGACAGTATCACCATAGTCAATGTTTTCATCCATGAAAACCCACATGATATTCAAAATCTGACACTTCCAGACAGTGCATTGCCCCATTACTACCAGCCTTTGGACACCTTATTCGAGGTGGGATCCCACTCCGGTGACTACCTGTTTCATTTCATTTCCGACTCTTATCCCTATTGTGATTCGGTGGTGGAATTGCATCTCATCATTGAATTGTGGGCGGAGACGTTTGGTGGCATCAACACCCAGTGTGATCCTGATCCGCAACATCCCTGCAACGGATGGGCGGCTGTCAATGTGCGCGGAGGAAAGCCACCCTACACCTACCTATGGGACGATCCGCAGCACCAAACCACCGACACGGCCTTCAACCTTTGTGATGGGGTTTATCATGTGACCATTACGGATTCCTTAGGAGCGGTTATAGTAGAAACATACCATGTTGGAAATTACGTTTCTGACACATCCGTTGTTTTTGACACCATTGGAACAAGCCAGATCCCCTATCTGTATCACGGTTATACATTCCAACAGGCTGTAAACAACACATTCCTCACCATACAAAACAGCCAAGGGTGCGACAGTCTCGTGCGTTATTCGCTCTACATTCGTCCCAACGACACCCTGCGGAAGAACTGTACTGTGTGCAACGACTTCCCATCCGAATGTGAAGGGAAGGTCATTGAACACGCCGGACTGACTATGGATTCAATCCTGCAAGCGAACCAATCCTATCTTATCCGCATCTTCCAAGTGGACACATTCCACACGCCCAGAAGCCTTATTTACGACACTGCCTGCGCCCCACACACATGGCATGGGCACACTTATACCGAAAGTGGCATCTACCAAGACACCCTGACGGGCTCAAACAATTGCGATAGCATTGTCACGCTGCGCTTGACCATCATTGATTTCCCGAATCCCATCAACAACATCCTGTTGCCGGACATCTGCGTAGGCGATACAGGCATCATCACCATCGGGCACAATCCAAGCAACAATATCTATTATGCTTCCGAGGGGGATGCCAGCATAAGCCTGAGCACCACCACTTTCCTGCCTGACGGACAAGATTGCGATGACGGATGCTCGTACCAGTCCTCCATACACTTCAACAATTTCCCTGCAAGTTCCGTCATCCGCAACGTAAACGACATCCGCTATGTCAGGCTTAATTTGGAACACACCTGTGCCGATGACCTTTACATCCATATCACTTGTCCAAACGGACAAAACGCTGACATACTAAAATTCTCAAGGATAACTCCTATACCTCAACAAGACAGTCCATGTATTTACAATATTGGAGCCTCACACCGTGGTTGGCAGACTCCATCCTCTGGACAGACAGCAGATCTATGTACCTACTTTGGTTCACCCAACAGGACTGACAATTCTGTTTTCCCCTGTAATACAAATCTAAATCAACCTGGTACCGGATTGGATTACTGCTGGTCAAACAACACTAATCAAGGGTATTCGTATGGAAACACAATTTACAATTACGACGATCTGGTTTACCACCAAAACAACGTTCAAGCCATACAGAATAATTGGGGTTTTACAATAGGTTATCGGTTCAGAGCCTCCAATATAATTAACGGCACCCATTTCTACAAACCAGACCAATCTTTCCAAAGTCTTGTTGGCTGCCCGCTGAACGGTGATTGGACCATAGAAGTCATTGACGGATGGAAACAGGACAACGGCTACCTTTTCAGTTGGGAGCTGGCATTGAATCCCGAGTTGCTGAACGTGCCCCACTGGCCCATCGACAGCACCACGGTGACGGGTCTGTGGAGTGATCGGCGGAACGACTCCACCTATTGGGTCGTGCCACCCGCCACCATTACCCACGACACCATAGTAAACTACCTCATCACCGTATTCAGCGACCACGGATGCCATTACGACACCATCGTCAGCATCCATTACAAAGCTCCCAAGACCGAGGAACTGTATGACACCATTTGTCGCAACGACCTGCCGTTCACTTGGGCGGGCCAACAAGTCACAGACACGGGCTCGTACACGCTGACGAATGCGACCCTGCAGGCGGCCAACGGCTGCGACAGTACTGCCATCCTGCACCTGATAGTACTTGACACCACCGTCAGCACTGTCACAGAGCAGATTGGCGAACAACAGCTGCCGCACGCCTTCAACGGATGCTGGTTCCACCACGCAGTCACCGACACCGTTATCATCATTGAGAACCATCTTGGCTGCGACAGCCTCATCCATTACACGTTGCTGATTTTCGACAACACATCGGACACCCTTGACACCATCGTATGCCGGGAGGCTTTGCCGTTGACTTGGCACAATCACTTATTCACCTTGACAGACACCGTCGCCACGGACACCAGTGTCAACGCAAACCATTCCTACCATATCACCCATTACCACGTACACACTTTCCCCGTTATGACGAGCACTCTCACGCACCCGCTGACCGACATCTGCGCGGGGCATACTGACAGCATCCGCATCGGCACCAGCCCGCAGTCCGACATCCAGCTGTCCTATGCAGGCATCAGCGATTCCATCCCGATTATCACGAGCATCACGGCGGACGGACGTTGGCTTTCGGGCAACGGCGGCACATACACCATCACGCCACCGGCTGGCTTATCACAAGACTCGATTGTCACCTACCATTTCCATGCCGTCAACAGCCTCGGGTGCACACTTGATAACACTTTCACCATGCAGATGACAACCTCCATTGTCCTCTTCCGCAACGACACACTCTGCCACGGAGCACTACCCTATATCCATTTGAACGACACCATCCGGGAGCCCGGCACCTACGCGCTAACTCCGGAGCTGCATCCTAACATTAGCGATGGTTGTGACACCATTTTAAACATCAACATCACTATCTTAGATTCCATCAACCCGATTGCATCAGTCAACATCCCGAGTATCTGCGCGGGCGACACGGCTATAATCACCATCAGCTACAATTTGAATGCGGGGATTCAGCTTACCAGACCCAACCACACCATCAATTTCCCCGACCCTATCTTCCTGCCCGACGATTTGGATTGCCCCATTTACGGCAACACCTACCATTCACAACTCCTGATCACCAACGCGCAACAGGGAGCGACTATCCGTAATGTGAACGACATACGCTTCGTACGCCTGAAGATTGAACATTCTGCCACAGAAGACTTGCGTATCAGCCTTCAATGTCCCAACGGCAACAGTGCCAAAATTCTTCCAAATCGGCAGACTGAAGGGTGGCCTGGGCAAGACCCGAGAGGCTACAATTCTCCATTCCAAAATATAGGCCGCATCAACTTAGGGATGGCCAACCGCATCCAAGAAGTTAACAATTGCAACCCGTCCGACAATCCTATCGGAATACCATGGAATTATGCATGGTCGAACAATACCGACCAAGGGTACAGCTATGCAGGCGGCACTTTCGGATACCTTTACGAGACTCCAAACATACACTTCACACCCAATCCGCTTTGGGACGACAGCTATAACCAAGGATACAACTCCTACAAGATTGATTCTTCCAATGTGCATGCCGGCACCCAGTTCTACCATCCGAAAGAATCGTTCCAGCAATTCGTCGGATGTCCTGTGAACGGAATATGGCAGATTCAGATTGAAGACATGGAAAATAACGACAATGGATATCTCACAGAATGGGAGCTTTCTCTGGCCCCTGACCTGTACGCCAACACCGTTTATTCCATTGTGCATAAACAGCTTACCGGCCCATGGGTACAACCCTTGTCGGACAGCACCTTCCAAGTCACACCGCCCATAACCCTGCAGAACGACACCACCATAAGCTATCAGCTGACCACCATCAATGAATTCGGTTGTCGTTACGACACCCTGATAGCCATGCAATTCAACAGACCGCGTCGCAGCGATGTTACCATTTCTGCATGCGACTCCCTACGATGGAACGACTCCACCTATACCGCAAGCGGCACCTACAGCATCGTCCGGACGGCAGCCAATGGCTGCGACAGCACCGCATATCTGCACCTGACCATCCAACAAAGTCTGCGGGACACAATACGGGACACCATCTGCATTGGGAATCCGTACGTACGGCACGGGTTCAACCTGCCGGCCAGCACGAACAACACGGTTGGCACCTACACCTATCTGCGGCGACATGAGAACATTGGCAGCTGCGACAGCATCATTACGCTGCTGCTGACGATAAACGCCTACCCCACCCTTGTCACTTGTGGCGACACGGTCATCCTTCTCGGCGGAAGCGCCGCCCTCTGGGTGACAGGCGCGGACTCCTGCAAATGGCTGCCCAGCGAAACCTTGTCGTCGGCCTTCACCTTGCAGACCACGGCCACGCCCAACCAATCCACTCTTTACCACGTCATCGGCTATAACGAAAACTGCAGTAGTAGGGACAGTGTGCAGGTGCTCATCAATCGCGACATTGACACCAGCATCTGTCCGGGAGCGCTGCCTATCGTGTGGCACGGTATCACCTTCACCGACACCCTGCCCAAATCGACCATCCTGTTCAACCCTTACGGCTTGGACGATGCCATCACCATGCACATCAACTATTACCCCACCCAGGACACAACCGTAGCAGACACCCTGGTGGAGAACCAGCTCCCCGCCAGTTGTAACGGCATCCTGTTCCACCAAAACACGGACACCATTTTCACGCTCACCGACCGTCACGGCTGCGACAGTCTTGTACACTACTCACTACGGGTGCTTTGGAACAGCGCGGACACGCTCACCGCTCAGACATGCCAGAACGAATTGCCCTTCATCTGGCAAGACACAGCCCTATACGGGAACAGCACTGTGATAAGGAAGCTACAGGCGACCGACGGCACCGACAGCGTCCTCGTCTTCTTCCTAACGGTCCATAACAGCTACGACACCACGATCACCGGCCATCTGTGCGAAGGCGACGAATACCACACCAACGGGTTCAACATCTACGCCCAAGAGACGATGAAGGCCGACACCCTGCTGCGTGTACGACAGATGCAAACCATAGACGGTTGCGACTCCATCATCCGGCTGAACGTGAACATCACCCACGCACACCCTGTCATCACGCCCCTGACAGGAGACTACTGCTACGGAGCCTATGAGATCTTGAGTGTGGACGACATCTATACGGACTACCTGTGGAACACTGGGGAAACCACACCCAGTATCACGGTAACATCACCGGGGGAATATTCGGTGACGGTCATTAAAAACAACTGCAGCGGAACGGACCATTATCTGATTTCGCCCTGTGTGTTCAGCATATACCTGCCCAACGCCATCACGCCGAGCCTACCTGACGGGAACAACGATTACTTCTGTCTGGACGAGCGGACACAGAACCTGATTGACGGAAACCAATTCAACATCCGGATCTTCAACCGCTGGGGCGACCTTGTCTTCTACTCCAATGACAAAGCCTTCAAATGGGACGGCTCGTATAACGGCAAGATATTCTACAACAATGTATATGTATATAAGATAACCTGTTTTGACAAAAACGGCGAACGTCATACCTTGAAGGGGACCATCACGGTATTGTGACGGGGAATAAGAATTTAATAACATTGAGAGAATAACTGACCCCACTACTTATTTAATTCCAGAAAAGATGTATTTTTGCAGCGTTTCTTGAATAAAGTGAAATGAACCACATCCATTATAAAGAGAAGTGGCACACGGCAAGGAAATTCATCATCCCTCTGCTGCTGGCCATCACTTTGTTGGCTTGCAAGCAAATACGCAGCGAGCGGGAACCAAATTGGTTCAAGCAGAATTATGCCGCGTTCAACAACAAGGAATACATCGACTATTTTACCCAACGGGTGAACGATTCGATGCCGGACATGTCATACCAGAACGTTATCCAAGGCTTTTATAAGGAAAACGCGGCACCGATCTGGACGTATAACGGTTTCCAAGAGCACAAGATTGACACCCTGCTCCACTATTTCGAACAGTCGTGGCAGCACGGCATCGGGCGCAACTATTTCCAATACGACAGCCTCGCATCCCTCATTGCCGACCTGCGGGAGAACCGCATTGAAGACGGCAATCTTATGCCCACACTCTTCCAGCTGGAGATGATGCTTACGGAAAACTATTTGCGCTATGCCAACGCCCTCGCCTTCGGGGCCACCGACCCCAAGGTGGTGAACGGCGGCAAATGGCTCTACGAGACCATACAGGCCGACACCCTCTTCCTGCAGGAAACGCTTGATAAGAACCAGAATCTGCCGAAGACCTTGCGTGCCATGCAGCCCAACATGGAACTCTACGCCCTTCTGCAAGATGAACTTTGCCGCCTGCATGACCTGAAAGACACCGCCTTCACGCGCATCCCGCAGATGCGCGTGCGTCAGGGACAAACCAACCGCCACCTGCCGAAGGTGTGCCAGCGTCTCCGTCTCACCGGCGAACTTCCGGAGACCTTTTCAGACACCACCCTGCTGACATCGGAACTGCTGGCCGGCATCAACCTGTTCCGCAGCGACAACGCCATCCCCGAAAGCGACTCATTAGACAAGGAGACCATCGAGAAACTGAACCGGCCCATAGCCTACTACCAGAACCGGATCGCTGCCAACCTCGAACGGCTACGCTGGAAAGTCAATCCGGAAAAAGGCGAGAACCGCATCGAAGTCAACCTGCCCGATTTCACGCTGCAGGCCTTCCTGAGCGACACAGTGGCCTTCAAGACACGGATATGTTGCGGGAAGACACAAGCCCCGGGCGAAGGGCGCAAACGACACGGCATGATTATGGCCTACAAGGCGGAAACACCTCTGATGCACGGCGAAATCAATCGCATCATCCTGAATCCGGAATGGAATATCCCATACGACATCATCAAAAACGAATACCTGCCGAAACTGCGTAAAAACAACATGGCGGTCATCAATCGCGAGCACCTTTACGTCATGAGGGGCGGCAAGCAGGTCGTGCCAGACTCCATCGACTGGAACAAGGTCAGCTACAACAATATCCCCTACCGGCTGATACAGTCGTCGGGACGCTACAACGCCTTGGGACGCATCAAGTTCGACTTTCCCAACACCGAATCCGTCTATCTGCACGACACCAACAACAAGGGTGCCTTTAACCGCCGCAAGCGGACCTTCAGCCACGGGTGCGTGCGCGTGGACAACCCCTTCGGACTGGCCCATGTCATCTACAAGCTCAACGACTTTGACACGCTCACCATCGAGCAATACGGCATCATCGTAGGAGACGAACCCACCACGGAGAAGGGCGAGAAATTCCTGGAGGAGATGCAGAAACGGGATTCCATACGATACGAACGCCTTACCGACAGCGAACGCATGTTCTACCGCAAGCTGAAACCCACCGGCATCACCTTGAAAAAGAAAATGCCCCTTTACATCGAATATTACACCTGTTTCGTGCGGGAGGACGGTCGCATCCAGTATCGGGAAGACATCTACTACAAGGACGACAACATCCTAAAGAAAACCGCCAACAAGCTCTAATCCCCTATTCCCATTCTCAGAACACTATGGCAAACAATACCATTCCAAGCTGGGACGACATCGTCTGGAAAGAGCAATTCAACACCTCCCAGCATCCCATGAACCGCATAGCCCTGAAGCAATTGCGACAATTAGTTTTTTTTAACACAACTCAGGTGGTGAAAGAGGGCCGATACCTCAGCCGAAGCGGCCAGTTGGTGGAGCCTGCTTTCAACGAAAGCATCCGGGAGCAGACACGCTACTACCGCACACGATTCGCACCCGACATTACATCAAGACCATACACGAACACCATCACGGTGGTGCAGGCTGACACTCTGTTCTATGCCCACAAGATGCAGGAGGAACTTGGCGAGCCGATCTGCGTGCTGAACTTCGCCAGCGCCACACATCCGGGCGGAGGTGTGCAGGACGGGGCCGCCGCACAGGAAGAGTATCTTTTCCGTTGCTCCGACTACTACCGCTCGCTCTTCCAATTCGTGGATTTCGGGATGCTTTACGAGGTGCCCCGCTCCTTGGAGAGCTATCCCATGGACCGTCACTTCGGGGGCTGCTACACGCCGGACGCCACTGTCTTCCGTGACACCGAGAGCCAAGGTTACGCCCTGCTGGACAAGCCCTGGAAGGTCAATTTCATAGCGGTGGCCGCCATAAACCGCCCCACCCTGCACACGGTGAACGGCGAAGAGCGTATCACCGACAACCTCATCCCCACCGTCCGCGACAAGATGCGGACCATCTTCCGCATTGCCATCGACAACCGGCAACACAACCTTGTGCTGGGGGCGTTCGGGTGCGGGGCCTTCGCCAATCCGCCCAAGCACATCGCCGAACTCTTCCGCGAGACCCTCGCCGAGCCCGAATTTAAAGGTTGCTTCCAACATATCGCCTTCGCCATCAAAGGGGGGCCGAACGGCGGTAACTATCTGCCATTCAAGGCCGTTCTCGCATAACGAAGCATATCAAAAAAATTACTACTTTTGCACCGTTTTTTTATAATAGGATTTTTTCTGTAATAATTTCACACACAATATGAATTACGCACTCGTCACCGGAGGTTCCCGCGGAATTGGCAGAGCTGTTTGCCAAAAACTCGCCGCCATGGGATTCCCGGTTCTGATAAACTACCAGTCCAACCAGGATGCGGCCATGGAGACGAAAAGTCTCCTGGAAGAGGCCGGAGGAACCGCCGAGCTGCTGCCTTTCGACGTATGCGACAGCGAAGCCGTGGACAAGGCCATCGACACCTGGCAAGCCGCTCATCCCGACGACTATATCGGCGTGCTGGTCAACAATGCCGGCATCCGGAAAGACACGCTGATGGTCTTCATGCAAAACAACGACTGGCAATCCGTGCTGAACACCACCCTCAACGGCTTTTTCTACACGACGCGCCGGCTGCTCAAGGGCATGATCGGGCACCGCAAAGGCCGCATCATCAACATGGCCTCTCTCTCCGGACTGAAAGGACAGGCCGGCCAGACCAACTATTCGGCGGCCAAGGCTGCCCTCATCGGAGCCACGAAGGCCTTAGCCCAGGAGATCGGCTCGCGCAACATCACCGTGAATGCCGTGGCACCCGGTTTCATCCAGACCGACATGACCAAGGATTTCAACGAGGCCGATTTCAAGAAGATGATCCCCGCCGGACGTTTCGGCAAGCCGGAAGAGGTGGCTGCGCTGGTCGGATTCCTCGCCTCGGACGACGCCGCCTACATCACAGGGGAGGCGATTTCGATAAATGGGGGGCTTTATACCTAATTGACAATTGACAATTGACAATTGACAATTAACAATTAATAATTAATAGTTCATAGTTATAGTTCAAAGTTCATAGTTTAAAATGAGACGTGTTGTCATTACGGGAATGGGCATTTACTCTTGTCTGGGAAAGAACCTGGACGAGGTGACGAAGTCGTTGTATGCCGGCAAGTCGGGCATTGGCATTGATCCCGCACGGCTGGAGTACGGCTATCGTTCGCCTTTGACGGGCATCGTGGAGCGTCCCATGCTGAAAGGCGTTCTGGACCGTCGTTCCCGCGTATGTCTGGCCGAGGAGGGTGAATACGCCTACATGGCCACGGCTGAGGCGCTGAAAAACGCCGGTATTGACATGGACTATCTTACTCAGAACGAGGTCGGTATCTTCTACGGAAACGACTCGTCGGCCAAGGCGGTCATTGAGGCCCACTCCACAGCCATGCAGTACAAGGACACCCAGATGATGGGTTCCGGGGCCATTTTCCAGTCGATGAACTCGACGGTGACCATGAACCTTTCCACCATCTTCAAGCTGCGCGGGGTGAACATGACCATCAGCGCGGCCTGTGCCAGCGGGTCGCACGCCATCGGATTGGGCTTGCTCTTCATCCGCAACGGGATGCAGGATGTGGTTATATGCGGAGGTGCGCAGGAGACCAGCTACCTCTCCATGGGCAGTTTCGACGGCATCGGGGCGTTTTCCATCCGCACCGACGATCCCACGAAGGCCTCGCGTCCCTTTGACCGCGACCGTGACGGGCTGGTACCCAGCGGTGGTGCCGCCACACTGATTCTGGAAGAGTACGAACACGCCATCCGGCGCGGCGCACCCATCATCGCTGAGGTCGCCGGGTACGGATTCTCCTCCAACGGGGCCAACATCTCGCAGCCGAGCGACCACGGCTCCGCCACCGCCATGCGCCGCGCCATGCAGGATGCCGGTGTGGAACCCAAAGACATCGACTACATCAACGCACACGCCACCTCCACCCTCCAGGGCGACGCCTTCGAGGCTATGAGCCTGCAGGCGTTGTTCGGCGAATGCCACACGCCCATCAGCTCCACCAAGGCCATGACGGGCCACGAGTGCTGGATGGCCGGCGCCAGCGAGATCGTCTATTCCAACCTGATGATGCACAACTCGTTCATCGCCCCTAACATCAACTTCGAGAACCCCGACGAATACTCCCAACATCTGAACATCATCAACAAAACCATAGAAAAGAACATTGATGTGTACCTCTCCAACTCCTTCGGATTCGGAGGTACCAACAGTGCCTTAGTCATTAAGAAAATCAAATAACAAGAATCGAATATGCAAAGAGAAGACGTCATCAAAACGGTGAACAACTTTTTAGTTGAAGAGATTGAGATAGAAGAGAATCTGCTGAACGAAGAAGCCCTGCTCAAAGAGGATTTAGGCATTGACAGTCTGGACTTCGTGGATATCGTCGTCATCGTGGAACGCAATTTCGGCTTCAAGATCAAGCCGGAAGAGATGAAGGATGTGAGGACACTGGGACAGTTTTACGATTATATCGCCAACAAAGTGAAAGAATAACATGGCGGAGGAGCGGCAGTGGCAAGGTAAGACCAGCGGCGGCAAGTTCGGTCAGCATTTCCTGTTTGTCCTTCTGAGGCACATCAAGGTCACGACCCTCTATCCCATACTCTACCTGATCATTCCGTTCTGTCTGCTATTATCGCGGAAGCCCAACCGGGCCCTTTTCAACTATTTCCACCAAATACATGGCTACAGCCGGTGGCGCGCCCTGAAAGCCACGGCCCGCACTGCACACACGTTCGGCAAGGTGGTCATCGACAAATTCGCACTCCTCGCCGGACGCAGCGACCAGTTCACGGTGAATATCCCCGACAAACATCTGTTCCATAACCTGCTGGACCAGCCCTCCGGATTCATGCTGGCGGGTTCCCACATCGGCAACTTCGAACTGCTGGGACATTGTCTCAAACAAGACCAGAAACCCATCAACGGCATCATCTTCGGCGGCGAAAACCCTGAAATGCAACAACGGAGAATCGAGACATTCCAGGAAAACCATGTCAAGCTCATCCCCGTGATGCCCGACATGTCACATCTGTTTGCCATCAAAAATGCGCTGGACAACGGCGAAATCATCACCATCCACTGCGACCGCATCTTTGGCAGTCCGAAGAAAAAAATGGTCGAGTTCCTCGGGCATCCCGCCGAGTTTCCCATAGGGCCGTTCCGTCTGGCCGCCCAGATGGAGATCCCCATTCTCGCCGTTTTTCTGATGAAAGGGAAAAAAAGAGACTACAAAGGATACCTTATCCCGCTGACGGCAGACACCACCCTGACCAGTGTCACCGCGCAAACGGAGCATCTGCTTCACCAATACGTGACCGCCGTGGAAGACATTCTCAAACAATATCCGGAACAATGGTTCAACCTGTACGACTTTTGGGGGTTGGAGTCAAAATCCGGAATTTCAAAACGTTAAATCCTAAAAAACATAATCCCATGGAATTATCCTCTCCGCAAAAAGAAATGTACGCCAAAGACCGTTTCTCCGCCGTGCAGGCACAGCGTCTGGCTCAGGAGATCGCCTTCGGCCCTATCGTGTTCCAGGTGGCCCGTCTCATGGTCAAATTCGGCATCTTCCAGATGTTAAGTGATGACAAAGAGGGGCTTACGATGGCCGAAGTGGCCGAGAAAGCAGGCATCTCGCTCTATGGGGCCAAGGTCCTGCTGGAGTCCTCCCTGACCACTGGCACCGTCACCATGCGCGACGACCGCTTCCATCTGGCCAAGGCCGGCTGGTTCCTGCTCAACGACGAGATGGCCCGCGTGAACATGGACTTCAACCACGACGTGAACTACCTCGGGCTGTTCCGCCTGGAAGAGGCCATCCTCAACGGCAAGCCGGAAGGACTCAAGGTGTTCGGCGAGTGGCCCACCATCTACGAAGGGCTCTCACAACTGCCGCCGCAAGTGCAGAAAAGCTGGTTCGGCTTCGACCATTTCTATTCCGACAACTCCTTCTCGCAGGCACTGGAAATCGTCTTTTCCAGACAGCCCAAAACTTTGTTGGACGTGGGAGGCAATACCGGACGATGGGCCACGCAATGTGTGCGACACGATGCCAACGTACACGTCACCATCATGGACCTGCCCCAGCAGCTGGCCATGATGCGCGAACAGACCAAAGGGATGGAGGGTGCCGACCGCATCCACGGTCATGGCTGCAACCTCCTCGACCCCAGCGTGCCCTTCCCCACGGGATTCAACGCCATCTGGATGAGCCAGTTCCTTGACTGCTTCTCCGAGGAAGAGGTCACCAGCATATTGAGCCGCGCCGCCGCTGCCATGGACCACGACAGCCGGCTCTACATCATGGAGACTTTCTGGGACCGCCAGCGTTTTGAGACAGCCTCCTACTGTATGGCCCAGATCAGCCTCTATTTCACCGCATTAGCCAATGGAAACAGCAAGATGTACTACTCCGGCGACATGGCCCGTTGCGTGGCAGATGCCGGACTTGCCATCGAAACCATCCACGACGGCCTTGGCCTCGGACACAGCATCATGCAGTGCAAACTCAAATAAGACGACATGTTCCCCACACCTGCCCTACCACTCATCCCGCAACGTCCGCCTATGGTCATGGTGGACAATCTCCTGGCCTGCGACACCATCACGGTGCGCACCGACTTCCGCATCCCTGCCGACTGCCTATTCCTTCGCAATGACGGTCTGTCAGAATCCGGACTGATGGAGAACATCGCCCAGACCTGCGCCGCCCGTATAGGATGGCTCAATCAGGACAAGCCCGTCCGTATCGGGGTTATCGGGTCCATCAACCATTTCGAGGTCTTCCGGAGACCCGCTGCCGGCGAAACACTGCAGACCACCGTCACCGTCGAAAACGAAGTCTTCGAGGCCATCATCGTACATGCGGTGATACAACGGGAGGAAGAAAGGATTGCGCAGTGCGATATGAAGGTGTTTGTGGTTGGCAGTTAATAATTAACAATTAATAATTAATAATTAATAATTAATAATTAATAGTTATAGAGGGGGTAGTGGTTTGTTTAAAAGTTGATATAAGACTGATGGTTAACAGTAAATCATTAATCATTGTTTACATTTAAAATTGAAGATAATGACCCAGAAGATATTGCAAGTCGAGAAAGAGGTGGAGGTGCGATTCAGCGAGGTGGACTCCATGGGCATCGTATGGCACGGGAACTACGCCATGTATTTTGAGGATGCCCGCGAGCTTTTTGGGAAGACCCATCACCTCGAATATCTATACATATACGAGATGGGCTTTTATGCGCCCTTGGTGGAACTGAAAATCAACTACAAGAAGCCTGCCACCCTCAACGACAGGCTCCGTGTTACATGCACCTATCGGGAGACCGATGCGGCCAAAATCATCTTCGACTATGAAATACGCCATGCCGGCACTGACGAGATTCTCGTCACAGGGCATTCGGTGCAGGTGTTTCTGGATATGCAACACCAGCTGGTATGGCAAACCCCTCCATTTTATACCGAATGGAAAAAAATTAACGGCCTTTGCTAACGGACGCTACATGGCATTCGTGCAGGTCACCACATCCACACTGACCGTATTGCCGTACATATCCTCATGGAAAAATTCGCCATTGAGGCTGCTGCAGGCAGTTTCCGCATCCACGGTTTCCGTGTAATACTGATCGGTGCTATAGGTTTCATAATGCGTAACCTTGTGACAGTCGCACTGTTTGGTGCAGCCTATGGACACTAAGGCGAGAAGCGGCAGGAGCAAGGCCGCCGAATAGAATAGACGTTTCATAACGTTGGGTTTTAAGACTGCAAAAATACTAATTTTCCCATTATTCTCAAACAGGAGACACCAACTATGACGTCGGGCATTCTAAACGCTTTTTTTGTATATTTGCGCCCTATTATAAAATAGGCAATTTTTATTCGTAAGTATATGATTTACAGCATCGGAGACAGCATCATATCCCCTCTTGCCATGACCAGTCATGGCAACTTTGAGGCTGTGCTCCGCGACGAGAGCCGGCTGCAATACTACGAACATGCCTTCGGTTTGCCAGAGTCCTGCTTCCTCTCCCTTTTCGACGAGGGTCGCCTTGACCAGTCTTTCAGCGCATTGTGGGACTACGGCACCGCCGGTTACACCAAGATGGAAAAATCGGCCATCATCGCCGCCAGCCAAGCCATCGAAGAGGCCAATATCGCCGCCGACCGCGACAATGTCATCTTTATCCTCTCCACCACCAAGGGCAATGTGGATTTGCTGGAAGAAAACCCTTACGAGCCGGAGCGCGTCTATCTGTGGCGCTCGGCACAGCTTATCGCCGAGTTTTTTGACAATCCCAACACTCCCATCGTGGTCAGCAACGCCTGCATCTCCGGATGCGCAGCCCAGATAACAGCTGCCAACCTGCTGAATGCCGGCCGTTACCAATACGCCGTGGTCGTTGGGGCTGAGACCCTATCCAAATTCATCGTTTCCGGCTTCCAGTCGTTCAAGGCCCTGTCCAAAGAACGTTGCAAACCCTTTGACGCGAACCGCTGCGGCCTCAATCTGGGAGAAGCCGCCGCCGCCATCGTCTATACTGCTGGCGATAACTTCACGCAGGTGCCCAACAACGCCCTGATCATGCACGCCGGTGCCATCAACAACGATGCCAACCACATCTCCGGGCCCTCCCGCACGGGAGAAGGCCTGCTGCGCTCCATCACCAAAGTGACACGCGGCTACGACACTTCCCGTATAGCCTTCATCAACGCCCACGGCACCGCCACCCCCTACAACGACGACATGGAGTCGGTGGCCATCCACCGTGCCGGCCTGCAAGACACGCCCGTCAACAGTCTGAAAGGCTATTTCGGGCACACCCTGGGTGCCGCCGGCGTGCTGGAGACTATCCTGTCGCACCAAGCCCTCAAACATCAAACGGTCATCCGTTCCATGGGCACTGACACACCCGGCACCGCAAGTCCCGTCAATGTGGCCCTGCAACCCCAACCCACTTCCGGCGACGCGTTCATGAAACTGATCTCCGGATTCGGAGGCAGCAACGCGGCATTGCTGATGGAAATCAAACGGGAAAACGATTCCGTAGAGACGCAATGCATTGCGTCTCCACAACGGGAAAAACCAACAATTTCCGTGATTTCCGAATGCAAAATAAACGATGATAGCGTCATCTTGAACGGACAGACTATCGTCACGCGCACGGGGGAAAGCGACAGCTGGATGGCCGACATCTACCACGCCATCGGGATGCAGTACCCCAAATTTTTCAAGATGGACAACCTCTGCAAGGCCGGCACCTTGGCTGCAGAACTCCTGCTCAAGGATGTGGATTTCGACCGCGAGACGGTGAAGCCCGACTGGGCCGTGGTGCTGATGAACCAGGCATCCTCCTTAGACGACGACCGCCATTACCAAGCCACCATACAAGATGCGGACAACTACTACCCCAGCCCGGCCATTTTCGTCTATACGTTAGCCAACATCGTTACCGGCGAAATTGCCATCCGCCACAAAATCGGAGGCGAAAGCTCCTTCTATGTGCTTCCCGCCTTCTCTTCTGAATTGATGCAAACAACGGTGGATCAATGTTTCGCCGCCAATCCGGAACTGACGCATATCATCGGTGGCTGGGTGGACTATGATAATGGGAGGTGTGATGTGAGAATGTACTTGGTTCAATTAACAATTAACAATTAATAATTAATAGTTAATAATTTTAGATTTTATAAGATTATTTAAAACATATTAGAATATGGAAGAATTGATTTTAGAATTGAAAGAAGGAATTATTGATGTGCTGAATCTGGAAGGCATGGCACCTGCCGATATCGATGAGAACGCCCCGCTTTTCGGGGAGGGTCTCGGGTTGGATTCCATTGACGCGCTGGAGCTCATCGTGCTCATGGACAAGAACTACGGTATCAAGCTGGCCAACGCCGAACAAGGCAAGGAGATTTTCAAATCCGTGCGTGTCATGGCCGAATACATCCAAGCAAACCGCACGAAATAAGCTGACATGGGCAACATTGTAGTGACCGGCAT
This sequence comes from Bacteroidales bacterium, assembly GCA_045116675.1. Classification (GTDB taxonomy): domain Bacteria; phylum Bacteroidota; class Bacteroidia; order Bacteroidales; family WCHB1-69; genus F23-D06. The sequence goes on from JBGUMF010000104.1 coordinate 24,852, forward strand.
GGGGATTATTTCCGCTTTGGGAGCGGGCAAAGAGGCCACCCTACGCATGCTGATGGCCGGAGAGCGGGCCATCGCCCCCATCCGTCATCTGCAAACCCGGCACAAGGACCTGCCCGTGGGCGAGGTTCCCTACAGCGATGAAGAGCTGAGGACACTCATAGGCTTCCCCGAAGACCGCATCATCACCCGCACATCCCTGCTGGGGCGTGTAGCCCTGCGCGAAGCCCTGGATGATGCATGCCTGACCGATGCCGCCGACCGGAAGCGCATCGCCTTCATCTCCGGCAATACCGTCGGCGGCATGGAGAAAAGCGAGCGCTACTACCATGACTTCCGCACCAGCGAAGAACACAAGGAGTACATTGCCATGCACGACTGCGGGGCCTGCACCGACTTGATTGCCGAAGAGTATGCCGGCAAGTTCAGCCTCATCACCACCATCTCCACTGCCTGTTCCTCGGCGGCCAACGCCATCATCCTCGGCGCCGACCTTATCCGCTCGGGACAGGTGGACATGGCTGTGGTGGGCGGCACCGAGTGTCTCTCCGCCTTCCACCTCAACGGCTTCCACACGCTGATGATTCTGGACCCGCAACCCTGCCGGCCCTTCGACGCGGAACGTCACGGGCTGAACCTTGGCGAAGGAGCTGCCTACATCGTGATTGAAAGTGCAGAGAGTGCCTGCGAGCGCAACGTCAAGCCCCTGTGCGTGCTTTCCGGCTACGGCAACGCCTGCGACGCCTACCACCAGACCGCCACCTCCCCTAACGGCGAAGGTCCATTTCTGGCCATGCGTCAAGCGTTGGAACAGAGCGGCTTGCAACCGTCCGACATCGACTACATCAATGCGCATGGAACCGGCACCGGCAATAACGACGAATGTGAGGGCATCGCCATGATGCGCATCTTCGGCGACACAGTGCCCCCCGTCTCTTCCACAAAATCCTACACCGGGCACACCACCAGTGCCGCTGGCGGCGTGGAGAGCGTCATCTCCATTCTGGCACTGCAACATCAGTTCATTCCCGCCAACTTGGGCTTCCAACACGCCATCGGAAAGCACAACTTCCGCCCCGTGGACCATGTTATCCAACCTGTCGGATTGAGGCACGTGCTCACCAACTCGTTCGGATTCGGAGGAAACGACTCCTCCTGCATCTTCTCCATTCCTAAAAAAGCCGCCACTGGCATCCCGTTCCCCGAGACTTCGCCCTGCTACATACAGTCCGTGGCGCAAATCTCCATCCAGCAGCCTCTTTGCGACGACTGGTTCGACATGCCGGTACCGCACACACAGCCTTACAACGAATCCATTGATCCCGATTATAAAAACCATTTCCCTCCCATGGTGGCCCGCCGGCTCGGAAAACTGCTCAAACGGGCTATCGTCACCGCCAAACAGGCCTTAGGGGAGACAGTTCCTGAGGCAATCATCACCGGTACAGGATTAGGCTGTATTGAGAATACGGAAAAATTCCTTGTCTCCATGTTAGAAAATGACGAGGAATACCTGCAGCCCACCTACTTCATGCAATCGACTCACAACACCATCAGCTCGCAGGTAGCACTCCAACTCCAATGCCATGGGTACAACTGCACCTACTCGCACCGGGGAACTTCGTTTGACAGCGGGCTATTAGACGCGCTCACGCAGATACGGCACGGACGCATCCGCAACGCCCTCGTGGGCGGTCAGGAGGAGATGACCCCCGCCTATTTCGAGATGTTAGGCAAAATCGGATATTGGAGAAACGACGACATCTCACCCGATGCGCTCCGGGCATCCGACCGGCAAGGCTCGTTCTCGGGCAGCTGCTCGCTGAACATGCTGCTCACCAGCCAGCGGGATGGCAACACCCTCTGCGCTATCCGCGACATGAGGATGCTATATCAGCCCTCCGATAACGAAATGCGGAATATCCTGGAAGAGATGCTCAACCATGCCGGCATTACACTTTCCGACGTGGATGCTGTTGTCATGGGCATCAGCGGAGATAACGACAACGACCTTGTATATAAGGATTTCCACCAGAAGTTCTGTCCCAACATCCCCATTGTCTGGTACAAGCATCTTTTCGGCGAGTCTTTCTGCGCATCCGCTTTCGGGCTGTATGCCGGAGCCGTCTGCCTGCATCGCGGACGCATCCCCGAGCATCTGCTCTACCATTCCGCCCTGGAAATTCAGAATCCACGTAATATTTTGGTCTTCAATCATTTTAAAAACAAAGACCAATCCTTAACACTCTTATCAAAATGACCATTCTACTTATCATATTAATTATAGTACAATCCGTCTTGCTGGTGGCCGCGCAATCATTCCTGAAAATCTCCGTAGAGCTGTTCGGGAGCTTTTCCTGGTCATGGGCCTACTTCAAGACGGTATTCACCACATGGCAATTCGCGGCATCGGGTCTTTGCGCCCTGTCGGCTATGCTCGTATGGATGTATGTGTTGAAGCACTACGAATTCAGCGTAGCCTACCCGTTATTGTCCATCAGCTACATCATCGGCCTGCTCTCCGCCCAGTTCGTCTTTCACGAGGCCGTGCCACTCACCCGCTGGATTGGAGTCGTCATTATCATGATAGGGGTATTCTTCATCGTGAAGTAAAGTGGCTAAAGGAATATGCCGTAGTCCCATAGGATGCTGCCTTCGGCAACTGAGACATATTACAAAGCCGCACCCATAGAACACTCATAATGTCTCGTTTTTTCACTATTTTTGCAACCTCGATTAAACTACGGGAACAAATCCCTTTCTTATCACGTCACTTTCTAAATTTCATCATTTCTATGAAAAAAAACATCCTCCTCATATTCCTCACACTGCTGATAGCAAGCGTTTTGATGGCGCAGACGCCAACCGACACGGAAGTCACCGGCGAGAAAAAGGCCGCGCTCGTTGCCTCCATTGAGAAGGCACACAAACAACTCATATCTTTATCGGCCAACTTCACCCAGGAGAAGACCTCTTCCCTTTTCACCGAAAAGGTGGTGCAAAAAGGCAAACTGATGTACAAGTCGCCGAAACAACTACGCTGGGAATACACCTCACCAAAGCCCATGACCGTCATCTTCGCCAATGGGAAAGTAATGCTGAAAACGGACAAGGGCACCACCTCAAACCCCAACAAAATGCTCGGCGAGATGGGCAACATGATCATCAACACCATCAACGGAACGTTCCTGAAAGACAATCCCGACTTCAGCACACGCTATTACAAGGACAAATCCGGCAACATCACCGCCGTGCTCACGCCTGTCAACAAGAAAATCAAGACCTACTATAAAAACATCACCATCACCCTGAACGGCACCAGCCACCTGGCCGAGAAAGTGGTGCTGAACGAGGTCAACGGAGACGCCACCACCATTATTTTTTCCGACAAGAAAACAAACATCACCCTCTCAGATTCGCTCTTCAAATAACGACAATCATGTTTCTTGATACGCTGTTCCATATTGATTCAGAGCAAATTTCGGACAATCAGGCGGTTTTTACCGTCCGTTTGAATCCGTCACATCCCATCTATAGCGGCCATTTTCCTAGTGATCCCATCACGCCGGGCGTGTGCGTGGTGCAAATCGCCATCGACCTGTTCTCGCACCTGCGCCGGCAGGAATATATCCTGTCGCAGGCTAAGAATATCAAGTTCATCCAAATCATCCGTCCCCACGAATATGAGCAGGTGGAATACCGTCTGTCATGGGAACCGCTTGATGACGGCAACTATACGGTAAAGGTCGTTGTGGCGCACAATGAGACCATTTTTTCCAAAATGTCGGTTATCCTTACCGCCTTAACGGAGAACAAATAGCAGGAGGTCCGTATGATTGTCTGTATTGCCGAAAAGCCCAGTGTTGCCAAGGACATCGCCCGTGTGATCGGGGCCACACAGTCGCATGACGGCTACATGGAGGGCAACGGCTACCAGGTGACGTGGACCTTCGGGCACCTGTGTACCCTCAAGGAGCCGCACGACTACACCCCGCTATGGAAACCCTGGACGCTGAGCCGCCTGCCCATGATTCCGCCCCGTTTCGGCATCAAGCTCATCGACAGTCCCACCATCGCCAAACAGTTCCACATCATCGAACAGCTGATGCAGAAGGCCGACCGCATCATCAACTGCGGGGATGCCGGCCAGGAGGGCGAGCTCATCCAACGCTGGGTGATGCAGAAAGCCCGCGCCACCTGCCCCGTCTCGCGCCTCTGGATCTCCTCCCTGACCGAAGAATCCATCCGCGAAGGCTTCTCCTCACTGAAAGACCAGTCCGAGTACCAGTCTCTGTACGAGGCCGGGTTGTCGCGCGCTATCGGGGATTGGCTTTTGGGCATGAACGCCACGCGTCTCTATACGCTCAAATATGGCCAGAACCGGCAAGTGCTCTCCATCGGGCGGGTGCAGACCCCAACGCTGGCCCTCATCGTCAACCGCTATTGGGAGATCCACAACTTCCAGCCGCAGCCCTACTGGGTACTCACTACCGTTTACCGTGACACCACCTTCACCGCCGTAAAGGGCAAGTATCCGTCTGCCGAGCAAGGGCAGGCCGACCTGCAACGCATCCTCGGCCAGGAGTTCACCGTTACCGACATTACCACCAAGAAGGGCAAGGAGGCGCCTCCACGGCTTTATGACCTCACCTCACTACAGGTGGAATGCAACAAACGTTACGGTTTCTCCGCCGACCAAACGCTGCAACTCATCCAGGGACTCTATGAGAAGAAATACACCACCTATCCCCGTGTGGACACCACCTACCTCAGTGACGACATCTACCCCAAATGCCCAAAAATACTCCAAGGACTGACACCTTACGCCACCTTGACAGCCCCGCTATTAAGCAAAAAACTCCCAAAGAGCAAGAAAGTCTTCGACAGCAGCAAGGTCACCGACCATCACGCCATCATCCCCACAGGTGTGGCCCCGCAGTCGCTCAGTCCGGACGAGCAGTGCGTATATGACGAAGTGTGCCGCCATTTCATCGCCGTATTCTACCCCGACTGCGTCTTTTCGCAAACCACCGTCATGGGAGATGTGAACAGCGTAGCCTTCAAGGCCGGAGGCAAGCAGATTCTGGAGCCGGGATGGCGTACCGTCATCAAGCCCGCCAAAAACGATGAAGAAGAGAAGAAAGACGATGAAAACAAAAACGAGGAACGCATCCTGCCCGCTTTCACAGTGGGCGAGCACGGACCACACCAGCCCCAGCTGACGGAGAAAAAAACCACACCACCGAAACCTTATACCGAGGCTACATTGTTGCGTGCCATGGAGACCGCCGGCAAGAACATCGAGGACGAGTCGTTGCGCGAGGCCATGAAGGAGAACGGCATCGGGCGCCCCTCCACCCGCGCCGCCATCATCGAAACGCTATTCAAGCGGCGTTACATCCGCAAAGAGCGCAAAAGCCTTGAGCCAACCCCCACGGGTATCGAGCTTGTCGGTCTGATACACGAAGATCTTCTCAAGAGTGCTGAGCTCACTGGCATCTGGGAGAAGAAACTGCGCGAAATCGAACAGCACAAATACGATGCCGGACAGTTCATCAACGAGCTGAAACAGATGGTCACGGACATCGTGTGGCAGGTGATGAACGACAACAGCAACCGCCGCGTGGCCGTCACGCCGGAAGAGAAGACAAAAGGAAAGAAAAGAAAACTTTAGATTCGAATTGAGGCAATCAACCTCATTCCCCTATTTTGACAACCCAAATCAGAAATCAGGATACAGCAAGTATTTCGCCCGTATCTCCTTGAACTCCTTCAATGGTTCCTGCCAGGAGGCGCGAATCTGCTCCGCACTCTTGCCCGCCACAATCTGTCTGCGCAACTGGTCAGTGCCAGCCAACTTGTCAAAAAAATTCGGGCTGGTGAAAAAATGCTCTTTATCGCCATAATATTGGTATGCGGTAAGAAGAAACTCCAAATTGAAACAGTTAGCAGAATCAAGATTCTCCGTGGCGAATTCCTTCAAATAAAAGCCGCGACACTCTTTCCCCTTATGCGGCGGATTTTCCGACACTCCAGGTATAGGCATCGGAGTGAACTGGAACGTGCCTGTCTGCAAACCGGGCGCACCGAATATCTGGAAGGGAAGGTCCGTACCTCTACCCACGCTGATATTGGTGCCCTCAAACAGACAGAGTGACGGATAGAGATAGATGGACTCCGCATTGGGGAGATTGGGCGACGGCGGCACCGGAAGATTATAGCGGATGCTGTGAGTGTAATTCCCCAATGCAATAACCGTCAGATCACATTGGAATCCATTGGCCAGCCAGACCTCGCCGTTAATCATCCGAGCATACTCCCCTATTGTCATTCCATACACCACCGGCACGGGATGCATACCCACGAAAGATCTGAAGCCGGGCTCCAGCACCGGACCATCCACAAAATAGCCATTGGGGTTCGGCCTGTCAAGCACAACCACCCTCACACCATTCTCCGCAGCCGCTTCCATCACATAATGCAACGTGGAAATATATGTGTAGAATCTACATCCGACATCCTGCAAATCAAAGAGAATAACATCCACATCCTTTATCTGTTCCGGAAGCGGCTTTTTGTTCTTCCCATACAAAGAGATGATGGGGAGGCCCGTTTTAGGATCCGTGCCTGATGCGATGTGCGCCCCTGCCTCAGCCTTGCCCCGGAACCCGTGCTCCGGACAGAACAGTTTGACGACATTCACCTCGCGGGCCAGCAACGTATCCACCAGATGCACATTCCCAACCACAGAGGTCTGGTTACCGCATACAGCCACACGTTTTCCCTCCAGCAACGGCAGAAACTCCTCCATACGCTCTGCACCAGTGATAATCTGCCCGTTCACAAACAAAACTCCAAGGCATAAAAACAGGATAAGAACTCCTTTTCTTACTACATTCAGGAAATTTTCCATTTTCAATTTTTCATTATGAACATTCTTATAAAAAAACTACCCGATGTTACTCGGGTAGTTCGCGATATGTTAAAAAGACGATTACTTTTGAATAACCATCTTCTTGGTTATCGAAGTGTCTTTGAAAGACAACGTGTAATAATACACGCCCGCAGCCCAATTGGAAGTGTTCACATCCAGATAGTTTTGGCCCTTCGAGCCGGACTGGTCTTGTGAATAGAGCTGCTGTCCCAAAGTGGAGTAGATGCTGATGTTGGCATGACCGTCCTCCGGCAACACATACGAAATACGCGTATGGTCGAACGCAGGATTCGGCTCATTCTGCTTCAGGCCCACACCATTCTCTTCCGCATAATCGTTCACACCACTATTCGTACAGGTCACCACTGTCATGTAATCATTTTCCGTATTCTTATCCAAATCCACAAAACAATCCACTCTAAAGGACAACGGCCTGAAATTGTAATGAACCAGGAATGCCTTAACAGATGTGTAATGAATGGTATCATCGGCATCGATATGACGGACGACATGTTCGTACAGAGTGTCGAATTTAGTACCCACAGACATGACGTAACGCAAGTCGAACTCCTCAAGCGGAGAGTAACCATTGTTGCGGAGCGTAATCGTCGGATGCACACTGTCACCCATTATGAGACAATCAGAGTTAACACCATCCGTCGGGTAGATGAAATTCACCACCTCCAAGTCAGGATAACCCGGTCCCAGATGAATGTCATCAATAGCAGGGTCAATTTTGTTCTTATGATTAGACAACGTGAATTTCAGCTGGCCCACCCCATTGAAATTCCGGATAGTGGTCACAAAGCGTTCCCAATTCGGAGACACATTGCGGTTGTTGGCAAAACTCAACGTATCCACCGGCGTGAAATCATTTCCGGAACCAGCCGCAATGGCAAGGTCAAAGGAAGTGTTGGCATCGGTGGCTGCCGCTGGAGCATAGAAATACTTGTAGAACACCAACTCGATCGGATACTGCGTCTGACGGTGCATGTTCAAACATCTGGTGGAGACAGCTGTCCACTTCGACTGATTGATCGTACCACTCTTACCCTCTACCACGGCATAGCGGCCATAGTCAGCCTGCAGGGTGTTGATTTGGGTATGGTCGTGGGCCGGACCGTAATTGGTACTCGAATTCAGACTATTCTTGGCTTTAATCAACCAGATATAGTTGGCCGTATCGGAACCTGTCGGCGGCAATATCCATCTAGAGGGATCGAAATGCAGATCCGTCATTCCCGTATTCAGATCGAAGTTATCTTCAAAATCGTTGACATTGGAGACAATTGGACCAAGAACATTGGTATTGGCCGTAACCGTCCTCGCATTGTTCAATGCGAACTGGTCGCCCGGATAGCTTACCGAGGCTTCCACGGTAAATGCTCCCAGAGAACTGATGTTCACATGCGGGATAGTGACGAGATACGTATTATTTGCAGCTACAGAACCCGCCGCAACGGTACCTGTGTAGGTTCCTGTATTGGCACCCGTAAACGTAACCGTAACAGTAGCAGCATTGGCTGGTGTGAAGTATTGTGTTTCAGAACCATAGTTTTTCAAGAGCAGCTTGATAGTGGCCGCCGTATCCATACAAACATTACCCACTGGGTGGATAATCTGCGACACACCCAAATCCACCGGCTTTGGCGGAACAATATTAACCGCATAGTCTTCCGTCTCACCCGGATAGTTATAAGGAGTACAGGCATTGCTGAAATTGGCCGCCACACAAATCACTCTCATACGGGTCAAGCCCACAGAAGATGTGGTAGGCACATCAAAGTTGAAGCTCGTAGTGGCATTGGCGGCTGTACTCGCGAAGGGCCCCAATATCAATGGCGTCAGACTCTCACCCGTATCAAAGGTACCGTTTCTGTTCCAATCTACATACACAATCTTATACACGCTTCCAGAGGCGTTTTGTGTATAAGAGTGCGTGATGGACATCGGATAGTTCTGTCCCTGGATCAGCTCGGCTGCCGGCACCGTTGCCGTATAATCGGTGTACATACCGTCGCCTTCAGCCGTATAGTTGGTGAACGGCGTACCCTGACCATTGTTGATGGTGGAAACCGTCACATTGGAGATATCCAGACCCGCAGCCTGCGTGGAGCGCGAGACACAAGGATCACCCACATTCAAAGTCATACAGAAGGTGTCATTGGCGTGTAATGCGTCACTTGTCAAACCGGTGTAAGCGCAGAACCGTGTATCCATATAAGCTTCCGTAAGGTCGGCATGGGCGGTAAACACTTTCGTGCCCGTGGCACCGGCGGCCAACGAACCCGAATAGTTCTCCGTCACCGGCACACCATTGCCCAAACGATATGAGACAGGGAAGTTGGAGGCAGCTGTAGAACCGAAGTTCTTAACGCTAACCGACACAGTCTCATTGGCTGTGTATTGATCCGGAGAGGTGGGGGTATTTATACCAATAACACCCACATCATGCTGCGGAACCGTCGTATTGATGGTGATCGTGCTCTTCGGTGACTGGCATGTGTAATTGAACAGGAACTGTGTGGACCAGCGGTATCCGCCACCCGTGAAAGCAGTACCTGTAGCCGCCGCCAACTGATAGATACGGCGTTCGGTATTGTTGTTGGAATAGGATGTGTTGGCGAACTTGGGTTCCACAATACCCAGATTCGTCACACAGCTGTTGTCGCCGCAATTATGTTCCACATACATCATCAGAGCGCCACCTGTATAGTCGAAACGGCCCTGCACCGGAATGGCGACCCATCCCAGCTGGTCGAAGGCCATATTGCCATCAAACACCAGCTGCGCATTGTTGGTCAGCGTTGTCCAAGTGGTCAATGTGGGAGCTGTGGTCAACGCCGTTTGGGTGGCTGCCGCATTGGCCAGCCATATCCGGATCGGAATGCCGATACCGGTCGTGTTGGCCGTGTTCACCTTCACATAGATTGAATCTATCGCACCAGCCACACCACCAATCTCCGACTGTCTGTAGAGGATCTGCGCATACGACTTGCCACGAGTGGAAAGCATGTTGAACGGGGCCGAATTCGTGGTATTACCCGTTCCAACAGGGATAATCTGCTTGAAATCAGGACTCTCCACACGACCGCTGTAGTAATATGTCTGGTTCGAGAATACGGGATCCGTGGTGAAACTGGTTCCCTGTGCGAACGGGACTGCATCGTTTTGATTATGGTAGAAATAGTAGAAACTCATACCTGTCGGGGTCACTGTCTGCGTGTTACCGTAAGCGACCTGATAGGTCAACGGCTGCGGAGCTAGCGGATTGGCCGGCACATACAGCATACCGGTAATGGTGTCATTGCCACGATAGGCCCAGATACTGCTGTTGACAGGATTGGAATAAATGGTATAGTGGTACGAGCGGTTGGCCGTCGCGGAGCTCATATTAGCTACATTCAGCGTCACATTGGCCGTATCCAAATGCGGGACAGGGGTCGTCAGTGGCTTGGTATCCGTAACCACATACGAGCCATCCGCGAAGCGGCCGGTCACATTGAACGTGTTGGCCGGAATGGTCGAAGAGGATGTCGTATCCGTGTTACGCACACTCACCACCACAGGCTGGTTGGCGGAG
>JBGUMF010000105.1:0-15465 GCA_045116675.1 Bacteroidales bacterium
TGTAGAATTATATCTGAATGAGATTTCACTGATAAGACCCGCGGGACCGATTTCCTCTGGGGTGAAAATCTGTTGGGAACAGGAATAGTTGTAGTAATTGCTGACAGGAATGTAATAGCTGGTACTACTCGTTTTGCTGATAGTGGGGTCAGAACAGATTACAAAATCGTCTTCAAAGGGTATGTTGTTGTAAAGTGTGTCACGCTGAATAACAACACGGTCAAAATGTACGAAGATGACACTGTCACACCCCTTGCTGGTTTTCATTTTGAATGCAAAGTCGCCATTGGCAGCATCAATCGTGTCCACCTCCACCCCAGATACGGAGTTGGTTATCGTCATGTAGGATTCCGTCATGGAAATGGTTAAGTCTGCACCGTTTATTTCATACGTGGTCAGCGTGGGTTCCCCATAAAAGCATAGTCCTACAGTGTCAGTGCCACGGTAGGTCGGGTTAATGGTCAGCTTGAGATAAGAGATTGTGTCAATCTCAACACTATTGATGGTCTTCTTGCCGGGAAACTCGTAGTAGCCGTAGGCGTCTGTGGTCACACCTGAAATGCAGTGGTCTTTACCGTTATAGTTCCAGCAATAGGGTCCAACATTATCCACCCAGGTATGTTCCGTCGTATAAGTACTGTCGCATATATCTACTTCGTGCGGCTTTTCCACAATGAGGTGGCGAACGATAATACTGTCACAGCCGTTGCTTCCGACAAGAGTGTCTATAAATGTATAAATGCCGGATTCTTTTACAACAAATGTATTGCCTGCAAATGTTGTGGCGGTGTCTTGGGAACAGATGTTGAAACGGATATCATTTCGATAGTTGTAACGGGCTCCTGGATAGGTCATATTCCAAGGAACAGAACTTTGGAAGTAAATGCATGTATTACTGGGAGATTTTGACGTATAGAATTTATATGAAGAGCCGTCTGCGTTGCCGGACTCATCCAACACCATCACCATCAGGTTGTCCGTACCATTGTATTCAAACGAATTGGCAAGAGCAAACTCGTTCCAACCGCTGACACAGTTCAAATCCCCCCAATAAACCAATGTCATAGCGAAAGGGGACATCCAATCGTTATCACTTGTGAACGAGGATCGGTTCGTGTGTGCCAAATAGATTTCGACATTGTTCTTGCTGCTCATTCCAGATGAATACGCATAGTTAAAGGCAATGGAGTTGATGGTTCCGGCCTTCCCGATTTCCGAGGGGGTATAGATTTGTTGTGAGCAGGAATAATCGTGGTATTCGCTCACGGGAATAAGGTATGAGGAGGTACTTTGCTGGCTGACCGTGCGGTCGGTACAAACTGTAGCTGTAGTGGAAATTGTGTCATACAGCAAATCCTTATAGAGGGTGTCACGCTTGACTTCGAAGATGTTCAGTGTCAGGTTGACCACAGAGTCACAGCCATGAACAGAGGAACGGTGGAAAACATAGGTGCCATGCATAGGTGTCCCTTCCTCGAAAATGGTGTCGCGCCAGGTGTATGGTAGTTCGTTTGAACAGATATCCATCGACAAGTCCAAGGGAACGGCCAGATTCTTCACCCAAACAGAATCTATGGTCTTGCATCCGAGCGCATTAGTAGCCTGTACGTAATAGCGTTCCTGATATGGTGGTGCCGAAATATTAGGAGTCACGGTGACGGCAGATTCGTGCAACAATGTGTCCGATTCTCCCCGCCACCATACATACGAGCAGGGAGAGTTGTCCGTGATAAGGATGTCATCAATCAGCACTCTTCTCTCGGCCTGAGCATTGCCTGGTGCTTTACTGGATAGGGTTTGGAGTCTGATCGTGGATGAGGCGGTAGCGGCAGGGAGGTTCACAACGAAAGGCTCATAGCTGCGATTATCCTTGTTAGCAGGGATAATCAACGTATCAACAGGGACATCGTCCACCAAAATCCGCAATTGGGCATCATATCCGTTATTAGGGTCGCTGGTGTTGTAATAGCCTTTGCACATCAACGTCAGCGTGTAATTGTAGGATAGATCCAAGGGCTTTGTGGTGATATACCCTGTATAATAGCTGCTGGTTCCCAGCATGATTGCAGTGGTACCTACCGGATAAATTTGATAGTTTGTGTTTGAAATGATGTCTGTCATATCAGCTATCTGTGCGGCGATGTTGGTGCTTGCACTTCCTGTTACTCTGTTAAAGCCTTCATGGATTGTCGGCCTGAAAATGTTTGTACAATTCATACTGGTAGCCGACAGTGTGACAGAAGCACCCTCACAGGCTCCCACATACGAATCCGTGATTATTTCAGGCAAGGGCATAGCGGTTAGATTTAGCTGATAGACACTGTCACAGGAACAGCCAATGGTGGACAAGGAGTCGTAGTATATGCCGGATTCATATAATTTTTTTCCTCGCCATGTATAAGGAGTATCGGACATACAAAAATTATCGGTTTCTTCAAACAGGTAGGAGGGATTTACTCTCAGCATGAGCGTGATGATACTGTCGCAGCCGAACTGGGACTGCAAGGTCACACGCACGGGCTGGAAGTCGTGAGGGGTTGTAATGTCCATTTTTCGGAAAATCGGATTCACCGCTGAAGTGTATGGAAGCGGCGATGAACAGACGGTTTCGTACAGGGTGTCCTTGTCGTATGTCTCGTGGACGATCACCGTACCCGTGAGGGGAAAGGTGTCCTTTTCAAATATCACTACGGCATCGTATGTTGTGGTCACCGTTGGACTCACTTCATAGCTTTTGGTCTTGATACCATTGGCCTGAAACGGTTCCACCCAGTAAGCCTCGGCTTCATCACCGAAGTCACGGACAGGGCGAATGTATTTTTTCGTTGCTCCACGATTTCTTTCGGCCATTTCTTTTAATTCGTCCAGTGTCATCGATGACCCTATCCACCACCATCTATCAGCATGTTCATAGCCACTGACATCAAGGTTAAAGAAGTAATCTTTACCCAGGTAACTAGTCGACCAATAAGCCTCTTGTGGGGTTGATGCCCAAGGATTAAGATTAAGCTTAGGAGAAATTCTAATATTAATGGTGCTACCTCCATAATGTTCAATAGTGCTTTTCGTCAGAGGAGTAAGAGCATAGATCATTTCAAGTTGACTGATGTCAGGAATATACCATCCGTTATAAACCCCGTATTCTCTGTCCACAGCTTCTGCAGCGGGCGATTTTCCCGATTCCAACAAAAGTCGGGTGATTTCTTTTCCAAACCCAGTCTTACTATCAGGATGTGGGTCCCAATCATCACCATCTGGATAAACTGCAAGTGAGTTAGGAATCGGGGAGGGTTCTGAAACACACAGGGCGTATTTTTGGTCCAAATCGTTTAAAGCCACAACCCAGCCTTTTTTCCCGTTTTCCGGGTTGACATAGCATACAACACCCTTTGTTCCATCTGGGAACACATACAAATCTCCCACATGATAAGTTTGTGCAGATACCTTTACCGTTTGAATGATTAAGGTCAACACGGTCAACACAACACAACAGAGTGAAAATATTTTATTCCGTTTCATATCTTTACGTTATATTATCAAATAAATTGCTATATGTGAATTAAAAAGCTATGATAGGTCGTGCAGGATAATAATCCAAGGAAGTATTCTTTTCCCTAGAAACAAAGTTCAAACCATCATACCAGCTTAAAATGAAAGCACGAGTTGAGTTATATTCAGTGGAAGTCCACCCCCCCACTTGGGTGTTAAAAAGGTTAACAGTGTATCTTGCCTGTAGTTTTCTTAAAGTAGCATCTATCCAAGAAATAGTTTGCTTAAGCAAACCCATTTCACCAGCGGCAGGCAAGTACCATCCTTTGTGTTCAGTTCCAATGGTGCCCGTGAAGTGATCATAATAATAACAGAAATAGGCTGCCGGTGCATTCTCCTGGAATCCGCCGGGCAAAGCCTCGGCATGCTCTTTAATAGAGAGGGTATTCTCCATACCATTCATATCGAAGATAGGATGATTTGTTATATCCGTCTGATTTTGGCCATAAAACATAGAGGTCCATTGACCATTGGATGTGGCCCATTTGATAGTTCTGTCAGAACATTTCCTCAAGGCAACAGCTAAGCCATGGAAACCGGTAGTATCCACGTAAAAAACAACACCCTTGGCCACCTTGTCACTGGCAAGGAACGAATCCACCTTCATAAAGCTGCCGTCGTCGCACCAAACATCGCCGATAGCGATAGCAGGGAGAATCAGGTCGTCATGGAAACTGATATCTGGGGTGGTCACGCTTATACCAATTCGTGTGGTGTCACCTCGGCAGATTTCGTTGTAGGAAGTGTCCACCTGCAGCACAATAAAGTCGAGGATGTCAAGGCTGTCGCATCCGTCGGGTAGTCTGCTGCGCTTGGAATACCGGCCGGTTTCCGTGTAGGTTTTGCCATCAACAGGCCACACGTATCCTCCGTTGTCATTCAGGATGAAATTGGTGATGGCCACGGTGGTGTCGTGGTGTGCTGGCGGGTTCACAGTGAGAATGAAGGTCACGGTAGAGTCGCAGCCGTGGATATCCCTATCGGGGACTGTAACCGTATAAGAGTAAATGCCTGCCTTTCGCAGGTTGTTATTCAATTGGGATAATTTGGGCACCACATTCGGCACAACGTGGTAAGGATCGTCGTATGTATTGACTTGGCTTTGGCACACTTCATCGCGCAATGTCACTACATTCTTCTTCCATACGTCTGCTATAGACATGCCGGGCTGGTGTTCCACAATGGCACTCCAGCCCGCAGCAGACTTCATACCGGGGTTGAAGTAGAGGGTGAGGATGTTCCCGCGGGAGGTTACCACACCCGGGTTCGGACTGCCGGCTGTGAGGTTACAGAGTATGGAGTCGGTATGCAGGAGGTCGCCGCTGATGATAACCAAGTGCGAGGTCTCCGAAAGGTTGAGCTCCTCGAAATGGATGGCCACGGGTTTGCCGTCGGTGGTGGCGTAGGTGTGACGATAAATCTGCCCCGCCGTGTAGTTGCCGTCCGCACCACCGTCATCATACAGGCGGAACACCTTGCCACAGGGAATGGTGGTGTTGCCGTCGGAAATCTCCACTACATTCGTCGGAATGCCGTTGACGGTGGGACAATAGCCCTCCTTCTCCACCCGGAAGAAGACTTCGGCGTGCTGAGTCAGCCCCAAGGTGTCGTAGTACGAGAAGTCTGCGCCGGAAGGCGTCAGGGTCTCTGTCTTCAGCAGATGGGTCAGCTCGTAATCGCTGTACCAGCTGATGGTGTAGGGTCTTTCCAAAGTGGAACGGGCGAAAAAGCGGGCATCGCCACCATAGCATACCGTGTCCCTGGAGCCAATGAGCGTGCAGGCATCCACAATGTTTGTCTTCATTTTTATGTAGATGGTGTCGTGCTCGTCGGCATGTGTATAGTCGCAATTGCCGTCGTTGATGCTCAACGGATAGATTTTGGCGTCCGTGAACGTGATGTAGTCGTCTGTGACCGCCGTGCCGGACGCGGTGGAGTAATTCCTGGTTTCCACACCGAGGGCGTTCTCAAAGGCGATGGTGAAGGTGATGGGATCGCCGGTGGGGCTCTCGGGCGTGAAGCTGAGGTGTGCCTCCTCGCCCGGGCAGAGCGTGTTGTCCTGCGATAGCGTTATCCAGGGAGCTTGTGTCACATGCAGATGCACACTGTCCACGAGGCTGTCCTGGCAGCCGCTGTTGCGGATGATTACCTTATACCAGCCGTCTTTGGAGCCACGGGGTATAAAGATGTAGGGTGCCGACACCGTGTCGATCAACTGGTTGGCGGGGTTGTACCACTCGTATTTCAGGATGGAGGCAATCTCCAGGGCGTGGACCTGGATGGTGGAGCCCTCACAGGTGGTCATGACGGTGAGCCCGTCGTCGAACCAGAGTTTCTGGAGGCTTGCCATGGTGCGGGGGTAGAAGTTAACGTGGAAGTAGGCCCCACAGGCATCCTCGATCCGGCATGACATCTCGTGCCGGGAGTCCATCGCCTTGTCGGCAAAAATGGCAGGCTGGTCGGTATCGCTTATGACGATGGTCTCTATGACGTTGCCTTGAATGTCGGGCTGGTCATAGAGTGTGTAGGTGTAGGGCGGGGTGCCGTTTGTGCCCTTGACGTAGGCAGTACCTTCGGTGCTGTTGGAGTCGCACAGATAGGCGTAGGCATATTCGAACTCCACCGTGGGTCCGCCATAGTAGATGGTGTCGTAATAGGAGGGTACGCTACAGAGCTCTAACGAAGTGCTGGGAGCCATCTTCACCACAAACTTGCCGGGCATGGAGACACGGATGGGCTCATTCACCACATGTAGCGTGCCATCGTAGCCACCCACCGGCCCGTCGATAATCTGGAAGTAGGTGGGCAGAGGGTCCGTCTCCACGGGAAGCGGGAGACCCGTCTCCAAAGAAGTGTTACGCCGCTCACGGGCAAACCTGCCCTGCGAGTAGGTGAAGTATCTGTCGGTACACTGCTGCGTCTCGGTAAACTGGGGTTCCTCGACGATTTTGGTGCTATACACATCGGGAAATCCTAAATTTTGTCGGAGGTAGTAGGTGTCGCAGGGGGTCATCACTTTGAACCAGTATGGGCCTGAAGGCATACAATAATCGCTTATGGACATGGAGAGGCCATTGTAACCACCTGATATAGTGGCAAAGTTCTCGAAGTTTTCGCGGGTTATCCTCCAGTTGTGAGAAGCCGAACTATAGACGGCGGTGAAGTTGTATCGGTTACCGTAGGGGCTCTTCTCCAAAACAATAGTGGTGCCGTCGGGATCCACTTCGGAATGGAAATGCTCGCTCACGCCCACCGTACTTTTAGTGGTGCAGCAGTGGTCTCCTTTCGTGTGGTACATCTCCCAGCTCGGGATCTGCATACCATGGTCGTAGCAGTAGGGCAGGTAGTCGAAGCGGGTATAGACCTCGCACCCGTGGGCATCCACCAGCGTCCTCCGGATAGGCAGCATCAGCGGGTGTGAATAGGTGTAGTCCCGGAACGAGCCGTAGATGGCCTCCACATCCGTGTCGTATAGCCTTGAGGGAGATTTAATATTGGATATGGTATCCTTTTTGATGGTGTCGTTGCGTTCTGTGTCATAGTATATCCAGGTCAGCGGATGGGTGTAGTGGTGACGGTAGTAAGCATCGTCCTCATATGCGTTGGCGTTAGCGGGGTTATTGTAATCATATTTAATCTCATGGTACCTGCGGTGCCACCAGTAGAGGTCGCCGCAGGTGTGTGACACGTCATCGGTGCTGTCGATGATGTCTGTGGAATCTCTGACAAAAAAAGCCCCGTTGGGTTTGTAGAGGTGGAAGGTGCGGGATACGATGGTGTCCCCGCACAAGCTGCGTTTATACTCTAACTTGATGTCCTTGGACCAGATGTCGCAGTATTTGTTCGCAAATGCCACTGTATCTTTGAGTAGGACACTGAAGCCGCTTGATACCACGGGGAAGGGTTTCCAGTCGCTGGAAGGAACCCCGTCGTAAGTGAATCTGTATTGCGCAATCAGAGGCAGGAAGGCGGAGTAGTAGGAGTAGTCGCGGTCCAGCACCGCGCTGATCTTCACCACATTGCTGTCCAGCATATTGCCGGAGGAGGCATAGACCGTCACATGGTCAAGCAGCGGGAAATCAACCACCTCCACCACCTGGCCCGTGCGCGGGAGGCCGTAGTTGCATCCGTCAACCACGTAGAAGTCCCAGTCGCCGGCGGGCAGCGAGTCGAAGGTGTAGTAGTCCTTGTAGTCGTAACGTGTCTCATCCGTACCGGAATATTGCGGCTCGATAATGGTATCGGCCCGCAAGGTGTCCGTAGTGCCGTGCCGCACAACGGTGACATAATAGGGGAGCCTGCCGTTCTCTATCTTGAGCTGTATACGGCCCGTGTTCTTACACTCCAAGGTGGGGTGCTTCCCGAATCCGTCTATCGTGTTGGCGGTCACGTAGAGTGACGAGGCCGAGGGCTTCGTATAGGTTGTGGGGATGGTGAGCACCGTTTGGGTGTCCACCTTCACATACGATCCGCCGCTGCCACAGATGCCCTCCACACCGATGGTGTAGGTGCCGTAGTCGATGGTCAGCGTGTCCCAACCGTTGGCAGGGATCATATTTCCCGTCGTGTTCACCAAACCCAGGCCCGTGCGGTGCTTGATGGTGTCGCCTTGTTCGATGTAGTAGGCGCGGACTTCAGTAAAGTTGAGCCCGCTGGCATCGGTGATGACGTTCCCGTTGGCATCCACCAGCGCATACGCCACCTTACCGTTGTTGTAGCAGGTGGCCGGAATAACCGTCATTTTCACTCGGAAGGGGGCACAGTCCTGCGCAAACGCCATGTTCAGCATAATCAGAATGGCCCCGAAAAGCATAGAAATCTTTTTCATATTTTTAGGGTATCTTTGTTTTTACTACTATTCCAACACACTTCCAAATTACGTGAAAAAGTATTAACGAAATTTGGAAAAAACAAGACTGCAAAGATACAATTTTTTTCTTATTTTTGGGTATAACATGTAAATATACACATCATTGATAATCACATAGTTATAAAACAAATCGAAATTAGATATCAACATATCATTGTTAATGATGAATCACCACCATATCTCCCATTACTATCCATAACATCGCTTTGTCCGCACAGCCTCGCGGGCACAAAAAAAACTCCCCTTCTGAAAAACAGAAGAGGAGTTGGTCCCGTGCGGGCACCAGGGTGCCACGAGCATAATAAACGAGGGGGAATCGCTAACTTTATCCCCACCAGTCAATATCTACACCCGTGCCTTTCAGGCATATCACACCGTATCGTATAGGCCTACCGGACAATCACTTTCTTCGTGGTTTTGCCAGTGCTGGTCGTGACGGTCACCATGTAGGTGCCAGCAGTGAGATGGCTGGCGTCAAGAACAACGTGGCTGTCGCTGTATTCGTTGTCCATCATCTTCTGGCCGGCCAGGTTGAAGACCTCCACGCGCAGGATACGGTCGGCGGAGATTTGCACCTGATCCGCCGTCGGGTTCGGGTAGAGCGACACGGCGATGCGGTTATGCTCATCCACCTCCACGTTGGTAATGCTCAGCGACACCGGCACCACCACCTCCTTGTTGTTAAAGTCGGAGGAGTAGCAGTGCAGCTTGGCGGTGTGGGTCTCGTTCAGGGCCATTCCCTGGCTGTTGAAGGTGACGGCGGGAGACTGGCTTCCACCCGCATTGATGGTACCTGTGGACGGATTTACCGACAGCCACGGCGTGATAGGCGTACCGTCAATGTAGCCGACAATGCAGAGGTTGTACTCATAATCGGTGAATTTTTTATGCCAGGTGGTTCCAGTTCTATACCATGCGCTGTAGTCATTGGCACTGGAGGCATCCATGTAAATCGGGAAAATGGAATCCGGCTGGTCAATCCAAACACCAATCCAAAGATCGCTGCCGTCAATAACAACCGGGGTAGAGAGGTTTATGTAGTTCCAATCATCCGTAGGTGTAAATGTCTGCTCGTACAGCAACTCACCCGGACCTTCCGCCCAAAGGGGATTACTCATACCCCACACCCTGATTTTGGCATTTGTGACATCACTTGTCAAAGGTATTGCAATCGTCCGAAGGGTTTTGCCAATATGTGTTTGAAGCATGTCAGCAGGAAACCCCACCGCAAGATCATATTGTATAGCGGAGGTAAAGCCGATGGGCGTTTCCACTTGGTTAGTGTACATCAGGACATCCTCACCTGTCGAAGTGTTGTCGGGATTGGGGATGTCGTAGGTGGTGACAATCTTATAGTCCGTGACGTTGGTGCCCGGATTGGAGAAGTCGATGCTCAAAGTACCCGTGGTGTTGGGAGCCAGGGTGGTCGATAATGTTGTGGGGCTCACAGCGAACTCACCCACCAGAGCGGCGCTCACTTCCGTCACGGTGAAGTCATCCACATAGTAGGTTCCTTCCAGATTGTTAGGTGCACCCGCATAGAGGTCAATGCCCGCCAACTTGTTGGCACCGCCAGTGGTAGCTTCCCCCGTATAATGGAACGGCCAGCTGTTCACCACCACATTGTTGATGGAGAGGGAGGTCTGGTCATTATCCAAATCCACGTCCATCAACACTGGGAACCAAGAGTTGGAGGGGTAGTTGAAATTTATGTCCGAACCGCCCACATTGAGGTATCCCGTTCCATTGCTGTAGAAATAGCACTCATACGCCCATTGTTGTAACAGGATATGTTGGATGTTGAAATAGGCCCCATTGCCCGTGCTGGGGATGTACATGTTGAATGTGACCGTGTAATGTCCTGTCGTATAATTGCCGAAAGGATATACCTGGTCGGCAACTCCCGAGATAAGCAATGAGTTCGGAAGGGAGACAGCCTGTGCGTTGGTAATCACACCGTCTTCTGCCGTACCGGGGTAGCCGCCCCACGTGGTCCAGGCGGAATTGCTTTGGGCCAGATAGCTACCTGCCGTGTAGGTATCGAAATTGTCGCTGAAGACGACAGTCTGTGCCACGCCGAAAGATACGGCAGCAAGCAACAGAAACAAAAAGGATACAAGTTTTTTCATACGCATTGGTTTTTAAGGTTTATGCAAATTAAGGTTGCTGCAAAGATATAAAAAACCAATAACGCGGAGTATTTTTTTATTAAAGAGTCATAAAAAATTATGGTTTTGTTTTTTTGCGAGATTGGAAATCTCTCCGCTGCCGCGGGCGGCCTTGCAAACAAAAGGCCTCTGCTCCGCAAGGCCTCCTAATTGTTCGCCGTCAGCCTTACGTCCGCAAGCGGACGACGGCTTCCTGCAAACAAAAAGGCGACACTTTTCGTGTCGCCTTTTTGCTTGCGGAGAGGGCGAGATTCGAACTCGCGGATAGG
This sequence comes from Bacteroidales bacterium, assembly GCA_045116675.1. Classification (GTDB taxonomy): domain Bacteria; phylum Bacteroidota; class Bacteroidia; order Bacteroidales; family WCHB1-69; genus F23-D06. The sequence goes on from JBGUMF010000105.1 coordinate 10,857, forward strand.
TTTCCCCATCGACAGTTTAGCAAACTGTTGGTTTCAGCCACTCACCCACCTCTCCGGGTTTCGTTTTTGAAATCGGCGGCAAAAATACACTTTTTTTTCAAAACAAAACTATCTTGAGATCATTTTTATCGGGAAAGCGCACCAGCCTACCGTTCCCGGCGGATGAACATGCTGCGCGGATCCGCTTTGGCATTATCCTCCAAGTTCTTACGACTCACGCTCAACAGCAGTCCCATCGCACACCCCGACACGAAAAGCGAGGCACCGCCGCTGCTGATGAAGGGCAGCGTCTGCCCCGTGGCCGGCAGCAATTCGCAATTCACCCCGATGTGGACCAGCGCCTGACACGTGAACCAGAAGCCCAACCCGAAGGAGAGCAGCGCCCCCAGCGCGTTTTTCGACTCCCTCGAAATCTTCCACGAACGGTAAAAAATCATCATGTATATGGCAATCACCAGAATACCCACCAACAAGCCCGTCTCTTCAAAAAGCGATGCGTATGCATAGTCGGTGTCGTTTTCCGGCAACCGGTTCTTGATCACCCCCTTGCCAGGGCCCGCGGGGCTCAATCCCGAACGCGCAATCGCCGTCCGCGCGAGGATCATCTGGTCACCGTAGCCGTTGTCGTTCTCCTTTGTGAAGTAATACTCCAACCGATTGACAAATGTGCCCATACGCCCGATCTTGGAGGATCCATCGTCCGCCCCATGCAGGACCACAAGTGCCAGCAATCCCACCACGACCACGACCAAGGCCATCAAGCCTGCCAATCGCGACAACTTGAAATTGCCCGTATAGAAGATGACCATCCCAGTGGCAAATAGAATGATGGCGGTGGACATGTTCAACGCCGCAATTCCCGCGCAAAAAACAAGCAGCCACCCCATACAGTAATTCATCTGCTTGCTGGTCAGCTCTATCTGCCCACTATTATAACGGCGGCCTATGTAGTTGGTCAGGAAAATGATGACAAGCAAGCCAATCAGATAAAAGGTCTGCACGTCATGTCCGAACAATGTCACACCACGCACCGCCTTCGAAAGACACGTCACAATGAGCAAAAATGCCGCCAACAACATGCCGAAAAAGGCGAAATTGGAAACCAGTTTCCGGTAATCCAGGAAGTAGAAAAAGAAAAGACCCGCGTAGCAAAACACCAGATGCACCAAATGGTGAAGCACCTTGGTACCACCCGTGCTGTACACCACGATAATGGATATCGCAGAGAGCAGCCCGACCAGAATCAGGATGGTCAGGTCGCCTTTGAAGCGGAATTTCGCCTTGCCGATGTCTTGGGTTACGGTATCCATTAAAGCTGAGCTACTGCGTTCTGAAACTGATCACCTTTTTCGCGATAAGAGAGTCCGTTGGTGCCAGCCGCACCCGGGGCATACAGCACAGCATAGCCCTTATCGCAAGCATAATAAGCCTGACTGACAGCATCTTCCATATTCATTTCCACATACACCGGGATGCCCACCTCTGCAAAACGGTCATAAACATCCGTGTTGTACACGCCCTGCAACACCACACATTTGACTTTATCCTCCATCTGCTTGACAAGGTCGTTTGTAATCTTCTCCGCATTGTCCACATTGGAAATCCAAATGACCGGCTTGGTCATGCTCTGCAACGAATACCAAACGGAGTTCACATTGGTGGAACGTGCGTCGTCAATAAAATCAATCTGATTCAACGTCTTCACTTTCTGCAATTTGTGAGCACTACCCTCAAAGTCGGACAAGGATGCCGCAAGGTCTTTCTTACGGATATCGATCAGACGATTGGCCAACGTGGCCACCATGGGGTTAGCGTATTCTCTCTCCTGTTCAAATAATCTGAAACTGTTGTTTTTACTGGATGCCATATTTTTTAAATTAGGTAATGGTTTGACTAATAATGATTTTCTATAAAAATGGTTAACGTACTTTCAGCGTGGCTACCGTCAGCACGGCGAGCAGCAGGCTGATGACAATGAAGCGCTGCACAATCTTGGATTCGTGCAATCCCTTCTTCTGGAAATGGTGATGCAACGGCGCCATCAGGAAGATGCGGCGTCCCTCCCCGTATTTCTTCTTCGTATATTTGAAATAGGAACGCTGCATGATGACGGAGACGGCCTCGGCCAAGTAGATGCCGCACAAGATGGGCAACAGGAGCTCCTTGCGGATGATGACACACGACACTGCCACAATGCCGCCCAACGTCAGGCTGCCGGTGTCGCCCATGAAGACCTGTGCCGGGTAGCAGTTCCACCAATAGAAGCCCAAGCAGGCCCCAACCACAGCAGAGATGAAGATCACCAGCTCCCCACTATTTGGTATATACATTATATTCAGATAGTTGGCAAAAATCACATTACCCGACACATAGCCCAAGATGGCAATGCCCACCGCCACCACCGAGGTTGTACCCGTAGCCAATCCGTCCAGCCCGTCGGTCAGATTGGCCCCGTTGGAGACGGCGGCGATGATAAAGACCACAATCAGAATATAGATGATGCAGGACCATTTGCCTGTCTCATCGCCCAACCAGCGCGTGAACCACGAGTAGTCGAACTCGTTGTCCTTGACAAACGGGATGGTCGTTTTTGTGGAGTGGTGCGGCTCCCCGAAAATCTTGGGCGTCTGGGCAGCCTCCTGGTTTTCCACCTGCAAGGCCGTCACCACAGGCGTATAGACAAGGTCGGAGGTCGTATTCTTCTCACTGATCTTGGCATCGGGATGGAAATAGACCACCACGCCCACCAGCACACCGAGGATGATCTGACCGATCAGTTTCTTGCGGGGCGACAGGCCTTCCTTATTGTGTTTGAACACTTTAATATAATCATCAGCAAAGCCTAACATGCCAAGCCACACGGTGGTGAAGAGCATCAAGAGCACATACACATTGCGCAGCTCGCACACCAGCAGCACGGGAATCAGGATGGCGGCAATGATGATGAGACCGCCCATCGTGGGGGTGCCGGCCTTCTCGTTCTGGCCTGCCAAGCCCAGATCACGCACCTCCTCGCCAATCTGCTTGCGACGAAGAAAACGGATGAAACTCCGCCCGATGAACATCGAGATAAGGACGGAGAGCACGAATGCTGCCGCCGACCGGAACGAGATGTACTGGAACACACCCGAGCCGGGAAGACCAATGCTGTGCAGCCATTTGAAAAGATAGTATAACATTATTTATAAGGTTAAGGGTTTTTAAAAGTGGGAAAATATAAAAGTATTAAAAGTGTGAAAGTTATGGGTTAGTCAGTGGCAAAGGCGTTGCGGATTTCTTCGGTATCGTCGAAATGATGTTTCACGTGATTGATTTCCTGGTAGTTCTCGTGTCCCTTGCCGGCCACCAGCAGCACGCCATCAGCGGGCAGCAGCATACAGCCCGTCCGGATGGCCTCGCGGCGGTTCTCAATGACCAGTACGTTTTTCTTCTTGCCCGCGGGCACGCCGGCCACCATGTCGTCGAGTATGGCCGCTGGCTCTTCCGTGCGGGGGTTGTCCGAGGTGAGGATGACACGACTGCTGAGTTTGCAGGCTATCTCCGCCATCTCCGGCCGTTTGGTTTTGTCGCGGTCGCCGCCGCAACCTACCACGGTAATCACGTCGGTACCATTCTTTGAGATCTCGCGGATGGTGGAGAGCACATTCTGGAGGGCATCGGGCGTGTGCGCGTAATCGACGATGGCCGTGGCACCGTCCTTCCGATAGACGAGCTGGAACCGTCCGGGCGCGCTGTTCAGCGTGCTCATGCCGACCAGCACATCCTCTTCCGGCGCGCCCAGCAGCACGGCCGCACCATAGATGGCCAACAGATTGTAGGCGTTGAATTTTCCACAAAGTTTGAAATAGACCTCATGGTCGTTGATGCGCATCTGCAAGCCCCGGAAGCTGTCGTCCAGCACTTTGCCCTTGAAGGTGGCCGCCGTCAGCAGACTGTACGTACTGACCTTGGCTTTGCTGTTCTGCACCATCACCATACCATTCTTGTCGTCCACATTCGTGAGCGCGAAGGCCGTTTTGGGCAGACCGTCGAAAAAGGCCTTTTTGGCCGCAATATAGTTGGCAAATGTCTTGTGGAAATCGAGGTGATCGTGGGTGATGTTGCTGAAAATGGCCCCCGCAAACTGCAGACCGGCAATGCGATGCTGGCATACGGCGTGGGAGCTGACCTCCATGAAGCAGTATTGGCAACCGGCTTCCACCATGCGGTGCAGCAGGCTGTTCAGCTCCACCGCGTCGGGCGTGGTGTGCGTGGCCGGCACCTCCTCCTCCCCTATCCTATTGACAATCGTGGAGAGCATGCCCGTGGTATAGCCCATATCGGTGAACAGGCGGTGCAGCAGCGTAACCGTAGTAGTCTTGCCATTGGTGCCAGTGATGCCCACCAGCTTCAGCTTGCGGCTGGGATGGTCATAGAACGCCGACGCCATCAGGCCCAGCGCCACGGTGCTGTCCGGCACCTGCACGAAGGTCACCTCCGCCGGCAGGTTTTCCGGCACGGCTTCGCCAACAATCACGCGACAGCCCTTTTCGATGGCCTGCGGGATGTAGAGATGCCCGTCGGTGAGCGTGCCGCGCTGCGCCACGTAAATCTGGGTGGCACCCGGAAC
>JBGUMF010000106.1:0-27582 GCA_045116675.1 Bacteroidales bacterium
TGGCCTGACGCACGATCCGGAGATCCTGCAAGTCTTCTTGGCGTATGCCGAACTGTCGGCCTATGGCGGCCGTCAATCCGTCTTTACTGCCGACAGGAATCCGTATGTTCGATAGTTTTATTTGCATGAGAATTCTAACGTCTTGAAAATGTTTCGAATGTGTGGTTCGTAAATCATCAGCACCACGATATCGGGCTTTTCCTGTCGGATGATATCCCAATTGGCTCCGTACTGCCAAGCATCGAATATGAAAAGCGATTCGCGGAAATAGGGGCTTACAAAAGGTACGATATTGTTGCAGTAGGAGTCGCGGATGAATAGGATTTTAGGATGATTGGTTCGGTTTGTACGGAACTGTTTTTCGTATTCGTATGGATAGGCAAATCCTTCAGTAGGAGTGAAATCCTGTACGGTATCCTCGGTGAGGAAAAAATCTGCAGTGTCGGTATATACCGTGAAAAATTCCCGATCTTTCTGATATTTGGGAGAATTTCCCCGTATGGATATCCAGGAGTACAGATTGCCACCTTCATGCTCGTATGGGGTGATGATGAAATCCTGCCGGATGGATGATGGCAGCTGCGGATTGTCTTTAGAAAGCGTCTCCATGATTTTTTCGGCGCCATATTCTGCTCCAAGCAAATTCCAATGATTGTCATTTTTGCGATATAGCAGCGTGTCTCCCTTATGGCTCAGGAGTGTGGCCTTGAGGTAGGTGAGCGGGACTTCCGGCGCACGCTCGCGCATCACCCGACAGAATTTTTCGGTGGCCGTTTCAGAGGCCCGCTGCAAATAGGATGGCAGAAATTCAGGATGGATTTCATACGAGGTAGGGGCCAGGAACACGTAGTAGCGGATGCCCATCTGTTGGAGAGTGTCGTAACGTCGTGCCAGCTCATCCGCTACAATGCGCATCTGCTCCTCCGTAAACTCAAGTGTCCCTTCATAGAGTTCTTTCTCCTCTTTGCCACAAAAAAGGAAATCCTCTTTACCGATGACAACGGACGGCGTGGGAGATTGGCCGTTGAACAGGGAATACAGGAAATAAGCGTCCAAAAATTGATCCCGAAAAGGAAAATGGTCGTTGAAATAGTAATCGAATTGAGGCGGGAATTTGTCCAAACGTGCTGGATTCAGTGATGGAAAAGAAGCCAAGGTCCTGTTCTCCCGTTGGCTTTCAGCCGCCTGGCTGCGATGGCACACCAGATGGAAGGCAGGAAAGACCAGCATGCACACGAACAGGATGACGGTGAGGATAATATAGGGATTCTGGCGCTCTTTCATGGTTAGAATCGGAAATAGATGAACGGATTGTAACTGCCTGCAATTAAAAAGCTGCTCACCGTCAGCAACAGGATGGTGATGGTAGCGATGGTACCGATTTGCTGCAGGTGCCAAAGCGGTTTGTTGCCTCTGGCGATGGCCGTCTGAAGTGCCTCGTGGCAGCGGGCGAATAGCGGGGTGCATCCGGCTACGCCCACGATGGCGAACAGGATGAAAGAGGGCTGGAGGTATTGTTGCAGGAAGAGGCCATTGCCGGAGCTGCCGGCGAAGGCGAACATCTGCCGCACATAGTGCAGGGCGTAGGTGATTCCGTCGGCACGGAAAAAGACCCAAGCGATAATCACCACCAATAGTGCGTACAGGTGTTGCACGGGTTTGAAGAGCTTGCCCAAAAGACGGTCGAAACCGATGCGCTCCAATACCATGAAGGAACCGTGCAGAAGACCCCATACGACAAAGGTCCAACTGGCGCCATGCCAGAGGCCGGTGAGGAAGAACACGATGTAGAGATTGAGGAATGTGCGCTTTTCTCCCTTTCGGTTTCCACCCAATGGGATGTAAAGATAGTCCTTGAACCAGGCCGAGAGGGTGATGTGCCAACGACGCCAGAATTCACGGATGGAGGTGGCAAGATACGGGAAGTTGAAGTTTTCGGGGAATCGGAACCCGAACATCCGGCCTAACCCGATGGCCATATCGGAATAGCCGGCGAAGTCGTGGTAGATTTGCAACGAGTAGCAGAGCGCTCCGATCCAAAGCGCCCACCAGGGCATGGTTTCCGGTGCGCGGGCGAAGATGTTATCGGCAATAATCGCCAGCTGGTTGGCAATGAACACTTTGCGTGCTAGTCCGATGCAAAAGCGGCGGATGCCTTCGTACATGTTCTCGAAGCTGAAATCCCTGTTCGAGAGTTGCGGTTCAATCACATGATATCGTATAATAGGGCCGGCTATCAGTTGCGGGAAAAGGGCGATATAAGTGCCCAATTTGATGATGTTGGTTTGCGCCTGCACCTGACCCCGATATACGTCCACAAGATAGGAGATGCCTTGGAAGGTGTAGAAAGAGATGCCGATGGGCAGCACTATGTTACGAAGGGTTATATGCGAGATGCCGAACACGCCGCCCAGAATGTTGAAATTGTCCACTATAAAGTTGGCGTATTTGAAGAATGCCAGTGCGGACAAATCTAAGATGACGGCTAATGCCAGCCAGAAGGTCCGCCATCGTCGTCGGGCGATGAGCAGGCCGCAAATATAGTTTACGAATATGGATACAAGAAGAATCAGCGTGTAGCTGACACCGCCCCAAGCATAAAAGAGGATGCTGGCGATGAACAGGAGTGTATTCTGATAGGACACCCGCCGACATAGTGCCAACAGGCATATAACAATGGGGAGAAATAGGAATAAGAAGGTCAGCGAGCTGAAAATCATGTTCCTGCAAGGTTATGGAATCATCGCCGACTATCGTCCTTCGTACATTTTCTTGTAGTAGTCCACGTAGGCTCCAGAGGTGACGTGGTTAAACCATTCCTCATTGGCCAAATACCAGTCAACAGTTTTTTCAAAACCCTCATCGAATTTCACTTTCGGCTGCCAGCCCAATTCATTCTTGATTTTGGTGGGGTCGATGGCGTAACGCAAGTCGTGGCCGGCACGGTCGGTGACGTAGGTGATGAGGTTCAGCGAGGTACCTTCCGGACGGCCCAGCTTGCGGTCCATGATCTCAATCAGTTTCTTGATGAGGTCGATGTTGCGCCACTCGTTGTTGCCACCGATGTTATAGGTGCTGCCGGGAGCGGCCTTGTGGAAGATGAGGTCGATAGCCTCGGCATGGTCCTCCACGTAGAGCCAGTCACGCACATTGATGCCCTGACCATAGACGGGCAGCGGCTTGTTATGCTTTATGTTGTTGATGAACAGAGGAATAAGCTTCTCTGGAAACTGGTACGGACCATAGTTGTTGGAACAGTTGCTGATGACGGTCGGCATCCCGTAGGTGTCGTGGTAGGCGCGTACGAAATGGTCGGCGCTAGCCTTGGCGGCAGAGTAGGGACTGTGCGGATTGTATGGGGTGGTCTCCTGGAACGCACCCGTGGCCCCCAACGCTCCGTAAACCTCATCAGTGGAGATTTGGTAATATTTTTTGCCTTCCCAATTGCCGTTCCAGATGGTGCGGGCGGCATTTAACAGATGCACAGTGCCCAGCACGTTGGTGTGTACGAAGGTCATCGGGTCGGTGATGGATCGGTCCACGTGTGACTCGGCGGCCAGATGGATGACTCCGTCAAACTGGTACTCCTGAAACAGTTTCATGATGAAATCCTGGTCGGCAATGTCTCCCTTGATGAAATGGTAGTTGGCCTTGCCTTCCACGTCCGCCAAATTTTCAAGGTTCCCGGCGTATGTGAGGTTGTCTAAGTTATAGATGTCGTAATCAGGATATTTGTTGACGAAAAGTCTTACAACATGGGAACCGATGAAGCCAGCGCCGCCAGTGATCAGGATTTTTTTCATATAAAAATGTTTTATTCTTTTGTGCTAAAATAAATTCGTGGCAAAAATACGAAAAAACGGGGAAACCGTAGGATGATTTTTAAAACTTCCAGCATCGCATGATGTTTTGGTCTTTGCCTTCCCGCAGGTGCATGGCTCCGCCCAGACATTGCCTGTAATCGTTGCATTTTGCGCAGGGACCGCATTTCATCCAGTTCCGTTCGCGCATGACTTGGAAACGGTTGTCCCACACATCCATAAGGCTGTCTTGGTAAATGTTGCCTTGGACGAACGAACGGTTGATGTTAGGGCAGGCGGAGATGTCGCCGTTGATGAGCACGGATCCGATGTTGATGCCGGCGCGGCAGAAGAAGTAGCTGTCGCGTACGCTCTCCTCGTATTGGCCGGTATAGGCTTCACAACTGAATTTGAGGTCGATGCGGCCTTCGTGGCGCGTGTCGGCGATGAACAGGAATACGGATTCCACCTGCGCGCGGGTGAGTTGCAGTTCCTTGTCATGGGCGGCGCGTCCGATGGGGGCAATGGTGAAAAGCCGCCAGTGGCGGATGCCATTGGCGATGAGAATCTCTTTTAGGGCTGGAAGTTCTGCCAGATTGCGTTGGTGCACGCATGTCACCACATCGTAGTTGAGTTGCGGGGCACTGGCAATGAGCTTCAACGCTCGCAGGGCCCGCCGGAAGCTCTCCGGATGCTGACGGAGCCAGTTGTGGGTGTCCTCCAGACCGTCAAGACTCACCGTTACAGAACCCATGCCCGCCGCCAAAAGCTCTTTATGGCGAGCTTCGTCGTATAACATGCCGTTAGTGACGATTCCCCATTGGAAGCCGTGCTGTCGCAGGGCTCGCCCGCACTCGGCCAAGTCTTTGCGTAACAGAGGCTCGCCGCCTGTGATGGCGATGATTGTGGTGTTGCGCGGATAGCGTTTCTCCAAAGGCTTTATAGCGTTGAGAAAGTCACGGAAAGGCATGTCCTGGACACACGATTCAGCCTTGCAGTCGCTGCCGCAGTGCCGGCACGACAGATTGCATCTCCACGTGCATTCCCAAAAGAGATAGTTCAGTTCGTGGATTTCAGTCTCATTACGACGAAAGACCCGAAACAGCCATCTCTTGAAAGGATTTCGCCTATTCATCTTCATGAACCCGGTTGACTGTCAGCTGGATGGGAGCATGAAGGTCTTCGTATGAGAGCGTGACGGTCTTCGGTTCGTACAGACCATGTTCTGTGCTGTCAGTATCCCAAAGAGAGGCCTGATAAGAAGGGAACTCTATAATGTACACAGGATCACTTCCGAAGGTGCCGGCGTAATCGGTCGTGTCTCGCATGTCCATCCCGTTAAGAAACCCAATGGCAATACCTTCCACGGGCTCTTGGGTCTCGGCATCTGTGACAACACCGAAAATCTGGAGCCTCTCTTCGGAAGGCGGTGGCCCGTAACATGCCTGAAAGGCGAACATCAGGGCGGTGGCGGAGAATGAACCGAACAGGAATCGGATCAGCTGTTGCCTTTTTTCTTTGATTTTCTGAATCAGTTTCATTGTTCTCTGTTTTTGAGCTTTCTCGGCAAAGATGCCCGTTATTCGTGCTTATAGACGGGTAGCGGCTGGTCGATGACCTCGTGCCACGGCAGGCCGTAGCCGCCAATCTCCTTCATGAAGGGATCCGGGTCGAACTGTTCCACGTTGAACACACCCGTGCCTTTCCAGGTGCCAGTGAGGATCATCTTGGCGCAGAGCATGGCGGGCACGCCCGTGGTGTATGAAACGGCCTGTGCGCCAATCTCCTTGAAGCACTCGGCGTGGTCGCAGTTGTTGTACACATAGTAGGTGCGCTCCTTGCCGTCTTTGATACCCTTGATCTGACAGCCGATGGAGGTCTGGCCGTGGTAGCCCTCGCCTAAAGAGGAGGGTTCCGGCAGCACGGCTTTCAGGAACTGCAGCGGCACGATGTCGATGCCTTGATATTTGATAGGCTTGATGCTGGTCATGCCGATCTCCTGCAGCACGTTGAGCACGGTGATGTATTTCTGGCCGAAGGTCATCCAGAAGCGGGCGCGCTTGATGGAGGGGTAGCTGCGCACCAGCGACTCCAGTTCCTCGTGGTAAAGAAGGTAGGATTCGCGCTCGCCGATGTTGGGGTATTCCACGGGGCGATGGATCGACATCGGGTCGATCTCCACCCACTGGCCATTTTCCCAGTACTTGCCGCGTTGGGTGATCTCGCGGATGTTGATTTCGGGATTGAAATTAGTGGCGAAAGCCTTGCCGTGGTCGCCGGCGTTGCAGTCCACGATGTCAAGGTAGTGGATTTCATCGAAATAGTGCTTGGCAGCGTAGGCGGTGTAGATGCTGGTCACGCCGGGGTCGAAGCCGCAGCCGAGGAGGGCCATGATGCCGGCCTCTTTGAAGCGGTCCTGGTAGGCCCACTGCCAGCTGTACTCGAACTTGGCCTTATCGCGCGGCTCATAGTTGGCGGTGTCCATATAGTTGGTCTTGGTGGCCAGACAGGCGTCCATGAGCGGGAGGTCCTGGTAGGGCAGGGCCACGTTGATGAGCAGGTCGGGCTTGTAGCTGTTGATGAGCTGGATGGTCTCCTCCACATTGTCGGCATCCACCTGGGCGGTCTGGATGCGGTTGCCGCCGATTTCCGCCGCAATCTTGTCGCATTTGGACTTGGTGCGGGAAGCCAGCATGATGTCGGTGAAGACTTCCGGAACGGAAGCGCATTTGTGGGCTACTACGGCTCCAACGCCGCCGGCCCCGATGATGAGAACTTTTGCCATGATATGTCGTTTTTTGTGTTTTTAATAGAATCTCAAATGAGCCGCAAAGATAATAAATAATTCTGCACCCCGCATGTTCGTACGTTGCGGAATGTTTTATATCTTTGCACCTGAAAAACGATAAATGTTTCAGGTGTGCTTTGTCTTGCCTGATGATAAACCAAATATTAAAAAAATGAAAAAAACACTGTTTTTTGTTCTCTTTTTCTTTGTGTCTCTATTTTTTCTTAATGCCCAGCCTGTGGTGAACGGCATCATGCAAGGCTCGCCGAATTCCTTTATAGTGGACCCGGCCACATGTGGTACGAATACAAGTTGGGCGAGGGCCTATCACTATGGCAGCGCACCTCATAGTAATAGTGCTTTAGACGAGGGCAATGTGAGTTATCAGGCTGGATCCGGCACGTGCGGCAATCGCCCCTGCTTTGAACGGTTGACACGCACGCCCAACGAAGAAAACCCCAGTGATCCTCATGGGTGTTATGGTCCATCACACCTGCCCCTGCCTCAATTCCCTTTGAGTTGGGAATCGGATTCCTTTCCATCGGGAGTCCATTATGAGGAGGCGGTTATGCGTATGGGGCACATGTCTTCATCGACGTGCCAAAAGATGGAGTACTATTTCGTTCCGGATACCAACAAACCGGTGCTTTTGGTCGCATACGAATGTGTCATGCAAAATGGAGACCACCAGTGGCATCAGAATCCGGCTATCACCATACAGGTGTTCCAATCTACAAATTCTTCCAATACCTCTTTTGAGACTTCGCCAATCAATTTGGGATATTATCCCGCTGATTATATGACCAATGGGAATAACACACTTTATAGTGATCCGAGTTGTCCGAGAAACGCGAATTGGCCCTATTCCCGGTATCATTTTGTGCAAGACGGATACACAGGCAGCAGCTTGGATCCAAATCCCCCATCTCCCAATTATTGTACCCCAAGCCGTTGGTGGAATGGGGCCAATTGGGGTATTACCCGTTGTGGCGGATATGGTAATTATACCTCCCATAAATATGTGGTGATGGCGTTCAATTTGATGGAACAGGCCCGCAACCAGCGGGCTGTGAAGTTCCAAATTTTAATTCGAGGTTGTTATGCCTCGGCTCACGGTGCCTACATGTATTATACGGCCAAGATGGTACCGGGCAAGATTGGTGTTCGCCAGACGAGCGCGGACACGATGGAGTTGTCGGTGCCGTGGGGATTTGATGCGAACAATCCTGACAGTTATGTGTGGAAAAGCGGTTTGAACAAGGATACATGTGTGAATATGGCTGTATCTAATTTTTACAAAAAAATAATTCCTCGCGATCAGCTGATGCCCTACTACCGCTGCGAGATGGAATCGCAGACAGGTGTGCCATTCATTTATGAGATTCGTCCGCGTTTTTCGGAAATGACGGCCGATTTCACGGCATCGCAGCAGGACACTGGCCTAGTTTCTGTATTTCATTTCACCGATCAAAGTAGTGTTTTGCGTATTACGCCGCCGTTCAGCGTTAATAGTATATCTGTACCCTCTGACACTGTGCAGGAACAGCCGCAGATTCTTCGCTGGTCGTGGGAAAAGGATTCAGCGCGGGTTGTCTTCGCGGAGAATGAGTATACTCCTGTATTAATGCTGCCCACGCCTGACCATAGGGATAGTATCCGTGTTGTGCTGGAGGTGGAGGACCCGGAAAGCGGTCTGCGGGATTCGGTGGCGAAAATCTTTTACTATGGTGTCAACACGGGAGTGGAAGGGTTCAAGGATGACGTGGTTCTTTACCCCAACCCCAACGGAGGCCGTTTCAGGGTGAGCAGTGCGCAGAGCGTAATGAGCAAGATAGAAGTGTATGACGTGTCGGGAAGACTGCTCCGGACAGTGGAGGTGAATGACAATAATGCTATTGTTGACATCGCCGAATTGGCTTCGGGAATATATGTTGTACGCATCAATACGGATCGTGGCGTGCTTTCAAAGACTGTGATGAAACGATAACCGGTAGGGCTTAGGTTTAATAAAAGCAATTTCACGTAAAGGTGGTCAGTCGCCCCCGTTCCCTCAACTTTTTGTATTTTTGCCACCCTTTTATGAAGAAAGTCTTCGTCTATATGATCCTGTTCTGCTGCGGCCTCACCATGGCTGCCCAGAAGGACTACGGCTTCCGCCTGTGGGAGGACTCGCTGATAGCCCTGCGTGACCAGGTGATGAACGAACCCGACGAGACTGCCCGTCTGGCCCTGAACGAGGATTTCATGACCTTATTGGAAGAGGTTCTTCAACAACCGCATTCTTTTGAGCACAAGTGGGATTCTGTCAAGAACTTCGCTGTGCTGGCCTCCCCTGACAATGTGTTCCGCATCTTCACTTGGTATGTGATGAAGCAGGATTATTCCGTGGAAAATTTCGGCTTTATCCAGATTTACAACGAAAGTCGAAAAAAATTCCTGCTCTTCCCCCTGTATGACAAACGCAATGCCATCGATTATCCCAAAACGATGATCGGTAACCATAACCGCTGGTATGGGGCCGTTTATTATAAGATAATCCCAGTGAAAGAAAAGGATTTCACCTACTACACGCTGCTGGGATGGAACGGCAATAATCTGCTCACCAACCAGAAGATCATCGAGATACTTCATTTTAACAAGGAGAAGGTTCCGATTTTCGGAGGCCGCATTTTCAAAAATTATCCGGAAAAAGTGAGCCGCATTATTTTCGAATATTCCAAAAATGCCACCCTCCACCTCAACTACGAGCAGCAGCAGTATCTGGTGAGCACAGGGAAATACAATCCCAAAACCAAGGAGATGGACTATAAGGCGGTGAATGCGCCGATGATCATCTTTGATGAGCTGATCCCGATGGAAGAGGGCCTCTCCAGCGCAGCTTTTCTGGTGCCCGAGTCCAGCCTGAGCCAAGGCTTTGTGGAGGAATCGGGCCGCTGGGTTTTCATGAAGAGCGTGCGCGGCACCAATCCCGACAAGGTGAAGCCCGACTACCATTATTCTCCTCGGCAGATTTATAACCCTCAAAATCATTAAAATCAGAATAATATGCACTCTTCGCTCTATCCCTTTCGTTTCCAACCGATTGTAAAAGAGAAAATCTGGGGCGGCACCCGTATCGCCCGCCTGCTCGGGCGTGACACGGACTCCATGCCGTGTTGCGGCGAGAGCTGGGAAGTGTCCGGCCTTGTGGACGACGAGTCGGTGGTGACGAATGGTTTCCTGGCGGAAAACAATCTCAACGAGCTTCTAGAAATCTACCTTACGGATTTGGTGGGTGAGGAGAACTATGAGAAATATGGCTTGGGCTTTCCTTTGCTAATCAAATACATAGATGCACAGGATAATCTCTCGGTGCAGGTGCACCCTGACGACGAGCTGGCGCAGAAGGAATACGGACAGAACGGCAAGACGGAGATGTGGCATGTGCTGGATGCCGAACCTGGCGGCGGCCTCTATATCGGCTTCAAGGAGAAACTGACGCTGGAGCAGATTGAGAATGCCGTGGATAGCGGCGCGTTGGCCGAGCTGCTGCGTTTCTATCCGGTAAGCCCCGGCGACACGTTCATGATTCCGGCAGGCACGGTCCATGCCATCGGCAAGGGCGTGCTCCTCGCGGAAATCCAGCAACCCTCCGACATCACTTTCCGCCTCTTTGACTGGAACCGTGTGGACGATGAGGGCAATTCCCGGGAACTCCACGTGGAAGAGGCCCTGAAAGCCATCCGCCTGGAGGAGAACGTCAGCGAGTTCAAGGTGGCGTATGATCCCAAACAAAATGCACTTGTAAGCCTTGTCCGCTCCCAGTATTTTAATGTGGGCCGACTGGATTTAGACCAGCCATGGACGAAGAATCTGGTGACGTTGGACTCCTTTGTGATCTATATGTGCATCGAGGGACGTGCCGACATGCGCTTTGACGGCGGCAGCGAGACGATGAATAAAGGCGATGTGCTGTTGGTGCCCGCCGACATGCAGGAAATCACGCTGGTGCCGGCTCCGTCGGCCAGCCTGTTGGAAATCTACTGTTAAATGGCCTCATTTCAGTTCAGAAAGTTTGTGTTGGAACACGACCGCAGCACGATGAAGATCGGCACGGATGCGGTTCTGTTGGCGGCGCTGACCGATGTGCAGGATGCACGGTCGCTGCTTGACATTGGCTGCGGCTGCGGGGTGGTGGCCTTCTGTGTGGCCCAGAAGATGGTGCGGCAGGGCGCCTCCGCGCTGGTGTACGGCGTGGATGCCGATGCTGATTCCGTGGCGGAGGCGCAGCAGAATGCCGTTACATATCCGTTGCTTCCCGCCGACAGTTTCCGGTTTGTGCATGGACGTATCCAGGATTTCGCCCAAATGGATACTGCTCCGAAATTCGATTTGATAGTTAGCAACCCACCCTTTTTCCATTGCGATTTGAAACCTGCGGAGTCCTCCCGTTTGAAGAGCCGTCACGGTGACGGGCAGCTCTCGTTTGAGGAGTTGGTGGCGTGCGTGCGGGAATTGCTGCACGAAACGGGACGTTTCACGTTGATTTTACCCACGGTGGAAGGCGGGGAGTTTGATGCTGTGGCGCGTGCGGCAGGATTGCATTGCAGCGCACGGACTTTCGTGCGGCCCACCGCCAAAAAGCCCATCCATCGGGTGATACAGGAATATGGATGGAAAACATCTGATTGTAAAGAAAATACGCTCACTATCCGCGATGAGCAGAATTGCTATACAGACGAGTATCTGGCGTTGGTGAAACCCTATCTGCTGCTCACCCCGAAAGCCTGATTGTCGGTTTGTTATCAGGGAACCATTTCATAACGATATTTTCGCTATTTTTGCCCCTGCTAAAAATGTGGGAGGAAAGAGGGAATAGGAAGGATACCTTTACCGCACAATGCGGGGCAAATGGATGGGTTAAGGTTGCATATTAAATTCTAATGGCTATGAAAAAGATGACGTTGCGGATGATACGGGTGTTCGTCGTATTCTGTTTGGTGCTGGGTGCGCATCAGGCATTGGTCGCACAGGATAATGTGGCAAGAAATGCGATATATGTTCGCTACGTACCGGTAAAGGATGGACCTCAGAAGATACGGGCAAAGGACCCGACAGGGTATAAGACCCATATTGACAGCCATTATACAATTGTGGACAACAGTATCATTGATCGTCTGAAACGGAAGAGCAGTGTTGCGTTTTGGTATGAGATTCTTCCAAGTGATACGGCAAGGCATTTTGTGGTGAAGGCCAAAACCAAGAGAAATACGATCGGATGCACAGCCTCGTATTATTTTTATGGGAAAAGTCCAAAGAAAAATGATTGGATACAGGATCCGTATGCGAAAGATTTCGACGACGTTTCAAGTCGTATGACGGACTTTTCGGCGGGGTTGTATTTAGCGCATCAGCTATTTGCGACAGACCGGCACCGCCTCAGTCTGGAACTGGCCGCAGGTTATCGTCAGACAAAATATTTTTTTGAAGCCGGACACTATTCTACTGTGTATGATGCGTTTGATCCGGCAGGAGTAGCGTATGAACGTCGGATTGAGGTGTCAGACTACAGCGAATCCCAGCTTTGGAGAACTATTTCGGTACCCATAGGCCTGCGCTATGACTGGTTTGCATTAAAATTCATGTCTGTTTTTGTCGGAGGCGGATTGCAGAACGATTTCACTTTCCAGCAGATTTTCAATGCATCCGGGAATATCCGTTGTTCGGGGCAATATGGAGATGAATATGATAATGTCGTGATGGACCAGAACGGACAGTACGATTTCGGCACATTCCCGAACAATCATTTCAGGACGGAGGAAAAGGAAGGGGTGCGATATTCCATGTATGGCTATGGTACGGCGGGTTTGCAGTTTTTTATCGGGAAAACCATTTCTCTCGAAGTTGCAGGCTCTTACCATTGTATGTTATATACGGACTTGAAGAAAATGGCAGGTTCGGATTACCGGTTGGTCAGTTCCGCCTACAAACATCAGAGCATGATGTCGGTTCTCTCACCGTTTATGTTTCACCGGTGGGGCATTAATGCGAAGCTGAAATTCAATTTTAAATAAAGAGGTGAAAAACAGGCACTGGTCACGCTTCTGCGGTGGCTTCTGTGCTGACCTTGCGCTCGTGGGGTGTGGGGGCTGTGAATATTTTGCGTTGGGAGAAGAGCAGTGCGGCGGCCAGCAAGGCTCCCATGACATCCGAAATGGTGCAGGCGGACCACACACCCGTCAGCCCATCTAATCCGTTGTTGGTAAATAGAATAGGCATAATAAAAGCCAGCGGCAACAGGAATATCATTTGTCGTGACAGGCTGGTTACGATGGCAATCCATGGTTTGTCAATGGATTGGAAAAATGTGGAGTTCACGATGGTGAACCCGATTAGCGGGAACATCACCATGAGGAATCGCATGGCTGGGATGCCGAGGCGGATAAGGTCGCGGTCGGAGGTGAAAATCTTCACCATGGTGGCGGGGAAAAGGCAGGAGACAAGGCTGCCGACAACGCCGATGATAAAGCATATCTTCAAGGTCAGCACAAACACATGCTTGAGGCGGTCGGTGTGGCCGGCCCCGTAGTTGTAGCCGGCGATGGGTTGCATTCCCTGGCAGATGCCGATGAAGAGCATCACCATGAGGCTGGCGAAGGTGTTCACGATGCCGTAGATGCCTACAGCCAGGTCACCGCCGTAGCGCAACAGCTGGTTGTTCAGCATGGCCACCACAAAGGAGGCGCACACGTTCATCAGGAACGGACTCATACCGATAAGCGTTATGTTTCTGAAAATGTATCCTTTAGGTTGCCATGCATGAGCCTTGAACCGGATGAATGAGGTCGGTTGGACGAAATGCAAAATGGCAACTAACGCTGTGATTGTCATGGAGATGGTGGTAGCCCAAGCTGCACCTGCGATGCCCAATCCCAAGCCGAAAATGAAAATGGGGTCCAAAATCATGTTGAGGACAGCCCCGCCCACCATGATGAACATCGACTTCATGGGGTATCCGGAGGCACGGATGAGGCCGGTAAGATTGAACATCATCGTGGTGAAGAACATGCCGGGCAGCACGATGTACATGTATTCGTGTGCGTAGGAAAGAGTCTGCGCCGTGGCCCCGAAACTGGTCAGGATGCGGTCCATGAACAGATAGCCGAAGGTGACGAACAGACAGCCGATAAGGATGGTGTAAATCATACTGTTGCCCAGAATCTTTTCTGCCCAGCGAACATCTTTCTGGCCCAGCACAATGGACATGCGGGAGGAGGATCCCACGCCAATCAGGGAGCCGAATGCGTGGATGATGTTCATGAGGGGCATCGTGATGGCCAGACCGGCGATGGCCAATGCGCCCACTCCATGCCCGATGAAGATACGATCTACAATATTATAAATAGAAGCAATGATCTGGCTGATAACGGCAGGCAGGGCATACTGCCACAGCAGATGTCCTATCCCTTCGGTCTCCAATTCTTTAGTGCGGTCTAATTCTTCCACGTTTTTTGTTTAAAAGTCAGCAAAAGTAAAAAATGTGTTGGCTTTATGTTGGGCTATTTGCTTTTGGGTACCAGTGCAATGCGGAAGCCGCAATCCTCATAGCGGGAATGGATGCTGCCTCGGTCGCGATAGGCACAGCGGTTGTACGGTGCCGAAAAGCTCCAACTGCCACCCCGCTGTACACGGTAGCTGCTCTCCTGCACATTCAGCGGGTCCTCCCATTCCGTATTGGTCGAGTAGAAACCCTCATCGTACCAGTCCTCGCACCATTCCCATACATTGCCGCTCATGTCGAAAATGCCCAGTTCGTTGGCCGCCTTGGTCCGCACATCGTGGGTGCGTTGGTTGCTGTTGTCATAGCTCCACGCAAGTTGTGCCAGATTGTTGCCGCCAGAATAGCGTGTGCCGGCACTTTTCATACCGCCGCGGGCGGCGTATTCCCATTGAGCCTCACTGGGCAGGGCAAAACGGTAACCCTCCGGAATCTCTTCAGCCAGATGTTTGTTCAGACGGATGATGAAACGACGGCATTCTTCCCAGCTCACACGCTCTACCGGAAGCAAGTTGCCTTTCCAGTAACTCGGATTGTTGTCACGGCCCATCACAGCCATCCACTGCGCCTGGGTGATTTCTGTCTCGCCGATGTAGAAGTCTGCCAGCGTCACGGAATGTGACGGTACTTCCTCGGTCCGGCAGCTGTCATCCCTTTCGCTGGTGCAGCCCAGCTGCAGGTTCCCGCCCTTTACGAACACCATTTTTATCGGGACATTGTTCACATGGAATATGCGGTTGCCCGTAACTTGCGTCTGTGCTGAAAGCGTTCCCACGCAGGTGGCAATCAGGATGAGAAGGCTCAATACTGCCGCTTCCCGTTTTATATTTGAAATGTTTTTCATTATTGTTTTGCTAAAAAGATAATCATTATTGTTATAAAACATCAGTCAGTTTGTTTGCTTTATGGAGTTGTTGTGTTAAAACGAATATTTCAAATGCAACAAAATCCTCCATGTGGACGCGAGGTCGTTATAAGCATCCCAAGTGGGTTGGGTAAAAGTGTATTGACCATCCTCGTATTTGACCAACACATTATTGTCAAGAATCTTATAGGTTCCCCATCGGCTACAGAGCAGGTTGGTGAGGTTGTGGATGTCCACACCGACTTCAAGGCATTGCTGACGGTTGGAAACTTTGAAGAAGAAATCCTGGGCAACCTTGAAATTGATGCGGTTGATCCACGGGGCCAGATTGCCGTTGCGTTTGGAATACTCGCCCCGGTTTTTGCTCAGGTAACGGTCGCTGTTGATGTAATTTTCAAATGCGGCGCGGTTTTCTTCGGAGGAGAAGGGCATTCCTGCCAGCTCCTCGGAAGTGGGGATGTACATCAGTTGCGGAGTGCCTAATCCGCTGACATTGTTGATGAGATAAGAGTAGCGGGTGATGAACTGTCCTCCGTAGATGCCCATGTTAAGACCTTCATAGAATAATCCGAGTTTGGTGGCGGCACGATCCCCCTCCTTGATGGTGTAGGCGAGACCTGCAATCGCACGATGTGGTGGCATGTATGCGGAATACCCCAGTTCGGGACTGTTGCAGTCGTTGATGGTTGGATTGTTGGCAAGTGCTGAGACCTGGTCGTTCAACCCATCTGTGATGTTTGTGGTATAGCTGAAGGTGTAGGCAGCCATAAGGTTAAGGCCGAATTTGAAACTCTTGTCTAACTGGGCGGAAATGGAAAAATATTGCCCGTGAATATTCTTCACATTGTGCAGATAATAGCCGCTCATGACATCCCCCTTCTGGTTCTGGATATTTTCGCTTGTATAGAAGGTGCGTCCGTTGGGTTCGCCGGGCAACACAATGGTGCCGTCTTCCGTGTAACCCAGTTTGGTGGAATAAATTTCGTTGAGGTTGAATGAGTAGATACCTTCAATGGTGGCTTTGATGTCACCGGGGATGAGATAATCGAGGGCGAGGGATGCCTTCCAACTTGTCGGCATCTTCAGGTCCTTGGCAAGAATGGTGGCATTGGTCGGGGCGGAAAGTTCTTGTTGTCCGGAATAGACACTGTTGATGATTTCTTCCCTGTTAGGGTTGAATTCCACCACATCAGCCTGGGTATTGTTGTTGGCAATGTATTGGTATTGGAGGCAATTGGAGTTTCCTAAAGCACTGACTATCCACACATTCGGGATGCGTCCAGTAAAAAGGCCCATGCCGCCGCGCAGGATGAGCTTGCGTTTGTGGGTGATGTCCCAATTAAAACCGACACGAGGCGAAATGTTCACGTTAGCTTTAGGATAGTCGGCGGTGCTGAGGCCGGCAAAGGAGCTGTTAGGATATGCGGCGACAATCTGTTCGAATTCGGCATTCCGGTTGTCGTGTGAGAATAGGATGGCTGGGATTTCCAAACGCAGACCCGCCGTGAGTTTGAAGAATTTGCTGATATCCATTTCGTCTTGCGCATATAAGGACATCTGAATGTGGTTGAAAGTAGGGAAGACCTGCTCGGTGGGAGTCTCACTGTTGGCATGGGTGATCATGAACATCGAAGGACCCGCATTCCCCACATTGTTCACATCGTTGAGAAACGACTGCCAGGAGTCATAAACGTACCAACCGGCACCACCCTGCATGAAACCGTTCACAATGTTGTTCCATTCGAACTGTAAACCAGTGAGGATGGAGTGGATTCCGGTCTTATAGGTGAACTCGTCGGTGGCGGTGAGGGTGTGGACACGGCGCAGGTTCCCGTATGTGAACGGGTCCGGTCCGAAGGTGGTGAAGAAGGCCATCTGCTTTTCTCCATTGGCGTCGATGTACGGCTCCAGAATATCCACGGTCGGGAAATCGCCACCCATAAAGGAGCGAGGCTCATTCTGAAGCGACCAGGTGAGGCGGAACATGTTGCCGCTACGATCGTTCAGCAGGCGGGTGTTCAGTTCGGCGGCAATGGTGGTGAAATCCATAATCTGATTATAGCGCACCGATTCGAACGGCATCGCGTATTGCGAGATGCGGCCGGCCGAATAGTTGGTGAAGGTGTAAATGCCGTCTTCGGTAGTGATTTCGATGTTGTTGCCGCTAAGCGGACTCATGGAGGTGGCACCGGGTTTGGATTCGGCAACATGGGTGTGGCTTACCCGGATGTGGAACAGGTTGTATTCGTTGATTCGCCAGTCCAAACGGGCGAAAAGCTTATAGTCGGGAGTCTCAATGGAATAGTTTTGGTAGCGGCCGGGGTCGTAGCCGAATCGCTCAATCAGGAATTGCTGGATGTTATCCATCTCCGCTACGGTAGGACGGTTGTAGCCGGTGCTGCCGCCGTAGCTGTAGCTCTCATCAGGACGGGCTTGGATGGAAGATACGGCAGTGTGGTCCACCGTATATTCCCCGTTAAGGAAAAGGAAGAGTTTGTTCTTGATGATAGGACCTCCCACGGTGAAACCCGTCGTGTTGTTCAAATTGTTGGAGCCTGTCAACCGGTAGTCGCCAATTTTCTGGCCTCGCACCGCACTGCCTGAGAAATAGTCATAAACAGATCCCTGCCAGGTGTTGGTGCCCTGTTTGGTGGTCATATTGATGGAGCTGCCTTGGAACCCGCTGTGGCGGACGTTGAAGGGAGTGATATTGACATCGAGCCGGTTGATGACTTCCAGGGAGATAGGGGTGCCGCCGGCGGGCAGGCTTGACCCAATACCGAAGGCGTTGTTGAAGCTGGCACCGTCCACGCAGACTGTAGAACTGCGGTAGTTGCCTCCACCAACGGAGA
This sequence comes from Bacteroidales bacterium, assembly GCA_045116675.1. Lineage (GTDB taxonomy): Bacteria > Bacteroidota > Bacteroidia > Bacteroidales > WCHB1-69 > F23-D06. The sequence goes on from JBGUMF010000106.1 coordinate 17,843, forward strand.
AACCATTCTCAGTGCTACAACTGTGTGGGGTAAGTTTCAATATGTTATCCAGCGTACGACCCACATTGGGAATCATTTCCATCGCATTAGAGGTAAGATGCACACCCGCACCCGACCGGTTGATGTTCATGGAGGCCCCATCGCTGAGCACGGTCACCTCATCTAAACGCATAGAGGTGGGTGAAAGTTCCACATCCAAAACGGCTGTCTCACCTAACGGTGCTTCCACATCCTTGATAATCATTGTTTTGTAATTGAGCCGTTCCACTCTCACGGTGTATGGGCCACCCGCCAGGACATTGTTGATTACAAAGATGCCCTTGTCGTTCGTGATGCCGTAGAAAGGGATTCCACTCGGGTCGTGCACGATGGTTACCACAGCGTTCGGCACCGGATTGTTCCCGTCACTGACATGGCCGGTGATGGAGGCGGTGGTGACTTGGGCGGAAACGGCCAATCCGCTGAAAACAATCAGAACGGTTAGCATTAAGCCCATGATGTTGCTGCTTTTTATGCCTGATAATCGTAGGATATGCTTCATCATTTGTGTATTTTTAACAATAAAAAGGCACCGTCTTGCAATACGGCAATATTAAAACGGCAAAAATACAAAAATTATGGGGATAGACAACGCACTTTTTTAATCCCTCAAAATCAATTTTCTCTTTCTTCCCAAAATTCTGCCCCCTTGATATCCAGCTCTTTAGGATCGAAGTGCGGTTCTTCGCCCCGCTTCTTGGCTTTTTCGTAGTTGCGGAGTGCGCGCAGTGCTTTGGGTGACAACAGCAAGATGGCTATAAGGTTAATCCAGGCCATAGCACCCACCCCAATGTCGCCCAACGTCCAGGTGATGCCGCTGCTGGTCAGGGAGCCTACAAATACGGCCGTGATGGTGCACAGGCGCAGCACCCATACCGCAATCTTCTCACTGCGGTCATCGCCGAAGATTTCATCGGCACGGGCCAGTTCCTCCTCCGCCTGCTCCAAGGTCTCGCTGTTCTGATTCTTTTGACGCATTCGTCGCAGATACCATCTGCGGAAACGGCTGAAGAGATAGATGAGGTTGGTTTCCGCATAATAATAGTATGCCATGATAGTGGTAAAGGCAAAGAAGAAGAGGGCTATGGACACTAAATTGGAGGCGGCACGCTGGCCAAGGAGCGTGCTGATGGCCCCGATAGTGTAGAACACGCCGGGCTCGCCAGACGGCGCGGCAGGGTTTTGCTGCAGATAGGTGACCGTACTCTCGCCTACCGCCGATGTCTGCACGCTGTCGATGATGTTGTAGGTCTGGCATGCGAGAATCATCATGGCGGTGGCAGTGCATACCAGCAGCGTGTCAATATAGACGGAAAAAGCCTGCACCAGACCCTGCTTGACAGGATGGCTCACCTTGGCGGCAGCGGCTACAATGGGCCCTGTGCCCTGGCCGGCCTCGTTGGAGTAGATGCCGCGCTTCACGCCCCAGGAGATGCTGCTGCCGAGGATGGCGGAACCTAACGGACCGGCTCCCACTGCCCCGCGCAGCATGTCGAGGAATACACCGGGAACCAGCCGGTAATGCACGATGAGAACCACGATGGAGAGCAATATGTAAAGGATGGCCATAAAGGGGGCGACAATCTGCGCCACATTGGCGATGCGCTTCACCCCACCGATGATGACCAGGGCAAGGAGAACCGCTACGGAAAGGCCTATCACCCAAGTGTCAACCCCAAAAGCCTGCGACATGGAGAGTGCGATGCCGTTGCATTGCACGGGCGGCAGGAAGATACCGCAGGCCAGAGCCGTAATGATAGCGAAGACACATCCGAAGAAGGTACTGCGCAATCCTTTCTCAATATAGTAAGCCGGACCACCGCGGAATTGGCCGTGGTGGTTCTCCTTGAAGATCTGCGCCAGCGTGGCTTCCACAAAAGCACTGCCCGCCCCAAAGAAGGCAATGATCCACATCCAGACGATGGCCCCCGGACCGCCGAAACCGATGGCTGTGGCCACCCCGACGATGTTGCCCGTACCCACACGCCCCGACAGTGCCATCGCAAACGCCTGGAATGAGGTGATGCCTGTCTTCTGGCTCTTGTCGGTGCTGAACAGAAGACGGAACATCTCGCCAAAACGACGCACCTGCACAAAGCGCGTGCGCAGGGAAAAGTAAAGTGCCGACAGCAGGCACATGCCCACCAAGGCCGGACTCCATATCCAGCTGTACAAGGTCTCAATGAACGAGGTTATACGTGAAACATTTAGAAGAAGCATTTTGAAAATCTTTTATGGCAGACTGTTATCGGAATATTGGGATCTGAGTTCTAAACAAAAGTGCCTTTTGCAGGTGCAAAGATACGTATTTTTTGCACTAAATGAACCGTGAAAGATTGAGTAAGACACACAGTTTTTTCACAGTTTTCCCCGAAAAGCTCGCGGGCTCATACCCACTTCCCAGCGGAAAAACGTGCCGAAATGGCTTTGGTTACGGAATCCGAGACGGTCGGAAATCTGCTGCACGGGCAAAGATGTCGTCAACAGCAGCAGTTTCGCCTGACGGATGAGATTGTACGTAATGCATTCGCCTGCGCTTCTGCTTGTCACCTGCTTCACAACATTGGCGATGTACTTGGGCGCGAGGCACATCTCGTTGGCGTACCAGTCGATGGAATGGTGTTCAGCGCAATGCCTCTCGACTAAGGCAAGGAATTTTCCCGCCAGCTCTTCCGACCGGGAAATCGTATAGAGTGAGGAGAAGGACTTGTCATATAGTCCGTAAACAAAATTGGCCAAGGAACGCACTAAGTCGAGCGCCACCTCGCGGGTGTTGCCTATACTGGGTGTTTGCATGATGTCGCGCAAAAGGTCAAAGTAGTGTAACACCACCCGCATTTGTTGTTCCGTCAGCGGGAAAACCGGACGCATGTATGCTCGGATATGCGCATCGCCGGACAGGTTCAGATGCAAGTCCTCGCCGAATTGCGGCGAAAAACTCAACACGTACTGCAAATGGTCTTCGCTTGCTCCAATTACTTTGATGGGCTGGTTGATTAGGATGGATGAGAAACAGGGTGCCTTGATGTCGTATGACAGATGATTGATGTTGGCGGTTATGTGTCCTCGCACATGTAGATTCAGCGCATACACGGCAGTTTGAAAATAATCCGGCAACGGAGTGGCCGTTCCTTCAATCACACTCAGTCGCAGATCGTCGCCGAGACTGACTTGGTTTGTTGTGTTGTCGATTTCCCGCAGTACGGGCAGTTCGTGGAAAGGAGAACTCGTGAACATGATATGTGCTGATTAAATCATTTTTCAAGCGCAAAAATATACTTTCTTTTATTATTTCTGATGATTGTAATGTGGAAAATAGAACAAAAATTCCAACTCCTATAACATCAGTTGCCTGTCGAAAATTGTATTTTTGCAATCCTATTGTATATGAATTTACGTTTTTAAAGACAAATATATTATGAAAAAGATTTCTACTGTATCCCTGTTGTTGCTGATGTGCTTCTGCGCAGTGGCACAAACCGTTACGTTCACTGGCCGTGATGCCGGCAACCGTTATGTCCAGCTTAACCGTGTGGTTGTCACCAACCATACCAAAGGCTGGCAGCAGACCCTCTTCTGGCCTGACACTACTTTGGCGATGCAGAATGATAATGGAAATGGCATGGCAGGGGCAAAAAATCTTTCCTCCCAGCAAGCCATGCCGTCCTTGCAATTATCACAGAACAATCCGAACCCCTTCAACGCTACCACAGAAGTTTTCCTGACGGTGGCGGAAGACGGGCCTGTGACGCTGATGATTGCCGACATGAACGGACGTGTCGTTCGGACAGAAGAATGTACATTCCAACCCGGTGTCCACCATTTCCGTGTAAGCCTTGCCAATGCGGGCATGTACGTGATGTCCGCCCGCCAGAACGGCAAAACATCGTCTGTCAAGATGATGTGTAACGAAGGAAGTGGAGCGGATAAGATTGTAAAACAGGGTGTTGTAGAGACAATGTGTACATCGTCGCTATCCCGGGAAAACCGGGGTCACAATATCGGCGATCAGATTGAATATGTGGGATACGCCACTATTGACGGTACCGAGATGGAAAGCCGGCATGTAACCAGGCAGCAAGCCACTTCGCAGACATTTGTGTTGCAGTTTGCGAAAGTCCCGTGCAAGATGACAAAAACTTCTCCGACAGAAACCGTATCCGAGGATTTCCGTGTGGCCCTTTCGTTGAGCCCATTCTCTTTGAACCAATTTGAAAAGGGTTACAAATTCAATGTCGGCGACCAGACTGCCACCACTCCGGAGGAGTTGCAGGCCATCTATCGTGATTTCGGCTCCACGGAGATGTATGTGCGTATTGCCACCAAACGCCATAAAACGGCCGAGGATATCACCGATGGGGAACCGGACGAGAACGCCAACGTCCACACGTTCGACCAGGGAATCCGCATGTGCCAGATTGCGGCGGCATTAGACATTCCCATCAATCCGGAGATCATGTGCGCCTACACCTATATGGATATGGATAAACAGCAGGCACCGCGTTTTGACGAGTATCCGGAGTTCAACTACCTGATGAATGAAAAAAAATGGGAGGAACTGACGTTGGATGAGATCTGTATAGTGCTCGAAGCATACGGTGAATTTGTGGCTGAGGCGATTCTCGAAACCGGCTGCACTGTGAATAACTGGAATCTCGGCAACGAGGCCAACTTCGGCTTTGCAGGTATTAGCATGGGACTGAAAACGGCCGTGGATCCCAAACTGGAAAAGGCCGGAACGCTTAAGAAATACACAGCTCCCGTATTTGCACGCGGATGGCTCAAGAAACATGTTTGGAAACATGACGCCCAAGCCTACGCGGCCGTAAAACGGGGCGTATTAAAAGCATACGCAAAATTAGGTGTTGACGCCTCAAACGTCAAGTTCTCAACCCACGTGGCCACGGTTGTCTTCCCGGCGGGATGCACGGCCAAATTCTTCAACTTCATGAAAGATAACGGCTATGAAATGGAGACTGCCGGTATCAGCTATTATCCCAGTGCTCCCTCCATGTCGGTGAACAAAAAGGCTCTCTTGAAGAAAACGGTCAAGAAAATCAACAAGAAATGTGGCCTTCCCGTGTTTATCGGCGAGTTTTCCTATCCGTCGGGCAAGATGGATGGGCCTTTCGCCGGCTGGAATAAGAAGGTGCGGGGCTACAAGCACGACCAGCAGGGCCAGGCCAGTATATACTCCGATGTGGTGCGGTGGGGCATGGTCAACGGCATGGCTGGCATCCGCTACTGGGCTCCGGACTATGAGGGCTGGTATACCATGTCGATGTTTGAGTTTTCCAACAAGGTGGGCACGGCCAAGACCATCCTGCTGAATCACAAGGAGATTGTAGAACCATAATTTCCTTTGAAAATCAGACATTTTTCATTTTGTTCATTACGAAAAAATGCCGTCGCTGGGGTTTGCACTTTTGCGGCGGTTTTTTGTTCCAATAATTGAAAAAATGTGAATGATTTCGGTTTAGCCATGATCAGTTTTGACGACGGATTCCGGCCTGTTAGTTTATATTGAAACAAATCCGGCAACATTACCATGGAAAATAATAAAAGGCTGACATCAGATGTCAGCCTTTTTTAGCAGGGGATGAGAGAATCGAACTCCCATCTGCGGTTTTGGAGACCGTCATTCTACCATTAAACTAATCCCCTGAAAAGAAAGGGCATCTATTTCAATGCCCTTTCCATATTATTCCGTCAAATCGATTTCCTTAGTCAAGGATTTCAGTTACCTGACCGGCACCGACCGTACGACCACCTTCGCGGATAGCGAAACGGAGGTTCATGTTCAGAGCGATTTCGGAGAGCAATTGAACATCGATTTCGACGTTATCACCAGGCATACACATTTCAACGCCAGCAGGCAGTGTGATGGCACCGGTGACATCCGTTGTACGGAAGTAGAATTGCGGACGATAGTTGTTGCCAAACGGAGTGTGACGACCGCCTTCTTCTTTCTTCAAAACGTAAACAGAAGCTTTGAAGTGTTTGTGCGGATGGATGGAACCCGGTTTTGCGATAACCATACCACGACGGATTTCATCTTTGTCGATACCGCGGAGCAACAGACCTACGTTATCACCAGCTTCACCTTCGTCGAGGATCTTGCGGAACATTTCCACACCCGTGACGACGGATTTGAGTTTCTCAGCACCCATACCGATGATGTCAACAGGATCAGAGGTGTGGATAACACCCGTTTCGATACGACCGGTGGCAACCGTACCACGACCGGTGATGGAGAACACGTCTTCCACAGGCATGAGGAAGTCTTTATCCACATCGCGCGGAGGCAGCGGAATCCAAGTGTCAACAGCGTCCATGAGTTCCATGATCTTCTCAACCCACTTCGGTTCGAGGTTCAAGCCACCGAGGGCGGAACCGCGGATAACCGGGGTGTTGTCGCCGTCGAATCCGTAGAAGGACAGCAGGTCACGGATTTCCATTTCAACGAGGTCGAGCAACTCAGGGTCGTCAACCAAGTCAACCTTGTTCATGAAAACAACCATTTTTGGCACACCGACCTGTTTTGCCAACAGGATGTGCTCACGAGTCTGAGGCATCGGACCGTCAGTAGCAGCCACAACAAGGATAGCGCCGTCCATCTGGGCAGCACCCGTTACCATGTTCTTCACATAGTCGGCGTGACCCGGACAGTCAACGTGTGCGTAGTGACGCGTAGCGGTTTGATACTCAATGTGAGCGGTGTTGATGGTGATACCACGCTCTTTCTCTTCCGGAGCGTTATCAATAGAATCGAATGATCTAACTTCAGAGAGACCCTGGTTGGCCAACACAGTGGTGATGGCGGCGGTTAAGGTCGTTTTACCGTGGTCAATGTGACCGATGGTTCCCACGTTAACGTGGGGTTTAGTACGTTCAAATTTTTCTTTTGCCATTTTCTTATAAATTAATGATTAAATTTTTAACCTAAAAGTTTTCAAATGGAGCCGTTGACGAGAGTTGAACTCGTGACCCCCTCCTTACCAAGGAGGTACTCTACCACTGAGCTACAACGGCTTTTCATAATGATAAAGAACGGGTCCCATAACGGGACACTTTCGGCTGGCAAAAATACATTATTTTTTCAAATGACGGACCTTTTTGCCGTAATTTTTTTATTTGCTATGTAATTTATTGATTACCAGTCTTAAACTCTCTTTCCAATAGGGGATATCCCACTCAAATTCGGTCTTGATTTTTCGCAGATTGAAGACAGAATAGGCAGGCCTCGGTGCTTTTGCGGGATATTCTGCCGTGAAGATGGCCTCCACATGGCACGGTAGTCCGGCCATCTCCATGATGGCATGGGTGAAGTCGAACCAGCTGATGCTGCCCTCGTTGGCGAAATGGTACAGCCGGATGTCCGGCTTGTTCAGGTTCACCTCCACAGCCTTGAGGATGACGGCGGCCAGATCCCCGGCGTACGTGGGGCCACCAATCTGGTCGCAAACTACCGACACGCTTTCCCGCTCCTGACCGAGCTTCAGCATGGTTTTCACGAAGTTGTGCCCATATTCGGAGTAGAGCCAGGAGGTGCGGATGATGGTGGCGGCGCATCCTGACTGGCGGATGGCCTCCTCGCCGGCAGCTTTCGACTTGCCGTAGATGGAGATGGGCGCAATCGGATCTTCGGTGGAGTAGGGGTGGCAGCTTTCACCCGAAAAAACATAGTCCGTGGAGATATGCACCAGATAGGCGTTGTGCTGGCGGGCGATGTTGGCGAGGTTGGCTACGGCATCGCGGTTGATGGCGTAGGCCATCTCAACATCGTCCTCCGCGCGGTCCACCGCCGTGTAGGCCGCCGCATTGATGATTACGTCAATGGCGTGCGCTTGCACGAAAGCCTCTGTCTGGTCAGGTTGGCAGATGTCCAACGTGTCCACATCGGTGAAGAAGAATGTCCACTCTGGCCTCCCCGCGGACAGATCCTGCAGGCATCGACCTAATTGGCCGTTGGCTCCGGTGACTAATATATTCATATTGTATAATGTCTTTTGTGATTCTCTGTCGGCAGCGAACTATCGTTTTATGCCATTCCGTCCGATGCACTCGTAATGGATGCCCAGTTGCCGCATTTCGGCTGGGTCGTACTGGTTGCGGCCGTCGAAGATGACAGCACTGCGCATGATGCGTTTCAATTTCTGCATGTCAATGGCCCGGAACTCGCTCCATTCGGTCACCAGCAGGAGCGCGTCGGAATTGGTGAGGGCACTATAGATGTCGTCGCAGTATTCGACCTTGTTACCGACACGGCGGAAACACTCCTCCATGGCTACGGGGTCGTAAGCTTTGATGCGGCAGTTGGCCTGCGACAGTTTGTCGATGAGCACCAGGGACGGGGCCTCGCGCATGTCATCGGTGTTGGGCTTGAACGCCAATCCCAGAAGGGTGACGGTCTTGCCAGCCAGTTCTCCGGAATAGTACCGGTTCAGTTTCTCGAAGAGGACGCTCTTCTGCCGGTCGTTCACCCGTTCCACCGCTTTGAGGATTTCCAGGGAATAACCGTTCTGGTCGGCGGTCTTGATGAGCGCTTTCACATCCTTCGGGAAACAGGAGCCTCCGTAGCCGGTGCCGGCGTTGAGGAACTTGCTTCCGATGCGCGTGTCGCTGCCGATGCCCTTGCGTATCATGTTGATGTCGGCACCCACCATTTCGCACAGGTTTGCCAGGTCGTTCATGAAGCTGATGCGGGTGGCCAGCATGGCGTTGGCGGCATATTTGGTCATCTCAGCGGAGGCGATGTCGGTGAAAATCACCGGATGCCCATTCTGGATGAAGGATTTGTAGATGGCGGCCATCAGTTTTTGCGCCTTCTCGGAATTGGTGCCGACCACAATACGGTCGGGACGCATGAAGTCGGCGATGGCGTCACCCTCCTTGAGGAATTCCGGGTTGGAAGCCACGTCGAAGTCGATGTCGGCATTACGGATTTCCAATTCCTCCTGGATGGCTTTGCGCACCTTGTCGGCAGTGCCCACGGGCACGGTGCTCTTGGTGACCACCAGCTTGTATTCGTGCATGTTGCGGCCTACTTCGCGGGCCACGTTGAGCACATATTGGAGGTCGGCGCTGCCGTCTTCATCGGGCGGCGTGCCCACGGCGGAGAAGATGACGGTGACATCGTCCAGCACTTCGGCAAGGCTGGTGGTGAAATGCAGACGGCCCTTGGAGATGTTGCGCTCCAAAAGGTCATCGATGCCCGGTTCGTAAATGGTGGCCTTCCCCGTCCGGAGCGTTTCTATTTTCCGTTCGTCAATATCCACGCAGGTGACATCAAAGCCCACCTCAGCAAGGCAGGTGCCCGTCACCAGTCCCACATATCCGGTTCCGACAATGGCTATTTTCATCATATATTTTAATTTAGTTCAATGGATTCTCTAAATGAAGGCACGTAAGCCTGTTTGAAGCCGGCTTCGTGCAAATGTTTGGCATAGACCTTGCGCACGTCGGCCTCGCCATGAACAACAAAGATCTTCTTCAATTTCCGATTTCCTTTCTGGCAGGATAGATATTGTATAAGCTCCTTGTAGTCAGCATGGCCGGAATAGGCGTCGATGCGGGCCAGATGCGCTTTCACCTTGTACTCCTCGCCGAAGATGGAGACAATCTTGTCGCCGCGCATAATCTTGGCACCCAGTGTGGTAGGCGAACAGTATCCCACACACAGGATGGTGGTCTTCGGGTCT